>NZ_ACQA01000001.1:0-340833 GCF_000182645.1 Brucella intermedia LMG 3301
AAGAGAGGCATTTATGGCCAATACTCCTTCGGCCAAGAAGGCAGTGCGCAAGATCGCTGCCCGCACCGAAATCAACAAGTCCCGCCGTTCGCGCGTTCGCACCTTTGTGCGCAAGCTCGAAGACGCTCTCCTGAGCGGCGACAAGCAGGCTGCAGAACTCGCATTCAAGGCTGCTGAGCCTGAGCTGATGCGCGCAGCTTCCAAGGGCGTGATGCACAAGAACACCGCTTCGCGTAAGGTCTCGCGCCTTGCCCATCGCGTTAAGGCTCTCAACGCCTAATATTCATCCATTCTTATGGATCAGTTTCGAAACCCGGCTCATTGTTAGCCGGGTTTTCTTTTTTGAGCGTTTTTTGGACAACCGGCGTTCTTTCTTTCCATCTCCAATTGAAGAGATATTTCAATGACTAGCTGGAATTTTTGAGAGGGGCGTCAATCCTGTGAGTGTTGATTTGATTAGTATTTTCAAATGGTTGTAGATTCTTATCCACTGTTATCCACAGGTGGGTTTAGGGACTCGGAAGTGGGTTTGAGTCAAGAATTTTTTTTAAATTTATTTTTCGGACGGAACATATCAGGACCACCTAAAAATTGTCCTATGAAAACGCATTGAATCCAAAGGTGTTATTTCGCTGGCATCCGATTCCCCCCTGTTGTGGGGAGGCCCTGCAAGAGCTTTCAGTAAAAAAATGTGGTTTTCTGAGGCTTGCCCTTTGCTGCGAGGCTTCGCTAAAGTCAGGACATAAGAGGGGTGGGCCATCGGCCCGGAGTTAGCATCAAATAACGAGTTTGTCGGCGTGGGTGTCACAGCCCGCGGGTGTTATATTCTGGTCGTAAGGTCCTGATCCTCATGGTTGATTGCTTACCATTCATTAACCGGAATGCCGTTTTAGGCATGTCCCCGACAATTGAATGGTTGTGGCGGATTTCTTTCCGGGCAATCAGCCTCCGATAAAAGTGTTGTGAGTCGTAAAAAGGTCGCCGGGAAGGAGTATCCGGGTGTTGGTCCTGATGGGACCGTTTGAGTTTGTGTTTGGCCCAGAGCTTTCGAGCCGGGCTTTGTGAGTGAGTACCTGCTGGCCAGACGGATGATAATCCGCGGCGCGGACAGGAAAAAATGACAAGCGCCAGAAAACGGCGCGTACGAATGTGAAGGCAGGCGAGACGATGGCAATGATGACCGGCAAATCGACGGCAACGATGGGTGATGCACATGCGAACCGTATCCACGGATCTTCTGCTACCGGAAATGACAAGAGCCTGGTCGAGTTGAGCGGCAACGCTGGTGATGAGGTTTTCGAGCGCCTTACGGCAAAGCTGAAAGCCCGCGTCGGCACCGAGATTTATTCCAGCTGGTTCGGTCGTCTGAAGCTCGACGACATCTCCAAGAGCATTGTCCGCCTGTCGGTTCCGACGGCCTTCCTGCGCTCCTGGATCAACAATCACTATTCCGAACTGCTGACCGAGCTGTGGCAGGAAGAAAACCCGCAGATTCTGAAGGTTGAAGTCGTGGTTCGTGGCGTAAGCCGCGTGGTGCGCAGCGCCGCTCCGGTCGAAGCCTGCGAAGCTTCCGAGAACAAGCCGGTCGTCGCCCCGCGCGAAAAGATGGTGTTCCCGCTCGGCCAGTCCTTTGGTGGCCAGCCGGTGGGCGACAAGCGCGGTTCCGCCGTTGTCGCAGAATCGGCGGCGGCTTCGGGTGCCGTGCTCGGCTCGCCGCTCGATCCCCGTTATACGTTCGACAGCTTTGTCGATGGCGCATCGAATCGCGTGGCGCTCGCCGCAGCCCGCACCATTGCGGAGGCCGGTTCCAGCGCCGTTCGCTTCAATCCGCTTTTCATCCATGCTTCCGTCGGTCTCGGCAAGACTCACCTTCTGCAGGCGATCGCCGCCGCCGCGCTCCAGCGCCAGGAAAAGGCCCGCGTCGTCTATCTGACGGCAGAATATTTCATGTGGCGCTTCGCCACCGCCATCCGCGACAACAATGCGCTGTCCTTCAAGGAACAGCTTCGCGATATCGACCTTCTCGTTATCGACGACATGCAGTTCCTGCAGGGCAAGTCGATCCAGCACGAGTTCTGTCATCTCCTGAACACGCTGCTCGACAGCGCAAAGCAGGTCGTTGTTGCCGCCGACCGTGCGCCTTCCGAACTGGAATCGCTCGATGTGCGTGTCCGTTCGCGACTTCAGGGCGGCGTTGCACTTGAAGTGGCCGCGCCCGACTATGAAATGCGCGTCGAAATGCTGCGCCGCCGTCTGGCCGCAGCGCAGGCGGAAGATCCGAGCCTCACGATTGGCGAAGAGATTCTTTCCCATGTTGCCCGCACCGTCACCGGATCGGGCCGTGAACTGGAAGGCGCTTTCAACCAGCTTCTGTTCCGCCAGTCCTTCGAGCCGAACATCTCCATCGACCGCGTCGATGAACTGCTCGGTCACCTGACCCGCGTCGGTGAACCGAAGCGTATCCGCATCGAGGAAATCCAGCGCATCGTCGCGCGGCATTACAATGTCTCGAAGCAGGACCTGCTGTCGAACCGCCGCACGCGCACCATCGTCAAGCCGCGTCAGGTGGCAATGTATCTTGCCAAGATGATGACGCCGCGTTCCCTGCCGGAAATCGGTCGCCGCTTCGGCGGTCGCGATCACACCACGGTCCTTCACGCCGTGCGCAAGATCGAGGATCTGGTCGGCGCCGATACCAAGCTTGCCCAGGAACTGGAGCTTCTCAAGCGCCTTATCAACGATCAGGCCGCCTGACCGGCCCCGGCATCGGCCCGAGCATCGATCTCGGCATCGGCCCGAAAATCAGAATCGATTTTCGGAATGCTCGATGCGGCGATCCGACCTTCCCCGCTATCAACGGCGGTTATCAACAAAAAGCCCGGGCCCTGTCGCTTTCCGACACGGCGCGGGCTTGCTTTTCTCCTTAAAAATCTGCCACTTTAACGGACCTTCTGGCGCCCTGGGCGCCTTATCGACAGGGGCCGCCTGCCTGCCCGTCAGATGCAGTTGCCCTGTCCCAGCGAGCGAGTGCGTTTGAACATGCGTGTTACCCTAGAGCGATCGAACCTTCTCAAATCTCTCAATCACGTCCACCGCGTCGTGGAACGCCGCAACACGATACCGATTCTGTCGAACGTGCTTTTGCAGGCTGAGGGCGCAAGCCTCGCGCTCAAGGCCACCGATCTTGATCTTGAGGTCAATGAAGCGACGGCCGCCATGGTGGAGCAGGCTGGCGCCACGACGGTTCCGGCGCATCTCCTCTACGACATCGTCCGCAAGCTGCCCGACGGCGCCGAAGTCATGCTCTCGACCAACCCGGATGGCGGCTCCATGTCGGTCATTTCCGGCAAGTCGTCCTTCCGCCTGCAGTGCCTGCCGCAGTCCGATTTCCCGGAACTGACCGCTGGCGCCTTCACCCACTCCTTCCGCATCGAGGCGCAGGCGCTGAAGCGCCTCATCGACCGCACCCAGTTTGCGATTTCGACGGAAGAAACCCGCTATTACCTCAACGGCATTTTCTTCCACGCCATCGAAAGCGATGGCGCGCTGAAGCTGCGCGCTGTCGCGACCGACGGCCACCGGCTGGCGCGCGCCGAACTGGAAGCGCCGTCCGGCACCGAAGGCATGCCGGGCATCATCATTCCGCGCAAGACGGTCGCCGAGCTGCAGAAGCTGGTCGATGTGCCGGAAGTGGTCGTTACGGTTGAACTGTCGGACGCCAAGATCCGCTTCACGGTCGGCTCTGTGGTGCTCACCTCGAAACTGATCGACGGTACCTTCCCGGATTACCAGCGCGTGATTCCGTCCGGCAACGACAAGAAGCTCACCATCGGCCGCCAGGAATTCGCAGCCTCCGTCGACCGCGTCTCGACCATTTCCAGCGAGCGTGGCCGCGCAGTGAAGCTCTCCATCGCCGATGGCCAGTTGACGCTTACCGTCAACAACCCCGATTCCGGCAGCGCAACCGACGAGCTTGCTGCCGATTACGATGCCGATCCGCTCGATATCGGTTTCAACTCGAAATACCTGCTCGATATCACCAGCCAGCTTTCGGGTTCCGATGCGGTCTTCATGCTGGCCGATGCCGGTTCACCGACACTGGTGCGCGATACGGGCGATGAAGATGTGCTGTACGTTCTCATGCCTATGCGTGTTTAAAGAACAGAAAAGTGAATAGGCCCGAGCCTGATCAAAGCCGCCCGGATCGCGTTTCGATCCGGCGGCTTAAGCTTGTCAATTTCCGCAACTATGCGGAACTGTCGTTGCCGCTTGGCCCCGGCCACGTGGTGCTGACCGGCGAAAACGGCTCCGGCAAGACCAATCTGATCGAAGCGGTTTCCTTTCTGTCGCCGGGGCGCGGCCTGCGCCGCGCTGCTTATGACGATGTCGCACGCACCAGTTCGCTCGATGGCTTTGCCATTCATGCCGCGCTTGATTGCATGATCTATGGCGAGGCCGAGATCGGCACCGGCACCGCTGGCGGCGGCGAGGGTGGCCGCAAGGTCCGCATCAACGGTATTGCCGCTTCCGGCGACGATCTGCTCGATTATGCGCGCATTCTCTGGGTGGTGCCGTCGATGGATGGGCTGTTCACGGGAGGCGCTTCCGACCGGCGGCGTTTTCTGGACCGTATGGTGCTCGCCATCGATACCGCGCACGGCAAGCGCGTGCTCGATTATGAACGGGCGATGCGCAGCCGCAACCGGTTGCTGAGCGACGGCAACGGTGACGACCAATGGCTGGATGCGATAGAAAGCCAGATGGCTGAACTGGGCACGGCCATCGCAGCCGCCCGCGCCGAAGCCATGCGCCTGATCGCGGCGATGATCGAACGGCTGCCCGCCGAAGGACCGTTTCCCAAGGCTGACTGCTTTCTGGAAGGAACGTTGGAGCAGAGAATCAGTGTCGAGGCGGCGCTCGATCTTGAAGAGGATTTCCGACGCACCCTGCGCGATGGGCGCGCACGCGACCGGGCGGCGGGCCGCACGCTGGAAGGTCCACATCGCACCGATCTGATCGTCCAGCATCGCCCCAAGGCGATGCCTGCCGCCCTTTGTTCCACCGGCGAGCAGAAGGCCCTGCTGATCGGTCTGGTGCTTGCTCATGCGCGGCTGACGGCGGAGCTTTCCGGCATGGCCCCCATACTCCTGCTCGATGAAATCGCCGCGCATCTCGATACGGGACGCCGCGCCGCACTTTTCGGCATCCTTAATGAGCTTGGCGGGCAGGCCTTCATGACCGGCACCGATCGGGCGCTTTTTGAGGCGCTTGAAGGGGAAGCGCAATTTTTCAATGTGGCCGCTGGCACGCTTACCCCGCTCTGAGGCAAAATATCCGCTGACAGCGGGTCGGCAGAGGCATATGTTTGCCGACCATGAACGCACCATCGAAGCCCTTTTCATCCGAAGAACTCGAACGCTACGCGCGCCATATCGTGCTGCCGGAAATTGGCGGGCCGGGCCAGCAGAAGCTGAAGGCGGCCCGCATATTGATCGTCGGCGCAGGCGGGCTTGGCGCGCCTGTGCTGCAATATCTGGCGGCGGCGGGTGTCGGCACGCTCGGCATCATCGACGATGACACGGTTTCGCTGTCCAACCTGCAGCGGCAGGTCATCCACGATACGCAAAGCGTCGGCCAGCCGAAGGTGGAAAGCGCGCTCGCCGCCATTGCCCGCATCAACCCGCATGTGAGGGTAGAAGGGCATCAGCTCCGCCTCGATGCGGACAATGCCGAAGCCCTGATCGGCAATTACGACGTTGTGGTGGATGGTTCGGACAATTTCACCACGCGTTATATTCTGGCCGATGCCGCTGCCAAAGTCGGTCGCCCGCTGGTGACCGGCGCCATGGGCCGTTTCGACGGTACGGTCACGGTGCTGATGCCCTACGCGACCGGCCCCGACGGCACGCCCAACCCGTCCTATCGTGATCTTTTCCCGGAAGCGCCGCCGCCCGGAACGGTGCCGACCTGTGCGGAAGCCGGAGTGCTGGGCGTCCTGCCGGGTGTGATCGGCAGCCTGCAGGCAATGGAAGTCATCAAGCTCATCACCGGGATCGGCGAGCCGCTGGTCGGTCGGCTGCTGCTCTATAATGCCTTGAATGTCCGCTTCGAAACCATTCGCTACAAGGCGCGCAAACCGAAATGACGGCTCTGCGTGTCGAAGTTATTGGCGGGAATTTCGAGCAGTGGGAAGAATTGGTCGGCATGATCCGCGACAGCTTCGCCTATATGGACGGCGTGATCGATCCGCCCTCATCAGCAGGTTTGCTGACGGCAGAAAATTTGCGGCAGAAGGCCGAGGAAGAAACCGGCTTTGCAGCCTTCCTTGATGGCAGACTTGTCGGCTGTGTCTTCATACGGGAAAAGGCCGAGGGCTTTTATCTCGGCAAGCTTGCCGTCGCATCCGCTTTTGAGGGAAGAGGCATTGGGCGATTGCTGATGCAAAAGGCGGAAGATGTTGCGGTTGCAAAAGGCAAGCCCTCGATTGAGTTGCAGGTGCGTATCGAGCTTGCGCGTAATCGGGCGGTGTTTGAGAAGCTCGGATATCGCAAGATCGCGGAAACCGCGCATCCGGGCTATAGCCGCCCCACATCCATAACCATGCGCAAGGAGATCACGCGTGGCACTGACATTAACCGATGAAGAGCGGTCGATAGCCGCAGGCGATCAGGGGGAAGGCGCTGCGATGGCGATGCGCATCGTGGCCGACACTGCGCGGCTTATGGGTGCGCCGCGTCTTATCCCTGTCGCATCAGCGCATATCGACGGTGCGCTCTATCACGGCGATAGCGGAACGCTTTTTGCTGAGAAGCTTGTAGAGGGCGGCGCGAAGGTCAGGGTGCGCGCCACACTCAATGTCGGTTCCATCGATCTGACCGGCTGTTCGCATAATCTTTTGCCGGCTCACGAGGCGGATATGGCCAGGCGCATGATGCGCGCCTACATCAAGCTCGGCTGCGAGCCGACATGGACCTGCGCGCCTTATCAGGCAGGCCACAGACCGGCACAGGGAACCGATGTCGCATGGGGCGAATCCAATGCGGTCGTGTTCTGCAATTCGGTTCTGGGCGCGCGCACCAATCGCTATGGCGATTTCCTGGATATCGCCTGCGCCATTGCAGGACGCGCGCCCGATTATGGTCTTCATCGCACCGAAAACCGCCGCGCTACGGTGGTGTTCGATATTTCGGCGCTCGATCCTGGCTTCCTGTCGTCGGAGGTGGCCTGGCCCATTCTCGGCAATCTGTTCGGTCGCAGCGTGGGAACGAATATCGGTGTCGTCGCGGGCAGTCCCGTCCACCCCGATGAAGATGATCTCAAGGCCTTCGGTGCGGCCTCGGCATCGGTGGGCGCGGTCGGATTGTTCCATATTGCGGGCGTGACGCCGGAAGCCCCCGATCTTGAAACGGCCTTGCAGCATCAGGAACCGGAAAGCGTCATCCGCGTCACGCGAGACATGGTCGAGGCGACGCGCAAGCGGCTTTCGACTGTCGAGCGGGTGGACCATATCGATGCGGTCGCCATTGGCAGTCCGCATCTCTCGATAACGGAATTCGACCGTCTGGAGCGCGCCATAGCGCAGCGCAAGCTCGCTGTCCCGCTCTATGCCTGTACGGGCCGCCATGCGCTGGCCGAGCTGGAGAAAGACGGGCGCAGGCAAGCACTGGAAAGGGCAGGCGTTGTCATCGTCGCCGATACTTGCGTCGTCGTCACACCTATTTTGCCAGCTAAGGGTGACGCCATCCTGATGACCAATTCCGGCAAATTCGCCCATTATGCCCCCGGCAATACCGGCTATGGCGTGCTTTACGGTTCGCTGGAGGAATGTGTGGAAAGCGCTGTCGCAGGCAGGCCGGTTTTCGGGAGGCAGGCAGCATGAGCATCGGGAAAACTTCTATACTCGTTGCTGGCAAGGCCGCTGATGCCGAGGCGCTGGTTCTCTCCGCGCCGATCAGCTTCTGGGGCGGTGTCGATCCGAAAAGCGGGCGGATTGCCGATGTGCGCCATCCGGAACATGGGCAAAGCATCGCCGGGCGCGTGCTTTGCCTGCCGGGAACCATCGGCTCGTCGTCAGCCGCTGCCGTCCTGCTGGAACTGGTCCATAGCGGCCACGCGCCCGCAGCCATTGTCCTGCACGAGCCTGATGCGATCCTGCTGCTTGGCCTCATCGTTGCCCGTGAAATGGGCCATGACGTGCCCGTCGCCGTTGAACTCGACCGCGAGGCGCAAAAGCAACTCGCCGGCCATCGGGTGACGGTCGGCGAGGATGGAACGATTGGGATTACTGCTTAACTAGATCGGACTTGTGCGTCTTTGTCGCCATTACCATCCTGAGCCGGTCGAAGGGACGGCGGGCGTTGTGCGTTTTCCCTCAGCCCTTCGAGACGCCTCCTTCGACAGGCTCAGGAGGCTCCTCAGGATGAGGGAAAAGAGACTACAAAGGCGGCTCTAGAGCATTTCCAGCAAAAGAAACGTTTATGCGGGGAAATCAGTTCACTGGACTGATTTCTTATCCCGCTTCGATGCGTTGGATAATGCGATAAAACAAATAGTTAGAGCGGTCCCGGCGATTCTGTCAGAACAGGAACCGCTCTAATATTGCGTGTTGCGGTCCACGACGTGCTCCAGTGTCCCGTCGCGCTCGAAGGCTTCGATCTGCCGGATGATCTGCGGCACAAGGGCGGTTGCGGATGAGCTTGCCGCCGCATGCGGGGTGATCGTCACGCGCGGATGGTCCCAGAGCGGGCTGCTGGCCGGCAACGGTTCCTGCGTGAACACGTCGAGGGAAGCTGCCGAAAGAAGTCCGCGATCAAGTGCTGCCAGAATATCCGCCTCGTTCTGCAATCCGCCGCGTCCGGCATTGATCAGCACCGGAGCGCCGAGCGGCCCGTCGCTCTTCAGTTGCGCGAACATCGACATGGAGAGGATGCCCTTCGTGTCGGGCGTCAGCGGCAGCAGGCAGACGAAGATGTCGGCGGTCTTGAGGAATTTCGTAAAGCCGTCCTTGCCATGATAGGTCTGAATGCCGTCGATTTCCTGCGGACGGCGGCTCCAGCCGGTGACATTGAAGCCAAGGGTTTTGAGCTTTTCAGCGGCATCGCGGCCGAGCACGCCAAGACCCATGATTCCGACCGTCACCTCATGCGCGGCTGGCTGGCGGCGATCTTCGTGCCAGACATGATTCTGCTGCTGCTTGCGATAGCGTTGTCCGAGACGATGATGATCCAGCACCTGCCAGACGACATATTCCGTCATGCGCATGGTGAGATCGTCGGAGATGATGCGCACCAGCGGCACATCGGGAATCCGGTCGTCGCGGAAGACGTGATCGACGCCGGCACCCAGCGAGAAGATGACCTTCAGATTGGGCAGGTTGGCAAGCGAGCCGGGCTTCTGCTTCCACACGAGTGCATATTTGATGGAGGGATCGTTTTCCGCGCGATCCGTCACCACCGGACGGTCCGGCGCGTGATCGCGAAACGTCTTCAGCCAGATTTCCGGGTCCCAGTCTGTGATCGCCAGAAGGATATTGCCTTTGGTATCGGTCATTGCCTTACTCCCCCTTCGGTCGCCTCCATATGGAAAGCTGCTGCCATCAGTGTCTTGGTGTACTCGGTCTGCGGATTGGCAAACACATCTTTCGCCGCGCCATATTCCACCGCCTTGCCGTTGCGCATCACCAGCACGTCATTTGCCAGCGCCCGCACCACTTTCAGGTCGTGGCTTATGAAAAGATAGGCGAGATCATGCTTCTTCTGCAATGCGCGCAGCAGATCGACCACCTGCGCCTGCACGCTCATATCGAGCGCCGAGGTCGGTTCGTCCAGCATGACGAATTTCGGGTTCAGCACCATGGCGCGTGCAATGGCGATGCGCTGGCGCTGTCCGCCGGAAAATTCGTGCGGGTAGCGGAAGCGTGTTTCCGGGTCGAGGTTCACCTCGTTGAGCGCGGCAACCACGCGCGCATCGCGGTCGTCCGCTGAAAGCTTCGGCTCGTGCACCAGAAGCCCTTCGGCGATGATGTCGGCGATGGTCATGCGCGGAGACAGCGACCCGAACGGGTCCTGAAACACGATCTGCAATTCGCGGCGCAGCGGGCGCATGTCCTTGAAGCTGAACTTCGCGATGTCGCGACCGTCGAAATTGATCTCGCCTCTGGATGAGATCATGCGAGAAAGCGCGAGGCCAAGCGTCGTCTTGCCGGAACCCGATTCGCCAACGACGCCGAGCGTCTGGCCGGCCCGCAGGTTCACGTCGATGCCGTCCACCGCCTTCACATGGTCGACGGTCTTGCGCAAAAACCCCTTCTTGATCGGGAACCAGACGCGAATATCCTTGCCTTCCATCACCGTTCTGGCAGCAGGATCAGCGGCGGGCGGTTCGCCCTTCGGTTCGGCGGCAAGCAGGTGCCTGGTGTAAGGATGCTGCGGGTTCTCGAAAATATCCCTGGTCGGCCCGGTCTCAACGATCTTGCCTTTGCTCATCACGCAGACCCTGTCGGCGATCTTGCGCACGATGCCGAGATCGTGGGTGATGAAGAGCATCGACATGCCCTGTGCGGCTTTCAGTTCGGCAAGCAGCTTCAATATCTGCGCCTGCACGGTAACATCGAGCGCGGTGGTGGGCTCGTCGGCGATCAGCAGCTTCGGCTTGTTGGCAAGCGCCATTGCGATCATGACGCGCTGGCGTTGCCCGCCGGAAAGCTGGTGCGGGAAAGCGGACAGACGCTTCTCCGGTTCGCGAATGCCGACTTCGTGAAGAAGTTCCAGCGTTCGCGCCCGCGCTGCCTCGAAACCCATGCCCTGATGCATTTTCAGGATTTCGCCGATCTGACGCTCCACGCTGTGCAGCGGATTGAGCGAGGTCATCGGTTCCTGAAAGATCATCGTGATGTCGTTGCCGCGCACACGGCGCAGTTCCGGTTCCGAGGCCTTCATCAGGTCGCGGCCATTGAAGAGAATTTCCCCGGAAGGATGGCTCGCGGACGGATAGGGCAGCAATTTCAGGATCGACAGGGCCGAGACGGACTTGCCCGATCCCGATTCGCCAACAAGCGCTACCGTTTCGCCTTCGGCAATGTCAAAGGATACCCGGTCGACGGAAATGCGTCCCTCGCCATTCTGGCGGAATGCGACGGACAGATCGCGGACGGAAAGCAGCGTTTTATTTCCAGAATCGTTCATTGATCCGCTCATCGGCTCGCTCATTGAAATGCCTTTCGCGGATCGAAGGCGTCGCGTGTTGCTTCACCGATGAAGATCAGGAGCGACAGCATCAGCGAGATGACCACGAAGCCGGTAATGCCGAGCCAGGGGGCCTGGAGATTGTTCTTGCCCTGGGCGAGGAGTTCGCCGAGCGAAGCCGAGCCGGGCGGCAGGCCGAAGCCGAGGAAGTCGAGCGAGGTAAGCGTGGTGATCGAGCCGTTCAGGATGAAAGGCAGGAAGGTCAGTGTCGCCACCATGGCGTTTGGCAGGAGATGCCGCCACATGATCGTGCCGTTCTTCACGCCGAGCGCGCGTGCTGCATTCACATATTCAAAATTTCGCGCCCGCAAAAATTCCGCGCGCACCACGCCGACGAAGGCGACCCATGAGAACAGGAGCATGATGCCGAGCAGCACCCAGAAGCCGGGCGGCAATATCGCCGCGATGATCAGCAACAGGTAGAGAACCGGGATCGACGACCAGATTTCAATGAAGCGCTGGAACAGAAGATCGACCCAGCCGCCGAAATAGCCCTGAACCGCACCTGCCGTCACGCCGATAATGGCGGAGAAGAAGGTAAGGATCAGGCCGAAAAGCACGGAAATGCGGAAGCCGTAGAGCGCGCGCGCAAAGACGTCACGCGCCTGATCGTCGGTGCCGAGGAGGTTGAAATTGCCGAAGCGGCAATTCGGGTCTTCCACGCCCTGCGGGTAACGCTGGCAGCGCTCTTCCGCCGAATAAAGCCAGAACGGCCTTGACGGAGCCGCTTCCGGTATTTCGTTGTTTACGGTGTTGTAGGAATAGCGGATCGGTGGCCAGATGGCCCAGCCATGGGCATTGATCTCGTCCTGTATCACCGGGTCGCGATAATCGGTGACGGCGTAAAAACCGCCGAATCTTTCTTCCGGATAATCGACGAAAACCGGCATCAGCAGCTCGCCCTTGTAGGAAACGAGGATGGGCCGGTCGTTGGCGATGAACTCGGAACAAAGCGCTGCAATGAGCAGGAACAGGAATATCCAAAGTGACCAGTAACCGCGCTTGTTCGCCTTGAAATTCTGCCAGCGGCGCTTGTTGAGCGGCGACAGAAACGGGCGTTTCACGGGAACGGCGGGCGACAAGGGGGTGTCGGTCATCAGACGTCCCTCCGGTCAAAGTCGATGCGCGGATCGATCCACGTATAGGTGAGGTCGGACAGGAGGCCGACCAGAAGGCCGATCAGCGAGAAGATGAAGAGATTGGCGAACACCACCGGATAATCGCGGTTGATGACCGACTGGTAGCCAAGCAGGCCAAGCCCGTCGAGCGAGAAGATCGTTTCGATCAGAAGCGAGCCGGTAAAGAAGGCCGATATGAAGGCGCCCGGAAAACCGGCAATCACGATCAGCATCGCATTGCGGAAGACGTGGCGATAGAGAACCTGATTCTCGGTCAGCCCCTTGGCGCGTGCCGTGGTCACGTACTGCTTGCGGATTTCTTCCAGAAACGAATTCTTGGTCAAAAGCGTGGTGGTGGCGAAGGCGGAAAGCACGAGTGCGGTCACCGGCAGCACCATGTGCCACAGATAGTCGCCGATCTTGCCCCAGAACGACATCTGCGCGAAATCCGGTGAGGTAAGGCCGCGCAGCGGGAACCAGTCGAAGAAAGAGCCGCCCGCAAAAAGCACGATCAGCAGGATGGCGAAAAGGAAGCTCGGGATCGCATAACCGACGATGATGACCGCGCTTGTCCAGGTGTCGAAACGCGAACCGTCCTTGATCGCCTTGCGGATGCCGAGCGGAATCGAAATTATGTAGGACAGAAAGGTCAGCCACAGGCCGAGCGAGATCGAAACCGGCATCTTCTCCTTGATGAGGTCGATCACGCTGATATCGCGGAAATAGCTGCGACCGAAATCGAATCGCAGATAGTTCCATAGCATCTGGCCGAAACGCTCCAGCGGCGGTTTGTCGAAACCGAACTGCTTTTCCAGATCGGCGATGAATTGCGGGTCCAGCCCCTGCGCGCCGCGATATTTGGAATTGACCGAGCCGCTGTCGACAGCGCTTTGCCCGAAATCGCCGCCACCGCCCGAAAGGCGGTCGAGAGCGTCGCCGCCCTGTCCGGAAAGCTGCGCGATCACCCGCTCGACCGGACCGCCGGGGGCGAACTGAACGACGGCGAAGGAAATGGCCATGATGCCGAAAATCGTCGGGATCATCAGAAGCAGACGGCGGAGAATGTAAGCGCCCATCAGCCAGTTTTTCTCCGCAGGTTCGATTCAGTCTTGTGGCTTGCCAACAGCTTCTGCCTTTTTGTCATTCACAATCATTGCTTTATCCACCACAGCGTCTCGACGGGAAAGCCGTAATCGGGCTTCGGCTCCTTGAAACCGAACCGGTCCCAATAGGCCACGAGATGATTCGCTGTCGTCCAATTTGGAATCCAGTCGCGCCGGATACGCAAGTACCGATCGAGCACCCGCATCGTCGCGACGAGTTCTTCACGCGTCGAAACCTTGCCGATATCCGCAATCAGCGCATCGATCAACGGATCTTCCGTGCCGGGAAGATTATAGCTGCCCGGCACCTTGGCCGATTCGGAGCCGAATATGCCGGCAAGCGATTCCTGTGTCGGCGTGGGGCTGAACTGCAGCGCCATGCCCACCATGTCGAACTGGAAGTTCTGCATCCGCGCTTGATACTGGCTTGCATCGACAAGCCGGTTGCTTGCATCGATGCCGATGGCGCGCAATTTCTGCACATAGGGATTGTATACGCGAGAAAACCCCTCCGAATTACTTAGGATTTCGAGCGCGAACTTCGATCCGTCCTTGTCATGGAACTGGCCGTTCCTGCGCTCGAAACCGGCTTCCTCCAGCAACTTGATGGCCTGCGCGAACTGTTTCCGGTCCCGTCCCGTTCCGTCGGAAACCGGCATCAGCATGGCCTCCCCGAAAACCGCGTCCGGCAGTTTGCCGCGATAGCGTTCAAGCACCTTCAGCTCATCGGGCGTCGGCAGGCCGCTCGCCTGAAAATCCGATCCGTTGAAGCAGGATTGCGAGCGGGCATAGACATTGTAGAAAAGATGCTCGTTGGTCCATTCGAAGTCGAAGCAGAGCGCGATTGCTTCACGCACGCGCGGATCGCGGAACCGTTCGCGGCGCTGGTTCAGCGCCCAGGCCTGCATCAGCGGGCGCTTTTCCGGCGGAAAGGTACGCTTGACGACCTTTCCCTGCTGGATGGCCGGGAAATCATAGGCCGTCGCCCAGTTCTTGGAGACGGTTTCCTCGCGATACTCGATGCTGCCTTTCTTGAAGGCTTCGAATTGCGGCTGGCGGTCGCGGAAAAACTCGATGCGAATACGGTCGAAATGGTTGAAGCCCTTCTGCACCGGCAGGTCCTTCGCCCAGTAATCCTCGACGCGCTCATACTCGATGAACTGGCCGGCGGCGAAATTTCCGACCTTGTAGGCACCGGAACCAAGCACCGGCTCCATGGTCGTGGCTTCAAAGTCGCGATCCTTGAACCAGCTTTCCGACAGGATCGGCACGGTCACGGCGTCGAGGATGGCATTGGGTCCGCGCCCTTCGACGAAGCGCATGCGCACTTCCCGATTGCCGGTTGCTTCCACCTTTTCCACGCCGGTCAGAGACTGGCGCAACTTCGGATGGCCCTTCTGCTTGATGATCGTATAGGTGAACAGCACGTCCTTCGCCGTGATCGGCGAGCCATCGTGAAAGCGCGCTTCCTTGCGAAGCTTGAAAGTGCAACTGCGGTGGTCTTTCGAAAGCGTCGCACTTTCCGCGACGAGGCCATAGACAGAATCCGGCTCATCCAGCGCCGAAGCCATCAGCGTATCGAAGGTCAGTTCCATGCGCGGCGGCGCATCGCCCTTGAACGTGAAGGTGTTGAGCGTGTTGAACGTGTCGGTATTCTGGTTCCAGACCCAGTATGACGGCGCGAAATTGAAGGTGCCGCCCTTCGGCGCTTCGGGGCTGGCATAGTCGAAATGGGTGAAATCAGGACCGTATTTCAGGTCGCCGAAAGCCGAAAGTCCGTGCAGGGCCTTTCCCGTCGGTATGTCGGCAAAGGCCCTTGGTGGCAGGAACGCCGCAAAAGCGGCACTTCCCGAAAGCCCCAGAAAATGGCGGCGATTCATGCGAAGGATTGTCATTCTCGTCGGCCCTCATTCACTGCCGGTCTTGAGCTTGGCTTCCTTCGCAGGGTCAATCCACCAGGAGAACGGGTCAATCCCCATATAATCGGGCTGCTTTTCAGGCATTCCGAACTTGTTCCAATAGGCCACGTTGATCTTGTCGGAATACCATTGCGGAATGACGTAATAGTTCCACAGCAAAGCCCGGTCGAGCGCGTGGGTCGAGGCGACGAGTTCGTCACGGTCCTTGGCATAGATGACGCGGTCGATCAGCTTGTCGATCGCCGGATTCTTGATGCCTGCATAATTGCGGCTGCCTTTGAAGTCGGCAGCTTTGGAGCCCCACATGTCGCGCTGTTCATTGCCGGGCGAGGCGGTTTGCGGGATGACGGAGGTGATGACATCATAGTCGAAGTCGTTGACGCGGGCCTGAAATTGCGCCGTATCGACGATGCGCACCGTCGCGTTGATGCCGATCTTGCGCAGGCTTGCGGCGAACGGGTTGTAGATGCGCTCGTCGGTCGGGTCCTTGCCGAGAAATTCGATCGTGAACGGATTGCCCTTGGCATCGACGAGCTTGTTGCCCTGCAATGTCCAGCCCGCTTCCGAAAAGAGTTTCAGGGCGGTGCGCAGGTTATCGCGCGTTGCCTGCGGCGTGTCATAGACCGGCAGCTTGAATTCCTTGGTCAGCGCCTCGGCGGGAAGCGAATCCTTCACCGTTTCCAGTATCGCCTGCTCTGCCGGTGTCGGCGGGCCGCTCAGTTCCAGTTCATTGCCCGCGAAATAGCTGTTGATGCGCTGGTACTGGTTGAAGAACAGCAGGCGGTTCATCGATTCGAAATCGAAGGCATAGGTCAGGGCCTGACGCACCTTCGGGTCCTTGAACTTGTCGCGGCGCATATTGAGGAAATAGCCCTGCATGCGCCCGACGGCATGGTAGGGGAAAGAGGCCTTCACGACATCGCCGCGCTGTACTGCCGGGAAATTATACTGCTCAGCCCAGCGCTGGGCGCGATTCTCGTTGCGATAATCATACTGACCGCCCTTCTTGAAGGCTTCCCAGGTCGCGTCCTCGTTGAAATAATATTCGTAGCGCAGCCGGTCGAAATTGTTGCGCCCGACATTGACGGCCAGATCCTTGCCCCAATAGTCGTCGACGCGCGCCCAGGTGATGGAGCGTCCGGGCGTCATGCTCTCGATCTTGTAGGCGGCGGAGCCGAGCGGGATTTCGAGCGTCGGGCGGGTGATGTCGCGCTGCTTGCCCTGCGCGTCCTTGCCCTCCCACCAGTGCTTGGGCAGAACGGCAAGCTGCCCCATGATCTGCGGCAATTCGCGGTTGCCCTTTTGGCTGAAGGTGAATTTCACCTCATGTTCGCCGGTCTTTTCAGCCTTCTCCACGTCGCCATAATATTTGTTGTACATCGGCGACTGCTTCTTCAGCACATCGAACGACCAGATCACGTCATCGACCGTGATGGGCTGGCCGTCATGCCATTTCGCCTTGGGATTGAGCTTGAACTTCACCCATGAAAAGTCGTCGGGATATTGCAGGGCTTCGGCGATCACGGGATATTGGGTCGAGGCCTGATCGGCCGAATCCGTCATCAGCGTGTCGTAAAGCATCCCGCCGCCGAAGTCCGACAGGCCCGCGGCAGGAACCCCTTGCACCACGAACGGATTGAGACTGTCGAAGGTGCCGACGGCAACCATGTTGAGCGTGCCGCCCTTCGGCGCATCCGGGTTCACATAGTCGTAATGCTTGAAATCGGCTGGATATTTGGGCTCGCCAAGCAGGCTGGAGGAATAGCGCCATTGGGGTTCCGCGTCATTTGCGTGAACCATAGAAACCGTGCTCGCAAGCATGGCTACCGCGAACGCACCCGCCCAAAAAGCTCTCATCCAGCCTCTCCGTTCCTGTTTCGGATATATTAGGAGAAGTCTTATGGGATTTTGCGGAGGAAGAAAGGCATGCGGGCAAGAAATTTAATGCGGGCAAGAAAAAAGCCCGGCGAGCCGGGCTTTGATCATTTTGTCTCGTTGGCTTAATTCGCCGGAGCCGGTTCCGCAGGCTTCTGTTCGCCGCCTGCCGGTGCGCCAGACGGTGCGCTGCCTTCGGCCGGCTTTTCGCCTTCGGCCGGCTTGGCATCGCCGCCAGCGGCAGGTGCGGCATCGGCGGTCGGCAGCGGGGCAGGGTTGTCGGACAGCGTGCGCAGATAAGCGATCAGGTCGGCGCGTTCATTGTCCTTCTTGTCGCCGGCAAAGCCCATGGCCGTGCCCTTGATGAAGCCCTTCGGCGAGGTCAGGAACTTGTTGAGATGTTCAAAGTCCCACTTGTTGCCCGCAGCGCCGAATTCCTTCATCGCAGCCGAATAGCCGAAACCTTCAACGGAGGCAGCCGGACGGTTCACGACATCCCACAGATGCGGACCCACCTTGTTGGCGCCACCCTTTTCACCGGTATGGCATGCAGCGCAACGCTTGAAGACGGTTTCACCGCGCGCCGGATCGGCAGACTGCAGCAAGGTCGCAATCGAAACTTCTTCCTTGGCCGGTGCAGCTCCCCCTTCGCCGGTCGAGGCTTCCGCCGCTTCGATGGCAAAGCCCGGCTTTTCAGGCGCAGGCGAGTGAAACAGCGAATCGGACAGGATGCCCGTCGTCATGACAACGAAAACCGTTGCCAGAAAAGCCATGATAAACTTGTTAGTCCGGGTTGAATTCATCGCCGGTCAGCGCTCCCTCTACCAAAACGCTCTCCCCGAGAACGCTCTCCTAGCCGGCATGCAAACCTTTAATAAAGGTCACAATTCTCTCCCCGGCATCGGGCGGAAACTAGGTCTTTTGCCAGGGCGATGCAACACCTATAAGGGTGACCGGACCCGTGACTTTTTGACACTTTTGATGCATTTCCAGCACCGGCGAAGCGCGTTACAAGGCGTTCGCGACCTTATTATTATCAAGAGGCGATCATGCTGCAGACCTTAAAGACCCTCACGCTGATTCCCGCACGGATGGCCTCCACGCGCCTGCCGAACAAGCCGCTTGCCGATATTTGCGGCAAGCCGATGATCGTCCATGTGGCCGATCGCGCGGCGGCTGCGAAGCTGGGCCGGACGGTGGTTGCTACCGACAGCGAGGAGATTTTTTCGGTCGTGATCGCGCATGGCCACGAAGCGATCATGACGCGCGAGGATCACGAATCCGGTTCCGACCGCATTTATGAAGCGCTTTTGAAAGTCGATCCCGCGGGCGAGGTCGATGCGGTGGTCAATGTTCAGGGCGACCTGCCGACCATCGATCCGGACATCATCCGCCGCGCGCTTCTGCCGCTGGAAGACGGACCTGCCGACATTGCGACGCTTGGCGTCGAAATCGAGGAAGAATCAGAAAAGACCAATCCGAGCGTGGTGAAGATCGTGGGCTCGCCGCTGGCAGGCAACAGCCGCCTGCGCGCGCTCTATTTCACTCGCGCAACCGCGCCCTATGGCGAAGGTCCGCTCTATCATCATATCGGCCTTTACGCCTATCGCCGCCCGGCGCTCGAACGCTTTGTGAAGCTTGGGCCGTCGCCTTTGGAAAAGCGGGAAAAACTGGAACAATTGCGGGCTCTCGAAGCCGGAATGCGCATCGATGTCGAACTGGTGAAGACCGTGCCGCTCGGCGTGGACACGCAGGCTGATCTTGACCGAGCGCGCCTTCTTGTCGCAAAGGGTATCTGACGACCGCCGTCGAGCGGCAATTGAGAAAGCATGGACACGATGAAGACCAACAGGATTTCCTTCCAGGGTGAAGCGGGCGCAAATTCCGATACGGCGTGCCGCAACATGTTTCCCGACATGGAGCCTTTGCCGTGCCCGACTTTCGAGGATGCCTTCAACGCGGTTGAAACCGGCGCCGCCGACCTTGCGATGATCCCCATCGAGAACACGCTGGCCGGTCGCGTCGCGGATATTCATTATCTGCTGCCGCTTGCCGACATGCACATCATTGGCGAATATTTCCTGCCGATCCATTTCCAGCTCATGGTGCTTCCGGGCGTCAAGCGCGAGGAAATCAAGACCGTTCACAGCCACGTCCATGCGCTCGGCCAATGCCGCAACGTCATCCGCCAGAATGGCTGGAAAGGCGTCATCGCGGGCGATACGGCAGGGGCTGCGCGTCTCGTCGCCGACATGAAGGACCGTTCGATGGCGGCGCTTGCGCCAAGCCTTGCTGCCGATCTCTACGGCCTCGATATTCTGGAAGAAAATGTCGAGGATTCGGAAGACAACGTGACCCGCTTCGTGGTCCTGTCCAAGAACAAGCAATGGGCGCCGCGTCCGGAAAACGGCGAGCGCATCGTGACGACTTTTGTCTTCCGCGTGCGCAACGTCCCGGCTGCGCTCTACAAGGCGCTGGGCGGCTTTGCCACCAATGGCATCAACATGACCAAACTCGAAAGCTACCAGATCGGCGGGCGTTTCATCGCCACGCAGTTCTATGCCGATGTCGAGGGACACCCGGAAGACCCCAATCTCCAGCTCGCGCTGGAGGAACTGCGCTTCTTCACCAAGGAAGTACGCATTCTCGGCGTCTATCAAGGCAGCGATATTCGCGGCACGCAGTTGCTCGCCGCCGAGTAATTCAGAGAATATCGGGCGGGATCAGTTTTCCGCCCAGGCTTTTATCAGATGGGTTGCGATGGCGCCGGACGGCGGCACCCGCAACCCGTTTTCATGTGTACCCGCCAGCATGGTGCGCACTTCGGCCCTGGAGAACCAGCGGCCGTCTTCCAGCTCCGAGCGGTCGATGGTGAAATCGTCGCTCAAGACCTCGGCATGACAGCCGATCATCAGCGAATAGGGAAACGGCCAGGGCTGGCTCGCGTGATAGGCGACGCGGCCGATGGAGAGCCCCATTTCCTCCACACTTTCACGGCGCACGGCGGCCTCGATCGTTTCGCCATGCTCGATAAAGCCTGCAAGACAGGAATAGGAGCCGGGCGCGAAATGCGGCCCACGCGCCAGAATGCATTTCTCGCCGCGCACCGGCAGCATGATGGCTACCGGATCGGTGCGTGGAAAATGTTCGGCGCCACAGTTCGGGCATTGCCGCTTGGCCCCGCCGGCACGCATGTCGGTTTTTGTGCCGCAGCGCCCGCAGTATCGATGATTGGTGTGCCACGCGGTGAGCGCCGCCGCCTGCGCCAGCGCGCCGAGCAGGTCGGCTGAAACCAGCCCTTCCGTATAGATGCTGCGATAATCCTGCAGCCGGAACGGCGCTTCCATCGTTTCCGGATCAAGCGGGGTCGTCAGCGCCACGATAGGCACGCCGTCCTGAAGGCCGAGCAGGATGGGCTCATGAAGCTCCGCCGCAAATTCCTTCGCCTCGCCGAGGCGGAACAGCGCGCGCGGCGCTTTCTCATCGGCATAGTCGAGAAGCAGCCTGTTGCCGCCCAGCAGCATGATTCGCGTTTCGGGAAGTTCCAGCGCCGTGAAGGCAGAATCATCCTGCCGCTTTTCGGACTGGCGGTCGATCCGGTTGCCGGAAAACCCCGACAGATCGACTCGGTTCTATTTCCGGCAGGTCGTAGAGACGGAAAGCCATGGTGTTCTCGAATATTGTTCAGGGGGATCAGAAGCCTGTCCCGAAGCTGTGAATGGTTTTCGGGAAGTGGCGTGTTCAACCGGATCTACAGCGCCGCGAGAATATCGGCGATCAGCCGGTGGGCGTCCTTTTCGTCATAGGTCTCGCGGGTGCCGAAGCCCCAGACGGGGCCGGGCCAGCCCGCATCGCCCTCGCTGCGGGCGATCACATGCAGATGCAGCTGGCGCACGATATTGCCGAGCGCGCCGGTATTGATCTTGTGGCACGCCGTCACGGACTTGAGCGCCTGCGCCACGATGCCGGTCTCGAACGTCAGCATGGTCTGGTCCAGCGGCGTCATGTCGTGAATTTCAGTGAGGTCAGGGCGGCGCGGCACCAGGATCAGCCACGGCCAGCGCCGGTCGTTCATCAGCCGAAGCTCGCACAGGCCGAGCTTGGCGACAAAAAACGTGTCGGCATTGAGCCGTTTATCGAGTTCGAATTGTTCCATAAGCGGTTTCTATCAGTTTTTTTCGCCCGGCGCTTGCTTTTTGCACGGTGCCCTTCTTGCATTTTGCTTCACAATTGACGATATGCAAGCCGGGAGGTTGGTGGTGGACGAGCCACTCGCCAACCGGGTCAGGTCCGGAAGGAAGCAGCCCTAACGAGCCACGGCACGGGTCATCGTGCCAGCCTCCCACCCTTTCTCACGACGCCGACGACTGTTGATGGGTAGCCTCTTTGGTTGACGTCGCTCATGCGTCCGGTCCAAACTGGCGACTGGGAAAAAAGCGGAACAGGAAGAACGGAAGGGCAGCTCATGGACACAAAATCCGCCGGCTTTGCTGCCGATGGGGCCTATCGCGTTCTCGCCCGCAAATATCGCCCCCAGAATTTCAACGATCTCATCGGCCAGGAGCCGATGGTCCGCACGCTCAAGAACGCGTTCGAGACAGGCC
Organism: Brucella intermedia LMG 3301; assembly: GCF_000182645.1. NCBI lineage: Bacteria > Pseudomonadati > Pseudomonadota > Alphaproteobacteria > Hyphomicrobiales > Brucellaceae > Brucella > Brucella intermedia. Next base: position 21,863 of record NZ_ACQA01000001.1, read on the forward strand.
GCATCGCGCAGGCCTGGATGCTCACCGGCGTTCGCGGGGTCGGTAAGACCACGACGGCGCGCATTCTGGCGCGCGCGCTCAACTACAAGACCGATACGGTTGACCAGCCGACCATCGACCTTTCCGTGCCGGGCGAAAACTGCCAGGCGATCATGGAAGGCCGCCATGTCGACGTGATCGAGATGGACGCCGCCTCGCATACCGGCATCGACGACATTCGCGAGATCATCGAGCAGGTGCGTTACCGCCCGGTCTCCGCGCGCTACAAGGTCTATATCATCGACGAAGTGCACATGCTTTCCACTGCCGCCTTCAACGGCTTGTTGAAGACGCTAGAAGAGCCGCCCCCGCACGTCAAGTTCATCTTCGCCACCACGGAAATCCGAAAAGTGCCGATCACGGTCCTGTCGCGCTGCCAGCGCTTCGACCTGCGCCGCATCGAATCGGGCACGCTAGCCGCACATCTGCGCCGCATCGCGGAAGCGGAAGAGATCGCGGTGGACGACGCGTCGCTCGCCATGATCGCCCGCGCAGGCGAAGGCTCGGCCCGCGATTCGCTGTCGATCTTCGATCAGGCCATTGCGCATGGCGCTGGCGCCGTCACGGCGGAAGCCGTGCGCTCCATGCTGGGCCTTGCCGACCGCGCCCGTATCATCGACCTGTTCGAGATGCTGATGCGCGGCGATGTCGCTGGCGCGCTGACCGAGTTTCGCGCGCAATATGATGTGGGCGCCGATCCGTCGGTCGTGCTGACCGATCTTGCCGATTTCAACCATCTGGTGACGCGCCTGCGCTTTACGCCGGATGTGGCGGAAGACGTGTCGCTGTCGGAAGACGAGCGTGTGCGCGGCCGCGAATTCGCGCAGAAGCTTTCCGTCCGCGTGCTGTCGCGCACCTGGCAGATGCTGCTCAAGGGCATTGCGGAAGTCGACACGGCGACGAGGCCGGTACAGGCTGCCGAAATGCTTTTGATCCGGCTTGCCCATGCAGCCGATCTGCCGACGCTGGACGAAGCGATCCGCGGTCTCGACAATGGTTCGGTTGCAGCGCCGCGCCCGCAGCCGGGCAGCCCGCGCCCGAATGGCGGCGGCGGTCAGCCTGAAGCGCGCTTTGCCGCCGATGCGGTTGGCTCGTCTTCGATGGCTCCCGCCTCCGGCGGTCCGGCCACGGCCATGCGTATCGTGGAAACGCCGCCGCAGCCGGTTGAGCCATCGGTCGCGCCGCAGCAATTCGTGGAGCCGACGCCACAACCTTCAGTTCCGATCAACAGCCTGCACGATGTCGTCGCGCTTGCCGACAAGCACCGCGACATGCAGTTCAAGATTCTGGTCAAGAGCTGTGTGCGCCTTGCATCCATTGCACCCGGCCGGCTCGAAATCGGCCTGACCGACGACGCGCCAAAATCGCTGCCGAGCGACATCTCACAGCGCCTCCTGAACTGGACCGGCATTCGCTGGATCGTTACCGTCGCCCGCGACGTGGCGGGGCAGACCATTTCGGAGGCGGAGACCGAGCGCCGCGACAATCTGGTGACCGACGCCCGCGCCGATCCCGATGTTGCCGCCATTCTCGCGGCCTTTCCGGGCGCGAAGATCACCGACGTGCGCATCGCCGTGCCGGAACAGAATGACGACGAGGACATTGACCTCGATGCAATACCGGAAACACCCGGTGCGCTGTCTGAAGACGACTGAATTACGGAATGATGGAGTAAACCCATGCGTGACATGATGGGCATGATGAAGCAGGCGAAGGAATTGCAGGCCAAGATGAAGGCCATGCAGGACGAGATCGCCAATCTGGAGGCCTCGGCCTCTTCCGGCGGCGGGCTGGTGACGATCACGCTGTCCGGCAAGGGCACCCTGTCGGCTTTGAAGATCGACCCGACTTTGATGAAGGAAGAAGAGGTGGAAATCCTCGAAGACCTGATCATCGCGGCGCATAACGACGCCAAGGCCAAGCTGGAAGCGGCCATGGCCGAAAAGACGCAGTCGCTCACCGCCGGCCTGCCGATCCCTCCGGGGTTTAAGCTGCCGTTTTAAGGCAGTAGGGGAATAAGGGAGTAGGGGAGTATGTTTTGGTGGGCTGACTGCCGCCATACCGCATATTCCCTTGATCCCGTTCCCTACTCCCTTATTCCCCTATTCCCTTACTCCCTTAAGCCAATGTCCAAACGAATAGCCGGTCCAGAAATCGAACGTCTCATCCAACTCCTGGCCCGTGTGCCGGGGCTTGGACCGCGTTCGGCCCGTCGCGCGGCGCTGCATCTCATCAAGAAGAAGGAAGCGCTTCTGGTGCCGCTTGGCGGCGCCATGCAGGAGGCCGCCGAAAAGGTGCGCATCTGTTCGTGCTGCGGCAATGTCGACACAAGCGATCCGTGCACGATCTGCACCGATGAGCGCCGCGACCCCGCCACCCTCATCGTGGTGGAGGATGTTTCCGATCTCTGGGCATTAGAGCGCGCCGGTACGATGAATGTGCGCTATCATGTTCTGGGCGGTCGCCTGTCGCCGCTCGATGGCATCGGCCCGGACGATCTCAACATCAAGGGACTGGTGGAGCGCGTCGCCGCCGGTGAAATCAGGGAAGTGATTCTGGCAGTCAACGCCACCGTCGAAGGCCAGACCACCGCGCATTACATCACCGACCAGCTTTCGAGCTTCGACGTGCGCGTGACACGGCTGGCCCACGGCGTTCCGGTCGGGGGCGAACTCGATTATCTGGATGAAGGCACGCTTGCTGCCGCCTTGCGGGCAAGAACCACCCTTTAGAACTAATGGAGAAGGCATGGCAGCGGGAAATTGGAAGCATAGCCTGAAGATTGGTCTTGCACTGGTTGCCAGCCTTGCCATTTCTCCCGCCATCGCCGCGCCGTCCAAAGCGCAGGTTGAAAACCAGTATCGCAGCTGGCTGGAAAAGGACCTCTGGCCGGAAGCGAAGGCGGCAGGCGTATCCCGCGCCGTCTTCGATCAGGCCTTCACCGGTGTCTCGATCAACTGGAAACTGCCCGATCTCGTCATTCCCGGCGAAAAGCCCTCGACGCCGAAAGAGCAGAAACAGGCTGAATTCGGTGCGCCCGGCAAATATTTCAATGCCAGGACGATGAGCGCCGTCACAAGCGGCGGACAGGCGCGCTATGGCCAATATGCCAGCCTCCTCAAGCGCATCGAACAGAAATACGGCGTTCCGGGGCCGATCCTGCTTGCCGTCTGGGGCCGTGAATCCGGCTTCGGCACGGTCAAGATTCCCTACAATGCCTACGAGGTTCTCGGCACCAAGGCGTTTATGGCGACCAGGAAGGACATGTTCCGCAAGGAACTGATTGCCGCTCTCGAAATCGCTTCCAGGGGCTATATTGATGAAAGCGCCATGAAAAGCTCATGGGCGGGCGCGCTCGGCCAGCCGCAATTCATGCCGACTTCCTATCTGAAGCACGCCGTCGATTTCGACGGTGACGGCAAGCGCGACATCTGGAATTCGGTCCCCGATACGCTCGCCTCCATCGCCAATTATCTGAAACTGCATGGCTGGCAGAAGGGGCGCGACTGGGGCTTTGAGGTCAGCGTTCCGCAGAACGTGTCCTGTTCGCTGGAAGGACCTGATCAGGGCAAGACGATTGCCGAATGGGCAAAGCTCGGCATTACGCGGGTGAATGGCAAACCATTTCCGGCCAATGAAATGAAGGGCGAGGGCTTCCTGCTCATGCCCGCCGGTCGCTATGGCCCGGCCTTCGTGGTGAGCCCGAACTTCTACGTGCTCAAGGACTATAATATGAGCGATCTTTATGCGCTCTTCATCGGCCATGTCGGTGATCGCATCGCCTATGGCGCGGGCGATTTCAGTCGCGCATGGGGCGATGTCGGCTCCATGTATCGCTCCGATATCGGCGCGATGCAGAAGCGCATGCAGGCGCTGGGCTATGATGTCGGCAAGCCGGATGGCCTCCCCGGCTTCAAGACCCGCCGCTCCATTGGCCTGTGGCAGGCGAAGAACGGCATGGCCTCCACCTGCTTCCCGCAGCCGGAATTGTTGCGTCAGATCCGCTGATCTCCGCCGCTTAGCAAATTGGCGAAAGACTGAAGCGCTTTCGTCCTGTAGCGGTCATTGTGCTGCAGCATGAGAAACTGGCGTTGCGGCAGGGCAAAGTCTGCCTTCACCAGCGTTCCGGCTTTCAGATGCGGGGCGGCGACAAGTTCCGATATGGCGGTTACATAATCGCCGGAGCGCACCGCCGAACAGATGGCCTCGTTCGAGGGCAGTTCCAGCGCCACATGCAGCCGCGCCGGATTGTAGCCGGAAGCGCGCATGGCATCCTCGAAAACGCTGCGCGTTCCCGATCCCTGCTCTCGCAATATCCATTTCCCCTCGAAAAGCCGGTCCCAGGTCAGTTTCCCACCCGCGGCCCAGTCATGGTCGGGACGCGCCACCAGAATAAGCTGGTCGCTTGCAACCTTGGTGATCGACAGCGACGGAGCCTGCACCGCGCCTTCCACAAGGCCGATATCGGCAACGCCTTCCTCCGTCGCCTGGGTCACACTTTCCGTATTTCCGAGTGTCAGCCGCACATCGATCAGCGGAAACTCGCTGTGAAACCGTGCCAGAAAAGACGGCAGCCAATAGCTGGCAATGGTCTGGCTGGCATGGATGGCAAGAATGCCGCGCTTGCCGCCGCCAAGTTCGGAAAGCATCCGCTCGGCGGAACGGGCGCGGGCGAGCGTCGCGCGCGCCTCGTCCAGAAACAGGCGTCCGTCGCCGGTCAGTTCGATCCGCCGGCCGATGCGGTTGAAAAGCGTTGCGCCGTAGCGATCCTCCATGGTCCGGATGGCCGAACTGACCGCCGATGGGGTCAGATGCAGGGCTTCCGAGGCCCGCGTCAGGTGTTCGCGTTCGGCAACTTCAATGAAAATTCGCAGCTGTTCCAGTGTCATAGCAATGATCATTCGATTTTTCTGAATGAAATATGACATATAATGAAATGGATTGAACAGGTAAAATCGGGCATCTGATCGGAAAATATTTCTTTTCAGTGCAGTATTCACAAAATGACCTACTCAAAGATCCAGAACATCCTCCCGGGACTTGGCCTGAGCGTCGCCGTTGCAATCGCGGCGATCGGAATTGAGAGGGTCGAGGAACATTATGCGGGTCGCGCCTGGCTCGAAGCGCTGGTGATCGCCATTCTCCTCGGCACGCTCGTGCGGACGTTCCTGCGTCCGGGTCCGCAGTTCAACAAGGGTATCGGCTTCTCGGCCAAGCTGCTTCTGGAGATCGCCGTGGTGCTGCTCGGCGCGTCCATCAGCGCGAGCGCTGTCGTGGCTGCGGGTTCGGGGCTCATTTTCGGCATTGCCGGCGTTGTGGTGCTGGCCATTACGCTCAGCTACGGGATCGGGCGTCTGCTGAAACTTCCGCACCGCATGGCCGTGCTGGTCGCCTGCGGCAATTCCATTTGCGGTAATTCCGCCATCGCCGCAACCGCACCGGTCATCGGTGCGGAAAGCGAGGACGTGGCGGCTTCCATCGCCTTCACTGCAATTCTGGGCGTGGCCGTCGTGCTGCTTCTGCCGCTGCTGGTGCCGCTTCTGGGGCTGTCGCACACGCAATATGGCGTGCTGGCTGGCCTGACCGTCTATGCCGTGCCGCAGGTTCTGGCCGCCACCGCCCCGGTCGCCACGATCAGCGTGCAGCTTGGCACGCTGGTGAAGCTCGTGCGCGTGCTGATGCTGGGACCGGTCATCCTGGCTCTGGCGCTACTTGCCGGAAACAAGGACGCGAATGCCAAGCCTGGCTTCTTCCAGCTTGTTCCTTGGTTCATCCTCGGCTTCCTCGGCATGATGGCGCTGCATTCGCTGCATCTGATACCGGAATCGATCCTGCCCGGTATCCAGTCTGCTTCGACGATCCTCACCATCGTTTCCATGGCGGCCCTTGGCCTCGGCGTGGATATCCGTTCGGTGGCTTCCGCCGGTGGCCGCGTCACGCTGACGGCAGTGCTTTCGCTGGTGGCTCTCGGCGCCATCAGCCTTGGCCTGATCCATATGCTCAGTGTTGCCTAGCTCGATCGGACAATAAAAAGGCTTTAGTGAAATGTGTGAAAGGCCGGGATGGTGATATCCCGGCCGTTCTTCTGCGAGCATTGCGCTTCGATTTGCATTGGCAGCGTTCTCTATGACGTGGTGCTGCAAGATCGTTTACCCGCCAATGTGCGTGTCCCCATTCAATAAAAAAAAGCCCGCCATAAGGCGGGCTTTTCCATGTTCGGTCGAAGAGGGAAAGATTAGTTCTTTTCCTGCTTCTTCAGAGCGGCACCGAGGATGTCGCCGAGCGAAGCGCCGGAGTCGGACGAACCGTACTGAGCGACAGCTTCCTTTTCTTCGGCGATTTCGAGCGCCTTGATCGAGACCTGCAGCTTGCGGGTCTTCTTGTCGAAGGCGATGACGCGGGCGTCAACCTTCTGACCGACCGTGAAGCGTTCCGGACGCTGTTCGTCGCGGTCACGCGACAGATCCGAACGCTTGATGAAGCTTTCCAGATCGTGGTCGACGAGACGGACTTCGAGGCCACCGTCGGTAACGGCGGTCACTTCGCAGGTCACAACGGCGTTCTTGCGCAGTTCGCCCGAAGCTGCTGCTTCGCCGACCTTGTCGCCGGAAAGCTGCTTGATGCCGAGCGAGATGCGTTCCTTCTCGACGTCAACGTCGAGAACGACAGCCTTGACGACTTCACCCTTGTTGTACTCTTCGATGACCTGTTCGCCCGGACGGTTCCAGTCGAGGTCGGAGAGGTGAACCATGCCGTCAACGTCGCCGTCGAGGCCGATGAACAGGCCGAATTCGGTCTTGTTCTTGACTTCGCCTTCAACAACGGTGCCGACAGGGTACTTCTGGGCAAAGGTCGTCCACGGATTGTCGAGGGTCTGCTTGAGGCCGAGCGAGATACGGCGCTTGACCGGATCAACTTCGAGCACAACGACTTCGACTTCCTGCGTGGTGGAAAGAATCTTGCCCGGATGGACATTCTTCTTGGTCCACGACATTTCGGAAACGTGGATGAGGCCTTCGATGCCCGGCTCGATTTCGACGAACGCACCGTAGTCGGTGATGTTCGTGACGGTGCCGGTGATCTTCTTGCCGATCGGGTACTTCGCGCCGATGCCATCCCAAGGATCGTTCTCGAGCTGCTTCATGCCGAGCGAGATACGATGGGTTTCCTGGTTGATGCGGATGATCTGCACCTTGACCGTCTGGCCGATGGTGAGGATTTCCGACGGATGGTTGACGCGGCGCCATGCCATGTCGGTCACGTGCAGCAGACCGTCGATGCCGCCGAGGTCGACGAACGCACCGTAATCGGTGATGTTCTTGACGACGCCTTCAACGACCTGACCTTCTTCAAGGTTCTGGACGATTTCCGAACGCTGTTCCGCACGGCTTTCTTCAAGAACGGTACGGCGCGAGACAACGATGTTGCCGCGACGCTTGTCCATCTTGAGGATTTCGAACGGTTGCGGGACGTGCATGAGCGGGGTGACGTCGCGGATCGGACGGATGTCGACCTGCGAACGCGGCAGGAAGGCAACAGCGCCGTCGAGGTCGACGGTGAAACCACCCTTGACCTGATTGAAGATCACGCCATCGACGCGCTCGCCATTGGCGAACTTCTGCTCGAGCTTGACCCAGCTTTCTTCACGGCGTGCTTTTTCGCGCGACAGGACTGCTTCGCCCAGAGCGTTTTCGATGCGCTCGACGTAGACTTCCACTTCGTCGCCCGGCTTCAGCGAGCCGTCTTTGCCCTTTGCGCCGAATTCCTTCAGCGGCACGCGGCCTTCGACCTTCAGACCGGCGTCGATGATCGCCATGTCCTTTTCAATGGCCACGATGCGGCCCTTGACGACATAACCTTCAGCAAGGTCGTTCGTGGCAAAGGATTCCGCCAGCAGCGACTCGAAGTCTGCGAGGGATGGATTGAATTCTGACATGAATACTCCTGGTGCATCCGGAAAATTCATCGGATGCAGCGCCGGGGGTTAGTGTTGCGTTATGCCCGACCTCGGCCCCGTCTTTGCAGACAACCGGCGCGTGGAACGCGAAGTCAGGCTTTTCAGTATGAGTGCAGCCTATATAGGTCCGAACTCAGGATAATCCAGCGTTTCGAGGCACAATGATATCCGAAAGGCCTTAAAACCTGCCGGATTTCATCCCCGATGCTGCGCCAAAGCGTGATCGATCAGCTTTTTTGCGGCCAGAAATGCCGCTTCTATACTCATTTCGCTCGTATCAAGCAAGTGCGCGTCTTCCGCGGGCTTCAAGGGAGAATCGATCCGGTTCGTGTCACGCTCGTCGCGCTTCCTGAGATCGGCAAGGATTTCCGCAAGATCGGCCTTCTCGCCGCGCGCCACGATCTCCTCATGGCGGCGCTCCGCACGCACTTCGGGCGACGCCGTGACGAAGAGCTTTATCGCCGCATCGGGACAGACGACGGTGCCGATGTCGCGCCCGTCAAGCACGCTCGAGGGCAGGGCATTGGCAAAATTGCGCTGCGCTTCGACGAGCGCCCGCCTGACCTTCGGCATGACCGCGACCTTGGAGGCCGCCTCCCCGATGGTGTGGGCGGAAAGGACGGCCTTGTCCATCTCGCGCAGGTCGAGATTGCGTGCTGCCTCAGCCGCCACCGCCTCGTCATCGAGCGGCAGGCCCTTGTCGAGAAGCGCCTTGGCGACGGCGCGATAGGTCAGCCCCGTATCCAGATGCGGCATGCCGTAGTGAATGGCGATGCGCCGGGCAAGGGTTCCCTTGCCCGAAGCGGCCGGTCCGTCGATGGCGACGATAAACGGCGTCATTGCGCGTTGCTCAACTCGATCTTCGCGCCCAGTCCCGGCATCATGTCCATGAATTCGGGGAAGGACGTGGCGATCATGTTGCTGTCGTCAACCGTCACCGGCTTTTCCGCCGCAAGGCCCATCACGAGGAAGCTCATTGCGATACGATGATCGAGATGGGTTGCAACCGTGCCGCCGCCCAGTCCCTTGCCGTCGGGACGACCGCGAACCGTCAGCGACATCTCGCCTTCGGTGCAATCGACGCCATTGGCTTCAAGGCCGCGGGCAACCGCTGCCAGACGATCCGATTCCTTGACGCGCAGTTCGTCGAGCCCGTCCATCACGGTTTCGCCTTCCGCGAAGGAGGCGGCAATCGCCAGGACCGGATATTCGTCGATCATCGACGGCGCACGTTCCGGCGGAACGACGACGCCCTTGAGCTTCGAAGCCCTGACGCGCAGATCGGCGACGTCTTCGCCGCCTGCAAGACGGGCATTGAGCACTTCGATATCGGCGCCCATTTCCTGCAAGGTGAGGATGAGGCCGGTACGGGTCGGGTTCATCAGCACGTTGCGGATGGTGACGTCGGAACCTTCCACCAGAAGGGCGGCAACGAGCGGGAAGGCGGTCGACGACGGATCGCCCGGCACGTCGATGGTCTGGCCGACAAGCTTGCCCTGGCCGGTGATGCGGATATGACGCACGCCATCCTTGTCGGTCTCGACCGTGAGGTCGGCGCCAAAGCCCTGCAGCATCTTTTCGGTGTGGTCGCGGGTCATGACCGGCTCGATGACCGTGGTGACGCCCGGCGTATTGAGACCGGCGAGCAGCACCGCGGATTTTACCTGCGCGGAGGCCATCGGCACGCGATAGGTGATCGGATTGGCCGTCTTCGGGCCGATCAGCGTCAGCGGCATGCGGTCGCCATCGGCTGCTTCCACCTGAACGCCCATTTCGCGCAACGGGTTCAGCACGCGGCCCATCGGGCGCTTCGACAGCGAGGCGTCGCCGATAAAGGAGGTCTTCATGTCATAGGTGCCGACAAGGCCCATGGTGAGGCGCGCGCCGGTTCCGGCATTGCCGAAATCGAGCGCTGCTTCGGGCTGCAACAGGCAGCCATTGCCGACGCCGTTGATGATCCAGACATCGCCCTCTTTACGGATTTTCGCGCCCATGGCCTGCATGGCGCGGCCTGTATTGATGACGTCCTCGCCTTCCAGAAGGCCGGTGATGCGGGTTTCGCCCGATGCGAGACCGCCAAACATGAAGGAGCGATGCGAGATGGACTTGTCGCCCGGAATGCGGATTTCGCCCGTGAGTGCCTCCGAGCGGCGGGCGGTTGCTGGTTTCGGGGATGCAGAATGGGACATGGATTTTTCACAGTCACATTTTTGGCGCGATCACGCGCCGGGATTGAGAGATAAGCGGGGCTTCCCTAGCATAGTAATATTGTGTGGTCATCCGCGAATACGCGGCGCAGGCGACACGGAGGCGGAAGAGTCTGCATATGCGCGTGCGTTTGGCTTTGACAAACGCGCCAAATTGCGTTTATGCACCGGACAACACTGTAAACGCGCTTGAGACTTGCCCCTTGCCATATGGTTCAGTGAGCAGCATGGTGATGGGCTGTATGCTTCGAGGCAGGCATCCCGGCGCGATAATATGAATTTGTGTCCCCGTGCAAATTAACGAGGCTAGACGTGGCAAAAGCTGAACTTGGTACCAAGCGTATCGACCCGGAAACGGGCAAGAAATTTTACGATCTCAATCGTGATCCGATCGTTTCGCCTTACACCGGCATTTCCTATCCGCGGTCCTATTTCGACTCCACGCTTGAAAGCCGTGTCGTTGAAGAGGAAACCGAAGAGGAAGAACTGGATACGGCACTGGAAAAGCCGGATTTCGTCTCGCTCGAGGATGCCGACGACGAAACCAAGGGCGGCGGCGACGATCTGCCGGATATCGACGACGACGATGTCGATCTGGGCGACGACGATGACGACACCTTCCTCGAAGAAGAGGAAGACGAGGACGACGACATGTCGGGCATTCTCGGTGGCGGCGTCGGCGGCGACGACGAAGAAGGCTGATCCATTCAGCCGGTCCGGACATGATGCTTTTGCGAGGCGGCCTTCGGGTCGCCTCGTTTCGTTTTGGGCGCCTCTTGCATGGAAGACCGCCGCGATCTGTGAATTATTTTTGGCAGATGTGAAAAGAGTTGCGATTTAGCTCTTGATCTTCTCGCGAACGCCATTTAATAAGCCGCCACACCGGGCAGCAAGTCCTGCCTGGCCCACCTCGAATGAGGTCTGATGGGGCCATAGCTCAGCTGGGAGAGCGCCTGCATGGCATGCAGGAGGTCAGCGGTTCGATCCCGCTTGGCTCCACCAAATTTTCCTTCCCGACAAGCCAGTCACAGACCAGTTCGATCATCGCGACAGCTGTCATCGAACCAGCAATGTTTCGCGCCGGAAAACCGCGCGACATTCGACCGGCTTTCCCGGACGGCCATGCTCGACAACTCCCAAAAAATTGGTAAGTAGAGTTTCGTAAAAGTAATTTTCATGGCTTTTGTGAATGAGCAGGCTTCCTGATTTCGATGGATTGCGGTTTCTATTGTGTATAGGGATCGCCGTCTTTCATTTTTCCTTCCGAATTCCGGTGAAGAATGAAACATTGAATGAATTTATATTAGCCTTTTCTTATTTTACAGATGTCTTCTTTATCGTTTCCGGGCTCTTTCTGGCGCGGCGGCGGAATTATCTTTGGAGCTGGCCCCGTTATGTGGCTTTCGTCGGCAAGCGGCTGGCGCGGATTTATCCGCTGCACGTGGTTGCCTTTTCCTGTTTCGCGCTGCTATCCGCCCTCGCGGCGGCGGGAATCCTGCATCCTCTGGGCGAGCACAGTACAAGCTGGCGCGACGGGCTGGCCCAGTTGCTGCTGGTTCACAATTGGGGATTGGGCCACACCTCCTCCTACAATTATGTCAGCTGGTCGCTGAGCGCGCTTCTGGCCATGTATCTGGCTTTCCCGCTGTTCGACATGGTGTGCCGCCGTTTCGGGAGCTGGGTCCTCGTGGGCGTCATTGTTGCGACTGTGGCAGGCGAATATCTTGCGCAAAAGCTCGGCGTCCTGTCGCTTACCCGCATTCAGCTGTCCAATGTGGGCGTCTTCCGGGCCTTGCCTTCCTTTCTCTTCGGGATGTGGCTTGCCCGCAGGGAACATCCGGCCATGCCGGGGGCGGTCGTCAAAAGCCTGCTTGCCGCCTGCCTCGCCGTCTTTCTGTTCTGCCACCCGGAAAACGGCCCGGGCGAACCCCACACGCTGGAAGGTCCCTTGCGGCTGGCATTCATTTATACGGGCGTCTATGTGCTCTATCTCGCATCCAGTCAGGGCATTTATACGCCGCTGCAATGGCGCGGGCTGGCAAGCCTCTCCCGTTACAGCTTTGGCATCTTCATCCTGCATCCGCTGGTCGGGATGATGTTTTTCCGAATGGCGCCGGAGCGATGGAACGAGACGACGGCGGGCGCGGTTCTGGTCATCTGTGGGGCTGCTGTCGCCAGCGTGTTGACGGCGGCTGCTGCCTATCACCTGTTCGAGAATCCGCTCCACCGCTGGCTGGTGAAAAGGCTCGATGTTTGGGTCGGCGGATATGGGCGCGGCTCTGCCGAAGCCACGCAAGGCTGCCTGCCTGTCGTCCGATAGGCAGGCGTGCCACCCGATCGGTCAGGCCGTGCGCGTCGTGCCGCTGTCCTGCCGCATCAGATAGAGCGATGCGCCGACGATCAGCGCGGCCCCCGGCCAGAAGTTGATGCCGGGCGCGGCGGCAAAAACGATCCAGCCAAAAATCACATTGATCGGCAGTCTCAGATCGTCGAACGGCTGCAGATAAACCGCATCCGCGATCGAATAGGCTGCAATCTGGAAATATTGCGCCAGGGCAGTGAAAGCCCCGATGACGATTAATATCGACCAGATCTCGACGCTCGGCGCGGCGATTGCCGTCATGCTGAGGCCGGATGCCAGCCAGAGCGCTGCATTGATGGGGGTGAGCAGCACCAGCATATAGGCCGAAATGCTGGCGGGCCTTTCAAAACGGGTCAGATATTTGGTCATCACCGAATAGCCCGCCCACAGTGCGGCGGCGAGGACCGGCAGCAGCGAATAGACCGTATAGGAATCCGACCAGGGCGCGATGATGACCAGGGCGCCGACAAACCCGGCGAATGTGGTGAGCAGCCGCGCCGGCGTGACCTTTTCCCGCAGAAACAGCCGCGCGCAAAGGATGACGAAGAACGGCGAGGTCATGGACAGGGCGACCACCTGCCAGATCGGCACATGGGTCAGCGCGTAGATCCAGACCTGCACGCCGGCTGCGGCCAGCGCGACGCGCATGACATGCAGACCGAAGCGGCTGGTGCGCAGGGCTCCCGCGCCATCGCGAATGAGCATGGGCAGTGTCAGCACCAGCGCGATCACATATTGCCAGAAGGCGATGATGACGGATGGAATGCCGGTACGCGTTCCCGCCCATTGGGTGGCGACGTTGACTGCGGCATAGGCCGAACAGGCCGCGACCATCAGCGCTGCGCCGCGCACGGTCGGTTTCAAAGTTGGGGCAGAGGCAAGTTGGCTCAACGGTTTCTTCCTTCGGAGCATTTTGCAGCCAGATGAAAACATCTGGCGACGCAAAGATGCGGCAAAACGATAGGGCGCGTTCCGCTTTCGCCGGAACTTGCCCTGGCAAGCCTGTCACCTCAGGGTACGGGAAGAAAAACAACACAATGAAGACGGCAAGCCGTCCGGCACGCGCATGCTTCCAACCTCGTTCTCTTTCATCCGGACTATGACCGTCGGCTTCGGAATTGCACCGAATCTGCTGACCCTGACACATTTGCCGTGACAGGCGCTCGCGGGCTTCGGGTCTTGACCCGTTACCGCCGGTGGGGAGTTTCACCCCGCCCTGAGAACTGGATATCTTTCTTGCGCCGAAGGCAGGAACTGCACTCCGGTGCTGGCTTTAAATAGGCCACGCTTTTTTGCATGGCAAGACAGTCGCTGCTCATGCGGCAATGATGCGTTGCTGATGCCTCTTCTTGCGCCCTTGACCGCCAGCCCATGGGAAAAGCATGGACGGATCGGAAACTCTCTTCTAGAAATCCGTGACGGAGTTGATCGGGAGAGGATCTGCTCCGCATGGTTCTGGGAGGAATGATGAGCACCAACGCAGTCCCCACGCAGCTTTCGCATGACCGCCCCCTGTGGCAGCCGGATGCGGGGCGCATCGCCGCCAGCAATCTGGAGCAGTTCCGCATTCGCGCCGAACAGCGCACGGGCCTGAGCCTGCCGGATTATGCCGCGCTGCATCGCTGGTCTGTCGAGGATCGCGCCGGTTTCTGGCAGCTTGTGTGGGATTTCTGCGAGGTCGTCGGCGAGCGCGGCAATACGGCCCTTGTCGATAATGGCCATATGCGCGACGCAAAATTTTTCCCCGATGCAAAGCTCAACTTTGCGGAAAATCTCCTGCGTAAGACAGGAAGCGAAGAGGCGATCGTTTTTCGCGGCGAGGACAAGGTCGAGCGCCGTCTGACCTGGGACGATCTTCACGCGCTGGTGTCGAGATTGCAGCAGTTCATGCTGGCGGAAGGCGTTGAACCCGGCGATCGTGTAGCGGGCATGATGCCCAACATGCCGGAGGCGGTTGCTCTCATGCTGGCCGCTTCGTCCATCGGCGCGGTCTGGTCTTCCTGTTCGCCAGATTTCGGCGTGCAGGGTGTGCTCGATCGTTTCGGCCAGATCGAGCCGAAGCTTTTCTTCGCCTGCGACGGCTACTGGTATAACGGAAAGCGCATCGACGTGGCCGGCAAGGTTGCCGAAGTGACGACAAAACTGCCGGGGCTGAAGCGGGCTGTCATCGTCACCTATCTGGGCGAAGCGGAAGCCGTGGCCGACAAGGCGGAAAAGGGCATTGCGCTCGATGCGGCGCTGGAGCCATTTCACGCGAAAGAGGTCGGGTTCACGCGGCTGCCCTTCGATCATCCGCTTTATATCCTCTTTTCTTCCGGCACGACGGGCATTCCCAAATGCATCGTGCATCGGGCGGGCGGCGTGCTGTTGCAGCATCTGAAGGAACACCGCCTCCACGCGGATTTGCGCGAGGATGACCGCTTCTTCTACTTCACCACCTGCGGCTGGATGATGTGGAACTGGCTGGCTTCGGGCATCGCCTCCGGCGCAACGCTGCTGCTCTATGACGGTTCGCCCTTCTATCCCGACGGCAATGTTCTGTTCGACTATGCCGCCGCCGAGCGCATGACCTATTTCGGCACGTCGGCGAAATTCATCGATGCCGTGCTGAAAGCCGGGCTGAAGCCCGGTGAGACGCATGATCTGTCGGCGCTGCGCACCATTTCGTCCACCGGTTCGCCGCTGTCGCCAGAAGGCTTTGCCTTCGTCTATGAGGCGATCAAGAGCGACGTGCATCTTGCCTCCATTTCCGGCGGCACGGATATCGTGTCCTGCTTCGTGCTCGGCGTCCCGACGGAACCGGTGTGGCTCGGCGAAATCCAGGGGCCGGGCCTTGGCATGGCGGTCGATGTCTGGAACGACGATGGCAAGCCGGTGCGGGGCGAGAAGGGCGAACTGGTTTGCACCAGGGCTTTCCCCTGCATGCCGCTGGAATTCTGGAACGATCCGGAGGGCGCGAAATATCAGGCCGCCTATTTCGAGCGTTTCGACAATATCTGGTGCCACGGCGATTTTGCCGAATGGACCGGGCATGACGGCATCGTCATCCATGGCCGTTCGGATGCGACGCTCAATCCCGGCGGCGTGCGCATCGGTACGGCGGAAATCTACAATCAGGTCGAGCAGATGCCGGAAGTCGCGGAGGCGCTCTGCATCGGGCAGGACTGGGACAAGGATGTGCGGGTGGTGCTGTTCGTGCGGCTTGCCGAGGGTGTCGCGCTGGACGACGATCTCAAGGCCCGCATCAAGGCGAAAATCCGTACCGGCGCCACGCCGCGCCATGTCCCGGCGAAAATCGTCGCCGTCCGCGATATTCCGCGCACCAAGTCGGGAAAGATCGTGGAACTGGCCGTGCGCGACATCGTGCATGGACGCGAGGTGAAGAACCGCGAGGCGCTGGCCAATCCGGAAGCCCTCGAGCTCTATCGCGACATTGCCGAGCTTCATGAGGACTGATTTGACCATCCTGCAACTGTTTGGAATGGCCGGGTAGCGAGCGCAACAAAATTTCGTTATCCGGCAATAAATAGCCACAGAACGCCACGCAAGGCCATTGCCTATTTGACCGCCACGGGACACTCTGCCTTCAACATAAGCCATCCTGCAGAGGATGGCCGCCGGGCAGAACTTGTGGAGGACGAGTATGTTTGCATCGGGCCAAAATTGGGGGGGCATGAATTTCGGTCTTGGCGAGGAGATCGAAGCCCTTCGCGATACGGTGCGCCGTTTTGCGGAAAGCCGCATTGCGCCGCTGGCCGCTGAAACCGACCGCAACAATCAATTTCCCATGCATCTGTGGCGTGAACTGGGTGAGCTTGGCGTGCTTGGCATCACCGCGCCTGAAGACTATGGCGGCGCCGGCATGGGCTATGTTGCCCATTGCATCGCGATGGAAGAAATCAGCCGCGCTTCCGCCTCCATCGGCCTCAGCTACGGTGCGCATTCCAATCTCTGCGTCAACCAGATCACCCGCAACGGCTCGCCCGGACAGCGTGAGAAATATCTGCCGAAACTCATTTCCGGCGAGCATGTCGGCGCGCTGGCCATGTCCGAGCCGGGGGCCGGTTCCGACGTCGTTTCGATGAAGCTTCACGCCGAAAAGCGCGGCGAGCGCTATATTCTCAACGGCAACAAGATGTGGATCACCAACGGCCCCGATGCCGATGTGCTGGTGGTCTATGCCAAGACCGATCCGTCGGCAGGCCCGCGCGGGATCAGCGCCTTCATCGTCGAAAAAACCTTCAAGGGCTTTTCGACCGCGCAAAAGCTCGACAAGCTCGGCATGCGCGGCTCCAACACCTGCGAACTGGTGTTCGAGGATTGCGAAGTGCCTGCCGAAAACCTGCTCGGGACCGAAGGCAAGGGCGTCAATGTGCTGATGTCGGGCCTTGATTATGAGCGCGTGGTGCTGGCGGGCGGACCGCTCGGCATCATGGCGGCGTGTCTTGATGTCGTGGTGCCCTATGTGCATGAGCGCAAGCAGTTCGACCAGCCAATCGGCGAATTCCAGCTCATGCAGGGCAAGCTTGCCGACATGTATGTGACCTTCAACGCCTCGCGCGCCTATACCTATGCGGTGGCGGCTGCCTGCGACCGGGGCGAGACCTCGCGCAAGGATGCGGCGGGCTGCATCCTCTATACGGCTGAAAACGCCACGCAGATGGCCTTGCAGGCGATCCAGGCGCTGGGCGGCAATGGCTATATCAACGATTATCCGACCGGACGCCTGCTGCGCGATGCCAAGCTTTATGAAATCGGCGCAGGCACATCGGAAATCCGGCGCATGCTGATCGGGCGGGAACTGTTTCAGGAGACCCGTTGATGGCGGTTCTCAAATCTGAAATTTCCACCCGAAGCGCCAGCTTCGAGGCCAACCGCAAGGCGATGCTGGCGGCAATCGACGTGGTGGCGGAAGCCTCGCGCATTGCGATCGATGGCGGCGGCGAGAAAGCCCGCGAACGTCATGTTTCGCGCGGAAAACTGCTGCCGCGTGAGCGCGTGGCGCAATTGCTCGATCCGGGCTCTCCCTTTCTCGAAGTGGGGCTGACGGCGGCGCATGGCATGTATGAGGGGGCGGCTCCTTCGGCTGGCATCATCACCGGCATCGGGCGTGTCTCCGGCCGCGACTGCATGATCGTCTGCAACGATGCGACGGTGAAGGGCGGCACCTATTATCCGGTGACGGTGAAGAAGCACCTGCGTGCGCAGGAAATCGCGGGCGAAAACCGTCTGCCCTGCATTTATCTGGTCGATTCCGGCGGGGCCAACCTGCCCAATCAGGACGAAGTTTTCCCTGATCGCGACCATTTCGGGCGCATCTTCTATAATCAGGCGCATATGTCGGCGGCGGGCATTCCGCAGGTCGCCGTGGTCATGGGGTCATGCACGGCAGGCGGTGCCTACGTGCCCGCCATGAGCGACGAAACGGTGATCGTGCGCGGTCAGGGCACGATCTTTCTGGCGGGTCCGCCATTGGTCAAGGCTGCAACCGGCGAGGTGGTGAGCGCGGAAGATCTTGGCGGCGGCGATGTGCACACGCGGCTTTCCGGCGTCGCCGATCATCTGGCCAATGATGACGCCCATGCCTTGCAGATCGCGCGCGCCATTGCCGCCAATCTCAACAGCGAGAAGCGCGGCTTCATTTCGCGTGGCGATGGCGCTGCCCCGCTTTACGACCCGGAGGAGCTTCTGGGCGTCGTTTCCGCCGATACGCGCATTCCCTATGATGTGCGCGAGGTGATCGCACGGCTGGTCGACGGTTCGGATTTCGATGAGTTCAAGGCGCGTTACGGCACCACTTTGGTGTGCGGTTTTGCCAGCGTCTATGGCATGCCGGTCGGCATCATTGCCAATAATGGCGTGCTGTTTTCGGAAGCAGCGCTGAAGGGCGCGCATTTCATCGAGCTTTGCTGCCAGCGCAATATTCCGCTGGTGTTCTTGCAGAACATTACTGGCTTCATGGTCGGGCGCAAATACGAAGCCGAAGGCATCGCGAAGAACGGCGCCAAGCTGGTGACGGCGGTGGCAACCGCCAATGTGCCGAAGATCACCATGCTGATCGGCGCATCCTATGGCGCGGGCAATTACGGCATGGCGGGGCGGGCCTATTCGCCGCGCTTCCTGTGGACATGGCCGAACAGCCGTATCGCGGTGATGGGCGGCGAACAGGCGGCAGGCGTGCTTGCAACCGTCAGGCGCGAGGGGATCGAACGCACGGGCGGCACATGGTCGGCGGAGGAGGAAGCGGAATTCAGGCGCCCGACGCTGGAAATGTTCGAGCGCCAGAGCCATCCGCTCTATGCCTCGGCGCGGCTTTGGGATGACGGCATCGTCGATCCGCGCAAGAGCCGCGAAGTGCTGGGCCTGTCGCTTTCCGCCACGCTGAACGCGCCGGTCGAGCCGACGCGCTTCGGCCTGTTTAGAATGTGAGGCAATCAGATGTTTAGCAAAATACTGATTGCCAATCGCGGAGAAATTGCCTGCCGGGTCATCCGCACGGCGCGCAAACTGGGCATTGCAACGGTTGCGATCTATTCCGATGCGGATGCCGGTGCACTGCATGTCGAGATGGCCGACGAGGCGGTGCGGGTCGGCCCTGCCATTTCCGCGCAGAGCTATCTGAATGTCGAGGCGATCATCAAGGCCGCAAGGCAAACCGGCGCTGAGGCCATCCATCCGGGCTATGGTTTCCTGTCCGAAAATGCCGGCTTCGTGGATGCGGTCGAGGCGGCGGGCCTCACTTTCATCGGCCCTTCGGCCAGGGCCATTCGCGCCATGGGGCTGAAGGATGCCGCCAAGGCGCTGATGGAAAAGGCAGGTGTGCCTGTCGTTCCGGGCTATCACGGCGACAATCAGGATGGCGCCTTCCTCAAAAGCGAGGCCGACCGCATCACCTATCCGGTGCTCATCAAGGCGCGCGCAGGCGGCGGCGGCAAGGGCATGCGCCGTGTCGATCAGCCAGACGATTTCGCGGCAGCACTCGACAGTGCGCGGCGCGAGGCGGAAGCCTCTTTTGGCGACGGCGCCGTGCTGGTCGAAAAATACTTGGCGAAGCCGCGCCATATCGAGGTGCAGGTCTTTGGCGACAGCCACGGCAATGCCGTGCATCTGTTCGAGCGCGATTGCTCGCTGCAACGCCGCCATCAAAAGGTGATCGAGGAAGCGCCTGCCCCCGGCATGATGCCGGAAATGCGCGCCGCCATGGGCGAGGCGGCGGTGAAGGCCGCGCTCGCCATCGGTTATTGCGGCGCGGGCACGGTGGAGTTCATCGCCGATGTGTCGGAAGGGCTGCGACCGGACCGCTTCTTCTTCATGGAAATGAACACGCGCCTGCAAGTGGAGCATCCGGTGACGGAAGCCATCACCGGGCTTGATCTGGTCGAATGGCAATTGCGTGTGGCTTCCGGCGAGGCGCTGCCGAAACGTCAGGACGAAGTTTCCATAAACGGCTGGGCCTTCGAGGTGCGGCTTTATGCGGAAGACCCGGCGCGTGATTTTCTGCCTGCCACCGGCAAGCTCGCTCTGTTCGCGCAGCCTGAAAATGCCCGTGTCGATTCGGGTGTGCGAACCGGCGATACGATCACGCCGTTCTATGATCCGATGATCGCAAAGATCATCGCCCATGGCGCAACGCGCGATGAGGCACTGAACCGGCTTGATGCGGCACTAAACAAGACCCGGATTGCGGGCCTCGTCACCAATCGCCAGTTCCTGTCGTCGCTTTGCAATCTTGAAGCTTTCCGCACGGGCGATGTCGATACGGGCCTGATCGGGCGCGAGGCGGCGGCGCTTTTCACCGCTGAGCCACCTTCGGATATTGCCTTTGCGCTGGCCGCGCTTGGTGCGCTCGACCTTCTGGATGCGCCGCAAGAAGGTGATCCCCCACGTGATCCATGGACGAACTTGCGCGGGTTCCGGCTGTGGGGCGAGGCATCGCGCTCGATTCTGCTCGATCATCACGGCGAGCGCCGCGTGGTCAGCTTTACGGCCAGAGGCGGCCGGCATTTCGGCTTCGCCTTCGGCGAACTGGAAATCCGTGCCCATGAAAACGGGCTGGTTCGTTTTGCTGTCGATGGCCGCATGAGGGAGGCATCGGTCTCGCGCATCAGGCATGATGTGACGGTGCAATTCGAGGGCCGGGACACCATATTTCATCATGTGCAGTCGCTGGGCGCGGAAGAGGATGCTTCGAGCGAAAGCCGCATCCTGTCGCCGATGCCGGGGCGGGTAGCGCTGGTTTCCGTCGTGGAAGGTGCAAGCGTCGCCAAGGGCGATCCGCTGGTGACGATCGAGGCGATGAAGATGGAACTGTCACTGACCGCGCCGCGAGACGGCAAGATTGCATCCGTAACCGTTGTGGCGGGCGATCAGGTCAGTGAAGGTGCATTGCTGGTCGAGTTGGAGGAGCAACATGGCTGAACACGTGGAAATCGTTGAAATGGCTGCGCGTGATGGCCTGCAGAATGAGAAGCGGTTTGTGCCGACAGCCGACAAGATCGCGCTGATCGACCGCCTGTCCGATTGCGGCTATTCTCGCATCGAGGCGACAAGCTTCGTCAGCCCCAAATGGGTGCCGCAACTGGCCGACAGCACGGAAGTGATGGCCGGGATCAGGCGCGCCGACAGCGTGCGTTATTCGGCGCTGGTGCCCAACATGAAGGGCTATGAGGGTGCTGCTGCCGC
Source organism: Brucella intermedia LMG 3301 (assembly GCF_000182645.1). NCBI lineage: Bacteria > Pseudomonadati > Pseudomonadota > Alphaproteobacteria > Hyphomicrobiales > Brucellaceae > Brucella > Brucella intermedia. The sequence continues at coordinate 43,110 of NZ_ACQA01000001.1, forward strand.
CAATGTCGATGAGATTGCGGTTTTCATTTCCGCCTCGGAAGGTTTTTCAAAGGCCAATATCAACTGCTCAATCGCGGAAAGCATCGAGCGCCTGTCTCCGGTCATCGGCGCGGCCATCAATGACGGCCTGGCCATTCGCGGCTATGTGAGCTGCGTGGTCGAATGCCCGTATGATGGGCCGGTGGCCCCGCAGGCGGTTGCCGATGTGACCGAGCAGCTCTTTTCGCTCGGCTGTCACGAGGTGAGCCTTGGCGACACCATCGGGCGCGGCACGCGGGACAAGGTTGCCGCCATGCTCGATGCCGTGCTGTCCATCGCACCGGCGCACAGCCTTGCCGGTCATTATCACGACACTGGCGGGCGGGCGCTCGACAATATCCGCGTCAGCCTGGAAAAAGGCCTGCGCGTGTTCGATGCATCGGTTGGCGGTCTTGGCGGCTGCCCTTTTGCGCCGGGCGCGAGGGGCAATGTCGATACGGTTGCCGTTGTCGAAATGCTGCATGGATCAGGGTTTGAAACCGGCCTTGATCTGGACAAGCTGAAGCAGGCTTCCCTGTTCGCGCAAAGCCTGCGTCAGGATAAAGCCGCATGAAGGATTTCGAGACGCTTCAAATCGCTGTCGATCAGCGCGGCGTCGCGACGCTGACGCTCAACCGGCCCGACCAGCATAATGCCCTGTCCGGCCTGATGATCGATGAGTTGACGACGGCAGCGCTGCAACTGGCGGATAATGAAGCCGTCCGCATCGTGATCCTGACCGGCGCGGGCGCGAGCTTTTGCGCGGGCGGCGACCTTGGCTGGATGCAGGAACAGGTCAAGGCGACGCGCACGCAGCGCATCGAGGAGGCGCGCAAGCTTGCCCTCATGCTGAAAGCGCTGCGCGACCTGCCGAAGCCCTTGATCGGTCGCATCAACGGGCAGGCCTATGGCGGTGGCGTTGGCCTCATCAGCGTGTGCGATGCGGCAATCAGTATTTCCGGCGCGCGCTTCGGGCTGACGGAAACGAAGCTTGCCCTGATACCGGCCACCATCAGCCCCTATGTGGTGGCGCGTATCGGCCAGGCCAACGCGCTGCGCACATTCACCTCGGCGCGGCTGTTCGATGCCGAGGAGGGGCGGCGCATCGGCCTGTTGCACGATGTGGTCGAGGCGGAGCGTCTTGATGCGGCGGTGGAGGCGGAGATCAAACCCTATTTCGCCACCGCGCCCGCAGCCGTTGCAGCATCCAAGCGGCTGGTCCATGCGCTGGGCGCGCCGATCGACGAGGCGGTGATCGACATGACGCTTACCCGCCTTGCCGACACATGGGAGACACCGGAGGCCGCGGAAGGGATCGCGGCCTTTTTTGCGAAGAGATCACCATCATGGAAGAAGGAGGGAGGAGCCAGTTAGGAGGAGGCGGTTTTTCGTTGTATTTGCGGGTACTTGGCCCCTTGCAATCGGAAGCCGGAAATGCATTCTTATTACATCATGAAAGCTCGCTCCCGTTCCGGAGCATGATTCCGAAAGGGCGAATGCTATTTCGGATAATATTATGGCTCCGGCCTCTTCGAGGCGGCGGTGTCGCGTGCTTTGAAGCGCATCCCGAAAAGTGTGAAACGGTTTTCGGGCAAGATGCGCGTTGATGCATATGATTTGGAGCGTCTGGCGCTCTGAATCACCCCTTTGAGATCATGCGATGAACAAAAGGGAGGGCCCGGCAATTCGGCAGCGCGGATGCGCTGAGATTTGACCGGCATGGGTTGTCTCGGGGCCGTCGGAGGACGCTGCCCCACCAAAGGAGAAAAAGAATGAACCTGAAACTTCTGTCCAGCGTGGCTTTCGCAGCTACACTCGGCTTTGCTAGCGCCGCCTATGCAGACATCACCATCGGCGTCGTTGCACCGCTGACCGGTCCTGTCGCCGCTTTCGGTGACCAGGTGAAGAAGGGCGCGGAAACCGCCGTCGAAGTCATCAACAAGGCTGGCGGCATCAAGGGCGAGAAAGTCGTTCTGAAGTTTGCCGACGATGCCGGTGAACCGAAGCAGGGCGTTTCCGCCGCCAACCAGATCGTCGGCGACGGCATCAAGTTCGTTGTCGGCCCGGTCACGACCGGCGTCGCCATTCCGGTTTCCGACGTTTTCGCGGAAAACAACGTCCTGATGGTCACCCCGACCGCCACCGGCCCGGACCTGACCGCGCGCAATCTGGAAAACGTGTTCCGCACCTGCGGCCGCGACGACCAGCAGGCCGAAGTCATGGCCGATTACGTCCTGAAGAACATGAAGGACAAGAAGGTCGCCGTGATCCACGACAAGGGTGCCTATGGCAAGGGTCTGGCCGACGCTTTCAAGGCGGCGATCAACAAGGGTGGCGTCACGGAAGTGCATTATGATTCCGTCACGCCGGGCGACAAGGATTTCTCCGCGCTCGTCACCAAGCTTAAGTCTGCCGGTGCCGAAGTGGTCTATTTCGGCGGCTACCATGCCGAAGGCGGTCTCCTGTCGCGCCAGCTGCACGATGCCGGTCTCCAGGCCCTGGTTCTCGGCGGCGAAGGCCTGTCCAACACCGAATATTGGGCAATCGGCGGCACCAACGCGCAGGGCACGCTCTTCACCAACGCCAAGGACGCCACCAAGAACCCGGCCTCCAAGGATGCCATCGAGGCACTGAAGGCCAAGAACATCCCGGCTGAAGCCTTCACCATGAACGCCTATGCCGCCGTGGAAGTCATCAAGGCTGGCATCGAACGCGCCGGCTCCGCCGATGACTCGGCTGCCGTCGCCAAGGCTCTGCATGACGGCAAGCCGATCGAAACGGCCATCGGCACGCTGACCTACGGCGCCAGCGGCGACCTCAGCTCGCCGAGCTTCGACATCTTCAAGTGGGATGGCGGCAAGATCGTCGGCCTCGAATAAGGTCATTGCCTGAAAGAGAGCGCATCCCGAAAACTGTGAAACGGTTTTCGGATAGGATGCGCAGCCCAAGTAAACAGAAAACGCCGGGGTTTCGCCCCGGCGTTTTGCGTTTGTGGAGCGGCAGGGTCAGGAGCCGGTATAACCCGAGTTCGGCTTCGATAGCCTCGAATGTCTTTTCCATCGCATAGGTTGGGCTCAGCGGAAAACCGAAATGCCCGTAGGCGATGGACAATTGTCGTTCGGCCTTGCTCTCGCTGCCCTTGGCGATTGCCGCCACATAGAGCGCGGCAGCAAGCCCCGTGCGGTCGGAGCCTGATTTGCAATGGATGAGCACCGGCTTTTCCGCATTCTGCATCAGCGCGATCAACTGTCTGGTCTGTGCAGGATTGAGTTGCTTGCTGGATGACATTGCGAAATCGGTGTGGCTGATGCCGAGCGTCTTCGCGGCGGCGATCTCCTCATCGTACCATTTCGATCCGGGTTCGGCGCCGCGCAGATTGATGATCGTCTTTATGCCGTAAAGCTTCTGCATTGACGCGATGCGCGCGGGATCGGGCTGGTTGGAGCGATAGGCCTGCCCGACGACGATGGCGTGGATATTGCCCTTATATTGCAGCGTATAGAGATAGCCGCCCATGACGCTTCCGCCGATGAGCAGCCCAAGCCCGGCCAGCCGGACGTAAGTAAAGGACCAATCGATATATCTGCGAAAGAACGACATAATGGCCTCATCCGAATGAAAGAATATAATAAAATAAACCGCGCAGAAATTTTCTTCTTGGTTTTCGCGGAAAATATACTAAGAATTTGACCTAATCTTGTCCTTGGAGGCAAGAGTTTGATGTTTATGTTTAAGTTATTTTTTAATTAGGGTCCCGCAGTTACGTGCGGGAAATTTGTTGGAACAGGCGTCTGTCCGGTGTGGGGTGTCGGTTGAACGGGCGGTTTTTCGTGGCTTAAGCTTCGGTTAACCATGTCTGTTTAATCTGTGACCGTGGATGGGGCAGTTAGCGGAGCAGGTTTATGCAGCGCTACAGATTTGACGATAAAAGAATTCTGATCGAGGCAATTGTTGAGTTACTCAACCGGGGCGTTGAGCCCGACGAACTCGATCTCGTATTGAGCCGGATCGGTCCGGTCGATCTCGATTTGATGCGGCAATGCCTGATCGAGGTATGGAACTACAATCATCCCGAACTGGCTGAAGCGCCGATGGCGGCCTGACGGCAAGTTCTGCGGGACAGGCATCGAACCGCGAAGCGGGGTGAATGCCGACGGAATTGAGCGCGATGCGGCGCTCGCACGGGAATACGGCAGTTGCCGGCACGGTTTGGGGCCGAAACTGTCGGGGCAGGGCCGGGTTGGACCGGTTTTGGAGCAATCTGGCCACTGCCCGCAATGTCATATTCCTGAAACGCAGACGGGTTATATCCATATGCGTATCGGGAATTCACTTGGGATCGTGATCACGGATGTACTGGCGCAACTCAGGTGAAAGCGGAAGGTCGGGTTCAGCCCGGCCTTTTTCGCGTCGAGCGCATGTCTCCCGAAAGCGGGAGCTGCCTTCGAATTTTTGCTGAAAATGCTTTATGAAAGACATTGCCTGCCGCCATTTCCGGAGGCGGCGCGATCTTCTTCTGTCAGGAAAGCGGTTCATGATACGCCATATCGTCCTCATCAAATTCAGGCCCGAACTCGAAGCCGCGCAGATCGAAGAGAGGTTGCAGTCGGTCGTCGCGCTCAAGGACAAGATCGGCGGCATCCTGTCGGTCACGGCAGGCGAAAACAACAGTCCTGAAAATCTTGAAAAGGGATTTCGCCACGGCTTCGTCGTGGATTTCGCGGATGGCGCGGCGCGTGACGCCTATCTTCCGCATCCCGAACACGCAAAGGTCGGCAAAAGCCTGGTCGAAGCAGCCGAGGGCGGCATCGAGGGCATATTGGTGTTCGACTACGCGATCTGAGTTTTGCCGAGCCACGCGGCGTGGCTCGGACGGCGCCCAGCATTTCCAGCAAAAGTGGGAAACGGTTTTGCGCTCGGTAAAGCCAATAGCGAAAACGGTTCTGAAGATTCTGTCAGAACAAGAACAAGGCTAAAGCACCAGCCCGCCCACGCCCATGCGGGACAGGTCGTCGGCGGTAAGCGCAATCCCCGCCATCAGGCGATCCAGTACCCGGTCGAGACTGTTTTCGCGGGCGCTGCGCGCCGATCCGGGCGCGGCGACAATATATTTGCCGTCGTGCTGGCCCAGAACCAGCAGATTGCCGGGATCGACCGGCATGCCGATGCGCAGGATTTCGCCGCCCGAAATGCGGATCGATTGCGGCACGATATCCGCCTCGTCGGCAACCGCCGAAGCGCTGAAAATCACGATGATGTCGCAGGCCCTGCCCACGTCCGCGATGGCCGAAGCCAGCGCCGCCTGATCGTGCGCGACGCGCTTTTCGCAAACAAGCGTCCCGCCATTGCGGACCGCACGCTTTTCCATCAGCTCGCGGGTCTTCTCCAGAACCGTCTCGCGTATGGAAGGAAGGCGCGACTGGATCAGGCCGATCCGCGCGCCATTGAAGGCGCAGACATGCAGCGCGGGCCGAGCATCGAGGCTTATCTCATGCAGGAGCGTCTCCGGCACGGCAAAAGGAATGATCTTGACGGTGGCGATCATCTGACCGGCTTCCACCCGCACATGGTTGCGCAGCGTCGCGATGGAAATGCGCGCATCATGTGCGTTGATGGCATCAATACGGTCTGCATCTGCCAAAAACATGCCGTTCTTCCGGGCGTGCAGGTTGACGCGCCCGGTCGTGGCGTTGCCGGTTTCCACATCGGCGGAAGCAATTATGCGCGCGATGGCAAGTGCCGCCTCGTCCTCGCCAATGTCGCCCTGTTCCATACGCGCGGCCAGCACCGAGCCTACGCCGGCCTCCCGCAGCACGGCGAGGTTGAGCGCATCGAGAACCGTGCCTTTACGCAAGGTGAGCGCACCCGCGGTCGTCGCATAGCCGAGGATCGCGCCTTCGGCTTCCTCGAGCCGCATTTCGGCAAATATCATCTCTACCCCCAATTCCCCCCAACTTCCGCGTGAAATTCCAATAGAACATAATCCAACCCGAGTGAAACCCGAAGGATCGGGATTATGCATTGGGAGGCCCCGTTAGAGCGCGTTTTGACCTGATTGGATCAGAAAGGCGCTCTAAATTATTCTGTTTCGAGCATAATCTTATCGATCCTCGTTTCACTCCGGTCGGATTATGCTCTAAACCCGCGTGGCTGTTGGGCATTTTCGTGAATCCAGTGAGAAACACGTGACCGTCGGTTCACGGCGGATCCGGTAAAATCCCATCACGATCCCGTTCATTCGTGCGAAAAACGGTGGTTTTCATCTTGCAAACCCCGCTCTTTGGGCCTATTCGCTGCGCATCCTGATGGCTGGCGGCCCCTCGCCGCTCCAAGACAGCGCCGCATCGGCACCGGGCCGGATTGTTCCCGCAGAAGGTCCGCTTTTGGGCGCGACATTACGATCCAGCACAATTTTCGTCAGACACGTGACAAACGCGACTATTCGTTATAACGGTACTTTTGGAAATTTCAGAATTTACCGAAAACTAGGAAATGACGCATGCGCCGGAGGTGACACTCTGCGCGCAGGATGGAAAGACAAATGAAACACGGCACCCCCCGGACGATCGTTTCGTTCGCCGTCATGGCCCTCACGGCGTTTCTCGCCGGCTGCGAGAACCAGGTCCTTCTGTCCCCGAAAGGGGAAGTCGGCATGGCAGAACGCGATCTCATCTTCTTTGCGACCGGCATCATGCTGCTTGTCGTGCTTCCCGTCATCTTCATGACGCTCTACTTCGCCTGGAAGTACCGCGCCTCGAACGAGAAGGCGGATTACCAGCCCGACTGGCACCACTCGACAAAGATCGAGCTTGCCGTCTGGCTCATCCCGATGGCGATCATTGTGGTTCTGGGTACGGTCACCTGGATCAGCACCCACAAGCTCGACCCGTATCGTCCGCTGGAATCGAACGCGAAGCCGATCAATGTGGAAGTCGTCGCGCTCGACTGGAAATGGCTTTTCATCTATCCCGACCAGGGCATCGCCACCGTCAATGAAATGGCAATGCCGGTCGATGTGCCGGTCAATTTCAAGCTGACCTCCAGCAACATCATGAACTCCTTCTTCATTCCGCAGCTCGGCAGCCAGGTCTACACCATGCCAAGCATGCAGACGAAGCTGCATCTGGTTGCCAATCATGCAGGCGAGTTCGACGGTATCTCCGCCAACTATAGCGGTCAGGGTTTCGCCCAGATGCGCTTCAAGGCGCATGCCTACAACCAGGCCGACTTCGACAAGTGGGTGGCCGATGTAAAGGCCAAGGCGAATGGCGAAGAGCTGAGCCGCGACCGTTACGCTTCGCTGGTCCAGCCGAGCGAGAAGGTTCCGCCGCAGTTCTTCACCTATAGTGACCAGGCGCTGTTCCACAACATCGTGAACCGCTGCTGGGACGGCAAGTCCGTCTGCCTCGACGATGAAATGCATCGTCAACAGATGATCCGCGAAGCGCGCGCCAACCTGCGCAAGTCTTCGCCCGTCGATTTCAGCCAGTGGGCGAGCGACATCATCTGCGCAGTCCAGCCGCAGCGCCTCTCGCAGCTCGAAAACTGATGTGCCGATAGGCCCGTGACCTCGCAAGAGGTCGCGGCCATCCGCATTCAATCCCTTGTTTCACGCGGTTCCGGAACGATGGCCTTCATGCGCCGTCCCGGAATTGCTCCAATCGAAGCGTGATAAAAATGTTCGGAAAACTTACGCTCGAAGCGATACCCTTTCACGAGCCAATCATCATGGTCACTTTGGCCGCGGTGGCTGGCGGGGCGCTCGCTATTCTGGCAGCCATAACCTACTACCGCAAATGGGCGCCGCTCTGGAACGACTGGCTGACGTCGGTCGACCACAAGCGCATTGGCGTGATGTATATCATCCTCGCACTCGTGATGCTGTTCCGCGGCTTCTCGGATGCCGTGATGATGCGCGCCCAGCAGGCGCTCGCTTCCGGGGCCAATGAAGGCTTCCTGCCGCCGCACCACTACGATCAGGTCTTTACCGCCCATGGCGTGATCATGATCTTCTTCGTGGCGATGCCCTTCATCGTCGGCCTGATGAACTTCGCCGTGCCGCTTCAGATCGGCGCGCGCGACGTGGCTTTCCCCTACCTCAACTCGCTCAGCTTCTGGCTGACGGTTGCCGGTGCGATCCTCGTCAACATCTCGCTCGGCGTCGGCGAATTCGCCAAGACCGGCTGGCTGGCCTATCCGCCACTTTCCGGCAAGGAGTTCAGTCCGGATGTCGGGGTGGATTATTATATCTGGGCCTTGCAGATTTCCGGCATGGGCACGCTGCTTTCGGGCGTCAACCTCATCACCACCATCATCAAGATGCGTGCGCCCGGCATGGGCATGATGCAGGTTCCGGTCTTCACCTGGACCGCGCTCTGCTCCAACGTGCTGATCGTCGCGGCCTTCCCGATCCTCACCGTCACGCTGGCGCTCCTGTCGCTCGACCGCTATCTGGATTTCCACTTCTTCACCAATGATGCCGGTGGCAATCCGATGATGTATGTGAACCTCATCTGGATCTGGGGTCACCCGGAAGTCTACATTCTGGTCCTGCCGTGCTTCGGCATCTTCTCGGAAATCGTGGCCACCTTCTCCGGCAAGCGCCTGTTCGGCTACAAGTCGATGGTTTACGCCACCGTCGCCATCACCATCCTGTCGTTCCTCGTCTGGGTCCACCACTTCTTCACCATGGGTGGCGGCGCCAACGTCAACGCCTTCTTCGGCGTGGCGACCATGATCATCTCCATCCCGACAGGGGCGAAGGTCTTCAACTGGCTCTTCACCATGTACAAGGGCCGCGTGCGCATGGAAACGCCGATCATGTGGACCATCGGCTTCATGTGCACCTTCGTCGTCGGCGGCATGACGGGCGTTCTGCTCGCGGTTCCACCGGCGGACTTCGTGCTGCACAACTCGGTGTTCCTGATCGCCCACTTCCACAATGTGATCATTTCGGGCGTTCTGTTCGGCTGCTTTGCCGGCCTCGTCTACTGGTGGCCGAAGGCTTTCGGCTTCAAGCTGAACGAACGTCTGGGCAAGAACGCCTTCTGGTGCTGGCTCGTCGGCTTTATCCTCGCCTTCATGCCGCTCTACGTGCTCGGCCTGATGGGCATGACCCGTCGTTTGAACCATACCGAAAACCCGGCATGGCACATCTATCTCATCGTTGCCGCCATCGGCGTTGCGATCATCCTTTGCGGCATCGTGTTCCAGGTTCTGCAGATCGCTGTTTCGATCCGCGACCGCGAAAAGCTGCGCGACAACAATGGCGACAGCTGGGGTACGGGCCGCACGCTCGAATGGTCGCTGGCTTCGCCGCCTGCCTTCTACAACTTCGCCGAAGTTCCGCATGTGCGCGATCATGACGGCTGGTGGGACATGAAGCAGAACGGCTATGTGCGCCGCACCGAAAAGTTCGCGCGCATCCACATGCCGAAGAACACCGGCACCGGCTTCATCATCGGCATGCTGAACATCCCGCTCGGCTTTGCCCTGGTATGGCACATCTGGTGGCTGGTGATCGCCTCCGCCCTCGCTGTGCTGGCCGTCGCCATCGCTCACTCCTTCAATAATGACAGAGACTTCTACGTCTCGGCCGATGAGGTGCAGGAAGTCGAAGACCTCCGTACCCGGCAACTGACTGCTCAGGAGGCCTGATTCCGATGAGCGCAAGCATTTCAACCGCCGCTCCGTTCCTGGGCGGAAACGAGCACCCCGCCCATGAGGATCACCATGATGCAGGGTCGACCACGCTGGTCGGCTTCTGGATCTACCTGATGAGCGACTGCGTCCTCTTCTCGGGGCTCTTTGCAACCTACGCCGTTCTGGCGCACCAGTTCGCGGGCGGTCCGACCGGCCGTGAACTGTTCGACCTGAACTTCGTCCTGATCGAAACCATGCTCCTGCTGGTGTCGTCGCTGACCTATGGTCTGGCAACGCTTTCGATGTTCAAGAAGAACCGTGCCGGCCTTCTGTTCTGGCTGGGCATCACCTTCCTGCTGGGCGCAGCCTTCCTCGCGATGGAAGTCTATGAGTTCAATCACCTGATCCATGAAGGTGCAGGTCCGGGCCGCAGCGCCTTCCTGTCCGCCTTCTTCGCGCTGGTGGGAACCCACGGTCTTCACATCACCTCCGGCCTGATCTGGATTCTGGTGCTTTCCGCCCAGCTCCTGCGTGACGGCCTGACCGAAAAGAACCAGACGCGCGTGATGTGCCTCAGCCTCTTCTGGCACTTCCTGGACATCATCTGGATCGGCGTCTTTACCCTTGTCTACCTGCTGGGTGTACTGTGATGAGCTCTGCACACGAAACACATGACCACGCCGCTCACGGCAGCCTGAAGTCCTATCTGATCGGCTTCGTGCTGGCGGTCGTCCTCACCGTCGTTCCCTTCATGCTGGCCATGAACGGCTACTTCACGCCCGCGACCACCGCCGCCATCGTGCTCGGTCTCGCCGTCGTGCAGATCCTGGTGCATCTGGTTTATTTCCTGCACCTCGATCCGAAGTCGGAAGGCGGCTGGAACATTCTGGCGCTCATCTTCACGGTCATCATTCTGGCCATCGTGCTTGCTGGCTCCATCTGGGTCATGCACCACCTCGATACCAATATGATGCCGATGTACATGTCGCCGGAAGACGTGCGCAACCTGCCATAAGCTTCGCCAAGGGCATTCCCTGCACCGCAATACTTGCGGGGAATGCTTCTGCGAACCTCGCGAAACAACTGGCCTGACGGCCCGTGATCGCGGCTTTATCCTCCCTCTCTCCCCCCAAAGCCGCGTGGCGCCCCGGTTCATTCCGGGGCGCCTTTCTTTTGCGCGATCGACAGCCAAGGCCGCATGGTTAAAACTAAAGTAAAATTTATGTAAAATTGTTTATATAGTCGGTAAATCAAAGTCTATGGCTGAATTATCCAAGTGTAGAAAAGTATAATATACGGCATTGATTTACCATTATTGAGTCGGATATTTGCATCCGTGCCAATATTGGCCTAGTATCGATTTTGTTTGATACTTTATTGCGTCTCTGCGTACTCGCAAATCTGGAGTATATGCGATGTCATTATTTAAGAGAGTGCTTAATAAAAATCATGTTATCGGCGCCGCCGTTGCGGCTGTTGTTCTGATCACACCCGCCGTTGCTTTCGCGGCGACGGCCTATGTTTCGGCGGCGGTCAATATACGCTCCGGGCCGGGCGCCAATTATGCCCGGCTGGCGGCGCTTCCCGCGGGTGCCGCCGTCAATGCCGGTTCCTGCCGCAACGGCTGGTGCCAGGTTTATAACGGTAACGGCACCGGCTGGGTTTCGGCGCGTTATATCCGCTTCGGTTCCTATGGAGGCCAGGCCTATGCCGCGCCGTCCACGACGACCGTGGTCGTCGATAATGGCTATTATGACAGCTGGGCGCCGGGCTTCGGCGCTGGCCTCGGTGTCGGCTGGGCCACCGGCGGCTATTGGGGCCCCGGCTATTGGGGACGAGGCTGGCGCGGCGGCCCGAACTACTACAATGGCTGCATCGGCCGTAACTGCCAGTCCTGGCGCGGCAGGCATAATCGCTGGGATCCGCGCTGGGGCGTCGGCCCCGCATGGCGGACCCGGCAGGCTGGCCATTACTGGGGCCCGGGTCCGGTAAGGCCGCGCTTCAACGCCGGCGGCTTCAACAGGCCCGCATTCAATCACGGCTTCGGCGGATTCGGCGGCGGTCATTTCGGCAATGTGCGCCCGATGCATGCTGGGCGCTGATCGCAACCCCTAATCGAATCGGCTCTGTCAGGTCATCCTCCTCCCTCCTCCCGTGACCTGATGGGCGGCCCGCCGACACCCCGCCGGCGGGCCGCGCTTTTTGGGAATTTTCGATAATCACCGGCGAATGCGCGGCGCTGTCCGCTCAACCTGCGCGAGCGGTTGCAGGAGTGTGGTAACGTTAATACTCCGTTGACTGAAATGGTCCATATCTAGCGTTGTCGCTTGGAGTTCTGTTCTCCCCATGGTAATCCCTGAAACGTCCTGGGCTGGGGGTGTGAACGGGACGCTGCCAGGCGACCGCATAGACAGGAACCGGACAGTAACGCGTATGACTTGGAGTAACAGGACGATACAGGGAAAGAGCATCGCCATGCTTTTGCTGGCGGCGCATTTTTCCTCGCTCACGGTGTCGCCTGCGCTGGCATTCGAGCTGTTCGGAATTCGCCTGTGGGGCGAGGACAAGAAGGAAGACCCGGATATCATCGACCCGAAGACCTATACGGTCGAGGTCACGACCACGGGCGACCGCAAGAATGCGGACGGCACTGAAGCCGATCTGAAATCCATCATCGAAGGCGCGTCGGGCCTCGTCGCGGATGCGGAGCGACCCGCTTCGGGTTCCGCCGGACTGCTCGCCAAGGCGCGCGGCGACTATCGCCGCATCCTGGCCGCGCTCTATGGCGAGGGCCGCTATGGCGGCACCATTTCCATCCTTGTCGATGGCCGCGAGGCGAACGAAATTCCGCCCGATGCGGACATTCCAAACGATCCGAAGATCGCGATCACCGTCGATCCCGGCCCGCAATTCCTGTTCGCGCGCACCGCGATCTCCAACATAGCGCCGCCGCCGGTCGACAAGCGCGATCATGTACAATCGCCCGAAGAGGCCGGTTTTGCACCGGGACAGGTAGCGCGTTCGGGCACGGTCATCCGGGCCGAGCGTCTCGCTGTCGAGGCATGGCGCCAGCAGGGCTACGCCAAGGCGCGCGTTACCGATCAGGATATCGTGGCCGATCATGCCGACAATCGGGTTTCCGCCGATATTTCGCTCGATCCGGGCCAGAAGGCGCATTACGGGCCGGTCAGCGTGGTCGGAACGGCGCGCATGGACCCGCAATTCGTCGCATGGATGACGGGGCTGAAAGAAGGCCAGGAATACGATCCCGACGATATCGAGAAAGCCAAAAAGCGTCTCGGCCGCATGGAAGTCTTCCGCGCCATGAGCTTCGAGGAAGCCGAAAAGATCGAGCCGGACGGCAGCCTGCCAATGACGCTCAACGTGCAGGAGCGCAAGCCGCGCCGCTTCGGCTTCGGTGCCGAATATTCGACCATCGACGGCTTCGGCCTCACCGGATACTGGATGCACCGCAACCTGTTCGGGCGCGGCGAGCGCCTGCGCTTCGACGCCAAGGTCAGCGGCATTGGCGGCACGCAGGACAATTCCTTCGACCCGAAGAACTTCACCTATCTTCTGGGGACAACTTTTACCAAACCGGGCGTCTATACGCCGGACACGGATTTCGTCGCATCGCTCGACGCCAAGCGCGAAGTGCTGGACGCCTATACCGAAACCTCGGTCAATGCGAAGACCGGTTTCACGCAGATATTCAGCGACGAACTGTCGGGCGCGCTCTATGCCAAGGCGAGCCATGGCCGCTTCAACGACGATGTGTATGGCGACCGCACCTTCACGACGGCGGGTCTGGAGGGCAATCTCCTCTATGACAGCCGCAACAACAAACCGGACCCGAGTTCGGGCTTCTATCTGGAAGGCAATATCCAGCCTTTCTATGAATTCCAGTATGGCAATTTCGCCACCCGTTTCACCGCCGAAGGCCGCACCTATTACGGTTTCGGCGCGAAGGACCGGGTGATTCTGGCGGGTCGCCTGAAGGTCGGTTCCATTGTCGGCGCATCCGCTGCGGACCTGCCGCCAAGCCAACTCTTCCTGGCAGGCGGCGGCGGCTCGGTGCGCGGTTACGGCTATCGCAATATCGGCGTCAGCGCAGGCAATGGCGAGATCGTCGGTGGGCGTTCGCTCGTCGAGGCCAATGGCGAAGTGCGCGCCCGCATCACCGATTCGATCGGGGCGGTGGCGTTCGTCGATGCCGGCTATGTCGGCGAAAAGTCGTTCCCCGATTTCTCGGAACAGATGCGTGTCGGCGTCGGTGGCGGTCTGCGCTACCTGACCGGCCTTGGGCCGATCCGCCTTGATGTCGCCGTTCCGCTCAACCGCCGCTCGGGCGATCCGAGCTATGGCTTGTACGTAGGTATAGGACAGGCGTTTTGACCAGATTTCTCGCAATCATCGCCTTCGTCGCCTTCGCCGTCACGGCAGTCATCTTCGGCTGGCCGGAACAGCAGAAGCAGTTGCAGGCTCAAGCGCAGGTTCCCGCTCAGGCTCAAGATCAGGCTTCTGGACAGGAACAGGCAGAAGCACCAGCAGAAGAAGAGAAATCCTATTTCCTGTCCTTTGTGGAAAGCCAGCTTTCCGCGCCCAACCGCCGCATCTCCATTTCCGGCATCAGCGGCGTTCTGTCTTCGGAAGCAACCGTCGGCTCGATCACCATTGCCGACCGCGAAGGCGTGTGGCTGCGCATCGAGAATGCCAAGCTGAACTGGAGCCGCACCGCGCTTCTGGTCGGGCGTCTCAGCATCCAGTCGCTCGCCGCCGAACGCATCGACGTCATCCGCAAGCCATTGCCGGACAACAGCCTGCCGTCGCCGGAATCCTCCAGCTTCAGCCTGCCGGAACTGCCGATCTCGATCAATCTCGACCAGCTCGCCATTGCGCGCCTGCATTTCGGGCCCGACATTTTCGGTCTCGAATCGGAAGTGTCGGCCAATGGTCGCCTGTCGCTTGCCGATGGCTCGCTGGATTCCAGTTTCGATATCAAGCGCCTCGACGGTCCGGGCGGCACTTTCGCTCTTCGCGCCGCCTATGCCAATGCCGACCAGAAGGTCGATCTCGACCTGAAAGTCTCGGAACCGGCCAATGGCATCGTCGCCAACCTGCTGAACATCGATGGCCGTCCCCCGGTCGATCTCACCTTGACGGGCGCCGGTCCGCTCGACGGGTTGAAGGTCGATCTGGCGCTCGATACCAATGGCAGCCGCACGCTGACGGGCCAGTTCACGCTCGACCGGCAAGGTCAGGCGCCCGATGGCGGTCGTGTTTTCTCCGCCCGTTTCAACGGTCCGATCGCGGTTCTGGTGCCGCCGGTATTCCGCGATTTCTTCGGTGCTGAAACGGTGCTCTCCGCCGATGGCTTCCTCAAGGATGCAGGCGGTTTCCGTCTCGACGATCTGGCGCTGAACAGCGCGGCCCTGAAACTCAAGGCTTCCGCCGAAACCGGCAATGACCGCTTCCTGAACAAGCTGCACATCGATGCTTCCATTGCCGATGAAGGCAAGGGCCGCGTTCTCCTGCCGGTCAAGGGCGCTGAAACCTATATCGACAATGCGAAATTCCAGGTCGCCTTTGGTGATCGCCCGACCAATGACTGGACGGGAACGCTTGCCATTGCCGGTCTCAGGAACGCCACGATTTCCGCTGAAAGCATCGCGCTCGACATGGGCGGTGTTGCCGAAAACCTGAATGACCCCACCAATCGCCATATCACCTTCAAGGTCAATGGCGGGGTGGACGGCATTTCGGCGGAACGCGCCGAAATCGCCGAGGCGCTCGGCAACCGGATCGCGCTCGCCGTCGACGGCGCATGGCGTGCCGGTTCGCCGGTCGAGCTGGCCCAGGCCAACATCTCCGGCAACGGTCTCAGCCTTGATCTCAAGGGCAATATCGACGACTTCGCCTTCAATGGCGATATCGCCGCCAAGGTGGCAAGCCTTGCGCCTTTCGGCGCTCTGGCTGATCGTGACCTGGCGGGCAGCATCGATGTCAACGCCAGGGGCATCGTCCGCCCGATCAGCGGCGCTTTCCAGCTCGACCTCAACGGCACGGCGCAGAACATGCGCACCGGCACGCAAGCCGTCGACCGCATTCTCGATGGCGCGGTTACGCTGGGCGGCGCTCTTGGCCGCAGCGCGGAAGGTTTTTCGGCGCGCGATTTCCGCATCGGCAACGAGTTGAGCGAAATTACCGCCAACGGCTCCTTTGCCTCCGACAAGGCCAATTTCGATTTCGGCGTCATGCTGTCCGATCTCAAGCTTCTTTCCGATCAGGCGTCGGGCCGGATGACGGTCAAGGGCAGCGCGCGCGGCGACGACAAGCTGATCGCGCTCGCGTTGCGCGCCGATGCGCCGCAAGGCACTCTGGCCGGGCGCAAGCTTTCCGAAGGCGGCCTCGATTTCAACGCCATGCTCGACGGCAACGCCACGACGGGTGCCGCCTTGTCCGGCAAGCTTGCGGGCAGCGCCTTCCTCAACGGCCAGCGCGTCGATCTGGGGACGCTGATCGATATCGTCAATGACGAAAAGCGCCTGACCGATCTCGTCTTCAACGCGGGCGGCGCGCATCTTTCCGGCAATGTGACCCAGAACGCGAAAGGCCTCCTGACCGGCGCGCTGAAGCTCGACGCCCCGGATATTTCCACGGCCGCAGCCCTGGCGCTTGCCGAAGCGACCGGCGCCGCCAATGCCGACATTACGCTTGACGCCAGTGACGGTCGCCAGAATGCATCCGTCACCGCAAACGCCAAGGGCATCAAGGTCAATGGCAACCGCATCACCTCGGCTGATATTGCGCTGACGGCGCGGGACCTGTTCGGTGTGCCGGTGGTCGATGGCAATGCCGCGGCGCGCGACATCATGGTCGGCACCTTCGGCATCGACAGCTTTGACGCCAAGGCCAATGCGACCGGGTCGAAAACCGATTTCA
This sequence comes from Brucella intermedia LMG 3301, assembly GCF_000182645.1. NCBI lineage: Bacteria > Pseudomonadati > Pseudomonadota > Alphaproteobacteria > Hyphomicrobiales > Brucellaceae > Brucella > Brucella intermedia. The sequence continues at coordinate 59,712 of NZ_ACQA01000001.1, forward strand.
CTGCCAATACCAGACTGAAGATCGGCACGGTTGCCAGCGCCGCCGGTTCGCTTGAGCCGAAGGATGGCGGTTTCGAACTGGGGCTCGCCTCGGCCAATGTGAAGCAGGGCACGCTCAGCGCCAATCTGGCCGCGCCCGCCACCATTTCCATGAAGGGCGAGGAAATCTCCTTCGGGGATATCATCATCAATACGGGCGCGGATGCTAGCGCCGGTCAGGTCAAGGTCAACGGCGTCGTCGATGGCCGTCTCGATCTTTCGGTGGCGCTTTCCAATCTTCCGCTGGCGCTCGCCAATACGTTCAAGCCGGAACTGGGGCTTGGCGGCACGGTCAACGGCACGGCCCGCATCACCGGCACCAAGGAAGCGCCAAATGTCGCCTTCGACATGGCGGCGCGCGGCGTGACGGCAGCCGAACTCAAAAAGCAGGGCATCGCCGCTCTCAATGCCGACGCCAAGGGCACCTCCGCCAATAACCGGCTCAATGTCGATGCGCATGTCACCGGAGGCGGCGGCATCGATGTGCGCGCCACTGGCGGCGTGCCGCTTGGAAAAGGCGATCTCGCTCTCGACGTCAATCTCGCCAATCTTCCGCTGACGGCGCTGAACGGTGCGGTCAAGGGACAGGATCTCGCGGGCAATGTCACCGGCACGGCGCGGGTCACCGGCCCGCTCACCAACCCTGCGGCGACCTTCAACCTGCGCGGCACCGGCCTTGCGGCCCGGCCGCTGCGCGAAAACGGACTTGCGCCCCTCACCTTGCAGGCTGCGGGCAGCTATGCGGCCATGGCCATCGACTTTTCGTCGGTCACCGTCGACGGTCCGCGCGGCCTCAACGTCACCGCCAGCGGCAAGGTGCCGTTCTCGGGGCAGGGGCTTGGCGTCAATGTCAATGGCAGCGTTCCGCTGGCGCTCGCCAACCGCTTCCTCGCAGATCGCGGCGCACAGGCAAACGGCACGCTAACGCTGACGGCCAGCGTTTCGGGCGGCTTCAACCGTCCGCAATTGCGCGGTATGTTCTCCACCAATGGCGCGACGTTCATCGATCCCGATACCAATGTCCGCCTCAACAATATCAATGTCATGGGCAGCATGGATGGCGAAACCATCACGCTGCGCCAGGTCAATGCCGCGCTTGGCAGCGGCGGATCGGTTTCCGCAAGCGGCACGATCTCGACCAACGCCGAAGCAAACTTCCCGGCCAATATCGAGATCAAGCTCGATCGCGCCCGCTATGCCGACGGCAAGCTGGTCGTGGCGACCGTCAATGGCGGGATTACGATCAATGGGCCGCTGATGCGCGATCCGCTGATTTCAGGCCGCATCGACGTCGACCGGGCTGAAATCTCCGTGCCGGAAAATCTCGGCGGCGGCGCGGCCTATGTCCCGGTCCGCCACAAGAACACGCCGAAGAATGTTCAGGTGACGCTCGACCGCGCCCGGGTTGAAACACGCCGCAGCCGGGTGCCGACCCCGACAGCACGCCCGACCGTGCCGCGCCTCGACGTTCTCATCAATGCGCCGAACCAGATTTTCGTGCGCGGTCGCGGTCTCGATACGGAACTGGGCGGACGCCTTCGCCTGACCGGGCCGGTGACCGATATCAAGCCGGTCGGCTCTTTCGACATGATCCGCGGGCGCATCGGCATTCTCGGCCAGCGCATCACCTTCGACGAAGGCCATGTCACGCTGGTGGGCGATCTCAATCCGCAGCTCAACTTCGTGGCCCGCTCGGAAGGCAATGAAATCACGGCAATCGTGACGGTGACGGGTACGGTCGACAATCTCGACATCAAGTTCTCATCCACGCCGGAACTGCCGCAGGACGAAGTGCTGGCGCAGCTGATCTTCAAGCGCTCCATCGGCGAATTGTCGGCGTTCCAGATCGCACAGCTTGCCGCTGCCGCAGCCGAACTTGCAGGCGGTTCCAACAACTCGCTGATGAACAAGCTGCGCGCCGGGACAGGTCTCGACGATCTCGACGTGGTGACGGATGAGAAGGGCCAGACGGCGGTTCGCGCCGGACGTTATATCCGCGACAACATCTATCTCGGCGTCGAAGCAGGCTCGGGCGGCTCGACCAAGGGCACGATCAATCTCGACATCACCCGCAACCTCAAGGCCAAGGGCGCACTGGGTGCGGAAGGCGATTCCAGCGGCGGCATCTTCTACGAAAAAGATTATTGATCGCCGCACACAATGGTTTCATGGGCCGGGTTTTGCGACCCGGCTTTTTGCCATCCGGACACAACTCGAAATAGCGAAAAGGCGCGAAAGCCATAATTTCGCCATCAAAAAACCATTTCCAACACACCTTCGCCGTATTTGCCTTGATATTTAAATCGATTGAATAGCGGTGATCGCTGCAATTTAAGCTTTAAACTGCAATTTTCAGACACGTTTGCGCGAGTTGTTTAACCGTTCTTCAACCATAAGAACGCAAATTGCTGTTCAGTATGGCGGTCGCGTTGCGGCTGTTTTTCAACCGTCGTTTCATCCCTTGTTTCAGGGTCAGTTGCATGTCGAAGTCGCGTGATGATCTAAGCCGCCGCCATTTCCTTTTCGGCACCGGAGCCATCCTCCTCACCGGTGCTGCCGGCTGTTCGCAGACGATGGATATGTCGGCCTTCCAGATGAATGTCGACCCGATGTCGACGGGCGGGATCACGCCGATGCGCCCGCAGATCAGCGTCGACAGGGCCATCACCACGCCGGACGTCATGTATGCGTCGGTGAAGGAAGGGCCCTACGATCTCCCGGCCATTCCTTATGACAAGGTGCCGAAGCAGTTCCGCCGCCAGATCGTGCCGGACCCGACCGGGCAGGCGCCGGGCACCATTGTTGTCAGCCTCAAGGACCACTATCTCTACTACGTCCTGCCGGGCGGCGAGGCGCTGCGCTATGGCGTCGGCATCGGCAAGGCCGGTTTCGAGTGGCAGGGCACCGCCAATGTCCAGTACAAGAAGCAATGGCCGCGCTGGACGCCGCCGCCGGAAATGATCCAGCGCAAGCCGGAACTGGAAAAGTACCGCAATGGACAGGAACCCGGCCCGCAAAACCCGCTCGGCGCCCGCGCGCTCTATATCTATCAGAACGGCCGCGACACCGGCTATCGCATCCACGGCTCGCCGGAATGGTGGTCGATCGGCCAGTCCATGTCCTCGGGCTGTATCCGCCTGATGAATCAGGACATCATCGATCTCTATAATCGCGTGCAGGGCAAGGCGCCGATCATCGTCGGCTAGAGTGGCTCCTGTTCCAACGCATCGAAGCGGGATAAGAGATCAGTCCAGTGAACTGATTTCCCCGCATAGACGTTTCACACTTTTACTGGAAATGCTCCAGGGCCGGACGTCGCTGGAGTGAAACCGACCGTTTCGGGTCAAACAAAAAGGCCGCGCCATCTCAGGCGCGGCCTTTTTCATTTCAGTTTGAAAAGCTTATTCGAAGCGCACCGACTTCGGCATGGCTTCGCCAAGCCTGACGAAATGGCGCAGTTCGGCGCGCAGGTTTTCCGCCGAAGCCATATGGATATGGCTCTGCGGCGCGACCTGGTTCTGCACGACCTGGGTGGATACGCCGGGCATGACAAACGCTCCTGCGGTCAGGACGAGGGCGGCGGCAATGCCGAGGCGTCGTTCGGTTCTGGCCTGCATTTCTATCTCCTTGCGCCGATGGACGGCGGCTTAAAATATCGAATCACGTTCATTCGCAGACGCTGGGACTTTTCAGTCGGGAGCCCGTCAGGGGCCGTTCAGTGAAAAGTCGCGCGCGGCGTAAAATTCAAGGCGCTGTCGATGGCATGGATCGGTATTGGCAACAAAGTCTGGCCGAAATCAGCCAGCGTGTCGGCAAAATTGCGCGCAGCCCCTGCCACATCGTCGCAGCGGCGATGACAGGCAATGGCTTCAAGGCAGGTATCGAGCAACAGCGCGTCCTGGTTCTGGATGCCGGAAATCAGCCCCAGCGTCAGGCATTCCTCGCGGCAGACATGGTGCGAATCGAAGGGGAAGGCCCGCAACGGACAGCTGGCGCAATGACGCAGAACGCGGATGAAATGCGACAGCTCGCCCACCGCGCGCCTGGCCTCGCTCGCCCCAAGCACTTCCGAATAGAGGCCCCAGGTCATTTCCCACGGGATGATCGAGCCCGTCTCGAAACCCGCGGTCCAGCGGCGATAGCCTTCCAGCACCAGCTTTTCCGGCAGGCGGTCGAAATAGCCTGTGGTGTTGGCGCCGTTCAGTTGGGATATGCGCATATTCATGTCCGCCTCCCGAAGAAGGAGCGGAACGAACACGAGGCTGCGGCTGCGGAGCCATGCCCGCCCGTCCGGAAACGTTCCGTTTCCCCTCGCACATTGCAATATCCGGTCGGCAGGAGACGAAGCTGCCAGGGCAGGCCGTCGACATTTGCGGACCGGCATTCGCCGAGACCAATCATAGGGTCCTCCAATCGAAAGGGTTCAAGGCCCAGACATCAAAGGTTGTGAATTTGCACCATCCATAAAAGCCCGAAATTCCATCTGGAGTCAATTACTCAAGTTTAAAATCTTGTTGGATTTCAATTGTTTGGAATTATTCTAGACTCTAATAGTCATGTTTACAGCATTCAGGAAGGAACGCAACCGCTGCGGGGGTTCAGCGGTTGCGGCAAACGGGCGCATAATGCGCGAGGGAGAGACGACGCGGATCATCCGCCCCTTTGCTCACCACAGTCGCATGCTCCGGGACGCCGGGCTGCGAAGAGCAATCGGTCTGCGCATCCTGCTCGCGTCGCTTCCTCCGCCGCATGATCCTTTGCGAAAAGCCTGCGGCCTTTCGGGATCATGTCCGGAAATACGCTCCGCGCGGTACGCGAAAATCACTCTTCCGCCACGGCCTGACGATTATGCGACCGCAGTGCCGGGGGCATCCCGAACCTTGAAACGGTTTCGGGATGCGCATCAGAGCTTTTCGACCTGTATGGATCAGCCCAGCGCTCTGACTTCTTCAAGCATGATCTTGATCGATCCTCGTTTCACTCCGGCCGGATTGCGCTCTGGAGACGCGCCGGCCGGGTTTCACTCGGGTCGAACCATGCTCTAGTGACCCGAATGGTCTTCGTCCTTCTGGCCGCTTTTCGCGGTGACGGGGAAATCGATCGTCACCTTGCCGGCCTTTTCGAATTCCAGCGTGACGGAAACGGTCTCGCCTTCCTTGTAGGGCTTCTCCGGCTGGATGAACATGAGGTGGTAACCGCCGGATTTCAGCTCGACCTTCCCGCCTGCCGGAATCTCCAGGCCGCCTTCAAGCTGGCGCATCTTCATCACGTCGTTCTGCATCGACATTTCGTGGATTTCGACGCGCTTGACGTCTTTGGTGGTCACCGAAACCAGCTTGTCGGCCTCCTTGCCGTCATTGGCGATGGTGAGAAAACCGCCAGCAACCTTGGCGCCGGGAACCATGGCCCGCACCGAAGGAGCCGTGATTTCCAGTTCGCCGAGCCTGGTCGGGGCCGCCGCCTGCATGGAGGCATGGTCCATCTTGCTCATTTGACCATGATCGCCGTGACCGCCGCCATGTTCGCCGTGTCCGTCATCGGCACCGGCGACCTTCACCAGAAGCTGCGGCGCGGGATGTTCGAGATCGTGCGGGTTTTGGCCGTCCTTGGGAATTTCCGTCCAGGCAACCGACGCGGCGCTTCCGCAAAGCTGCGTCACGGGGAAGGAGAGGGTGGTGTCCTTGTCGAACTTGGCAAGCTGGCCGACGACGGTGAATTCGTCATAGAAATCGCCCGGCAGGCTGCCATCGGTGAAACGCACTTCGCGAACGCCGGAGGTCACGTCCTTGCCGTGCACCTTGTAGCTCCGGGCATAGTCGCCCTTGGCGGTCTCGATCTTCCAGCCGGCCTTGGCCTGCGGCTGGGCGGAAACGAAGCCCTCGGGAAGCTCGATCTTCACTTCGGTCGTAGCCATGCCGTCGCAGCCATGCGGCACGCGGAAGGTCGCCTTGTAGAAGCTGCCCGCCTTGGCTTCGCCCTGGTCGAGCGAGGAATGGGCCTGTGCCAGACCTGCGGAAGCGCACAGCGCGGCAAGCGAGATTGCGGAGGCGAAAAGACGATGGTTCTTCATTGTTTCAAACCTGAATAATCATTGGTAGGCACGCCGAACCAGGGTTCGGGCGCGTTCAATTCCGAATGCGGGGGCATTCGTTCAAAAGATCATATTCAGGCGAGAGGCGGCGCTTGCGGCGGTGCCGATGGCGGGTAGGTGCTGTGCCGCAGGATGGGCTGCGGCGGCACGATGCCGTCGGCCATGGCGATGTGCGGGGCGGCGCCGGTGGAACCGGCTGGCGCGGGGCACAGGAAGGCGGAGGAAATCCGGCAGGCTTCGCAACCATTGTTGCTGAAGTGCTTGTCATGGCCCTTCTGGTCCGGATCGGAGCCATGATCGCCGATGCAGAGCACCGGATAGCTGCCATCCGGCAACTGGTATTGGGCCAGCAGGTAGCTGTCGGGCGCATTGAGGTCGACGGGCTTGTGCGCAAAGGCGACGAACATCAGGGCGAATACGCTGAGGATGCGTATCGCCAGAGACATCCGATATTGGCCGATGCTCATCTTCAACTCAAAGCTTCTCCATGCAAGCCGAGATTACGTATCCCATGCAGGCCGTCTTTGCCAAGCATCAAACAGAAACGGCGCGAATTGGTCGCGCCGTTTCTGCCTTGCAGCGGTCGGGGGGGAGGATAGGCCGGGCGTCAGGGGCGGATGCGCCCGGTTCGCGCTTCCGCCCTTTTTCAGGCTTTTGCCGGAAATGCTCTAGATCGCCCGCTTCTTCATCTGTTCGGCAATGTAATCCGCCTGACGGATTGCGAGCGCCACGATGGTCAGGGTCGGATTTTCCGCCCCGCCGGTGGTGAACTGGCTGCCGTCGGAAACGAACAGGTTCTTGATGTCATGCGTCTGACCGTGCTTGTTCACCACGCCATCCTGCGGCTTTTCGCTCATCCGGTTGGTGCCCAGATTATGCGTTGACGGATAGGGCGGCGTCGGGAAGGTGCGGATCGCGCCGACGGCCTCGTAAAGCGCCTTGCCCTGCGCATAGGCATGGTTGCGCATGGCAATGTCGTTCGGATGGTCGTCATAATAGACATCGGGAACCGGCAGGCCGTGTTCGTCCTTCACATCCTTGCTGAGCGTGATGCGGTTTTTCTCCTGCGGCATGTCTTCGCCGACGATCCACAGGCCCGCCATGTTGACATAATCGTCAAGCGCCGAGGTGAAGCCGCGTCCCCAGCCGCCCGGATTGAGGAAGGCCGCCATGAAGGGCAGGCCGAGCGAGATGGTTTCCATCTCATAGCCGCCGACGAAACCGCGTTTCGGATTATGCGCAGCCTCGTCGCGGATGATGCCCGCCATGGTCGTGCCGCGATACATGTGCACCGGCTTTTCGAATGAGGCATAGACCGAGCCGGTGGTATGCCGCATATAGTTGCGCCCCACCTGTCCCGAGGAATTGGCAAGGCCGTCCGGGAATTTCGATGAGGCCGAGTTCAGCAGGAGGCGGGGGCTTTCGATCGAATTGCCGGCCACGCAGACGACGCGCGCTTTCTGGAAATGCTGCTTGCCGTCCTTGTCGGCATAGAGCACGCCCGTCACTTTGCCTGCCGCATTGTGCTCGATCTTGAGCGCCGTGCATTCCGGGCGAACTTCCAGCCTGCCGGTTTCCTCGCCCTTCGGGATTTCCGTATAGAGCGTCGACCATTTCGCGCCCCATTTGCAGCCCTGGAAGCAGAAGCCGGTCTGCTGGCAGCCCATGCGGTCGTCGCGCGGCGCGGAGTTGATCGCCATGCGGCCCGTATGGCATTCCTTGTAGCCGAGCTTGTCGGCGCCCGCCTTCAAAACCTTGAAATTATTGTTGCCCGGCAGGCCCTCGATCCCGTTGGTGCGGGTGACGCCCATCTTGTCCTCTGCCTTGACGTAATAGGGCTCCAGTTCGGCGAGCGTTATCGGCCAGTCGAGCAGGTTCGCCCCTTCGACCTTGCCGTAATGGGTAAGCGTCTGGAACTCGTAATCCTGAAAGCGCAGCGATGCGCCCGCCCAGTGCGTGGTGGTGCCGCCGACGGCCTTCACGATCCATGCGGGCAGGTTCGGGAAATCGTGCGACACGCGCCAGCTGCCCGATGTGGTGCGCTTGTCGAGCCAGGCGAGCTGGTCGAAACTGTCCCATTCGTCATTGATGAAGTCTTCGAATTCGTGGCGTTTTCCCGCTTCCAGAATGACGACGTCGATGCCTTTCTGGGCCAGTTCGTTACCGAGCGTGCCGCCGCCTGCGCCCGAGCCGATGATGACGACGACCTTGTCGTTCTTGAGATCATATGGAGCAGCCATTGTTTCCTCCCAATGCTCTCCCGTTTCCGCAGGCAAGGCGCTTGCAGGACGGGGATGCCGCTTTGAAATTGGTGTGTTCCGGCGCCGGAGCGCTTACAGCCATTCGATATCGTCGAAGCCGCGCTGGATATAGCCGCCCTTGGAATAGGCCTCGCCCTCGTAGCCGAAGAGCGGCCAGATTTCCTTCTGGTTGTAGAGGCCGGTCACAAGCCCGCTGCGCACCTTCTGGAAGAAAGGGCTTTTCTCGATATCGCGCAGGATCGCGACGCGCTCTTCCTCCCAGCCCACACCGAGATAGCCTCCGGCTCCGGCCCGCTTGTCCAGATCGGCGACACCGTCCTCGATCAGCTTCTTCAGCGTCTCGTCCTTGGCGGAATCCGCGTCATAGGGCTTGACGGCGATGGCGTAGAAACGGTCAGGCAGCTTGTCGTGCGGGTAGATGTCGCGTGCGAGCTGGATCAGGGTCGCCATGGTCTCGGGCTTGAGCGTGGCGGTCTCGAGCGCCCATGCGAATTGCGGGCAGATAACGGCGTTGCCGCTGACGACCAGCATGGCCCCGAGGCTGAGGCCCGCGCCGCGCTTGAGAATGTCGCGGCGCGACAGGGTCCTTTTCTCCCGGGTGGAAAGACCGTCGAAAACGGTTGTCATTCGGTTCTCCTCCATTGCTTGCCCGTCCGGGATGGGCGGGCTGGCTGTGCGTTCCCGGAGATTTCCACCACCGGGAGCGCTGGCATTCGCATCCTTCAGGGCCGCTCCTCCCGGCCGTGAGGGACGATGGGCGGGCCTACTGGTAACGGCCCCCGCGTTGCAGAACTTCGATCTTGTAGCCGTCCGGGTCTTCCGCGAAGAAGAAGTGGGCAAGCTGCACGCCATTGTTCTTGAAATCGACGAGCTTGCCGACCTTGAAGCCAAGTTCGCTGAAGCGGGCATGTTCGGCATCGACATCATCGACCACGACGGCGAGATGGCCGTAGCCGTCGCCCAGGTTGTAAGGCTCGGTGCGGCCCTTGTTGACCGTCAGTTCGACTTCGAAATCGGCTTCGGCATTGCGCAGATAGATCAGCGTGAAGGTTTCGAAATCGATGCGCTCGGCAATATCGAGGCCAAAAGCCTGTTTGTAGAAGGAAACGGATTTTTCCTCGTCGAGAACACGGATCATCGAATGAATGGCTTTGGCCACATGCTACTCCTGTTTCTTTCGCCGCTTCGTCAAATGCGGCTTGCGATTGTCTTGCTGGTTGTCGATTATGGAAGAAAAAACCACGGCGTGGTGGCAATCGGCTACCACAGCCAGTTTCGTGCTCTTAATGAATGGAGGAACCCATGTGCAAGGTTTTCGCCGAGCAGGACCCGGAAGGCTACCGGCAGATCAACCGCTCCGTGCGCATAGGCGGCCATTCCACCAGCATTCAGCTGGAGGCCACCTTCTGGCGCCTGCTGGACGAGATCGCGGCCAGCCAGAACCTGACCACGCCCCGCTTCATATCGACGCTTTACGATGAAGCGCTGGAGGCCAATGGCGCGATCCCCAACTTCGCCTCCATGCTGCGCACGACCTGCGCGCTTTATCTCATGGGCCACCGCCCCGAGGCTGCCGTTTGTGAGGAAGCGGCCTGAATGAATATTGGCCTCTTGGTGAAATGGGAATAGGGGAGTAGGGGAGTATGGGAACAGGCAATAAGGCAATATGTTCTCAAACATACTCCCTTACTCCCCTATTCCCTTACTGCCTTCGTTAAAGGAATCGAAATGGCAAGCGTAACACGCGAACAGGTTCAGGAGCGGCTGCGGGCCGTGACGGGACCGGATTTCGAAAGCGATGTCGTGTCGCTCGGTCTGGTGTCGGATATCTTTATTGCCGACGGCAAGGTCTTCTTCTCCATCACGGTTCCTGCCGAGCGCGCCGACGCGCTGGAACCGATGCGGCTTGCCGCCGAGAAGGCGGTGAAGGAAATTCCGGGCGTCACCGGCGCGCTGGTCACGCTCACCGCCGAAAAGAAGGGCGGACGCACCAGCGACGACGCACCGCCGCCGCCAAAACCCCAAGCTAGACCAGCAGCCGCCCCGGCGCAGCACCGCCATCCCGCGCCGCCGCAGCGCGCGGCGACGAAGCCGGGCATTCCAGGCGTCGGCGCGATCATCGCGGTTGCATCGGGCAAGGGCGGCGTCGGCAAATCCACCACGGCGGTCAATCTGGCGCTCGGCCTTGCCGCCAACGGGCTGAAGGTCGGCATTCTCGACGCCGATATTTACGGGCCGTCCATGCCGCGCCTGCTCGGCCTTTCCGGTCGCCCGGAAACGGTCGAGGGCCGCATTCTGAAGCCGATGGAAAATTACGGCATCAAGGTCATGTCCATGGGCTTCATGGTCGATGAGGAAACGCCGATGATCTGGCGCGGGCCCATGGTCATGTCGGCGCTGACGCAGATGCTGCGCGAAGTGGCCTGGGGCGAGCTCGATGTGCTGGTGGTCGACATGCCGCCCGGCACCGGCGACGCGCAGCTCACCATGGCGCAGCAGGTGCCGCTTGCGGGTGCCGTGGTCGTTTCGACACCGCAGGACCTGGCGCTGATCGATGCGCGCAAGGGCTTGAACATGTTCCGCAAGGTGGATGTCCCGCTTCTCGGCATCGTGGAGAACATGAGCTACTTCATCGCGCCCGACACCGGCGCGCGCTACGATATTTTCGGCAATGGCGGCGCACGCAGGGAGGCCGAACGCCTCGACGTGCCGTTCCTCGGCGAAGTGCCGCTGCATATGGACGTGCGGGCCTATTCGGACGCCGGAACCCCGATCACGGTCAAGGAGCCGGAGAGCGAACACGCGAAAATCTATCGCGATATCGCGGCCAAGGTCTGGGACAACATGAAGGGCGGCAAGGGGGCTGGAAAGCCAGCGCCGGCGATTGTGTTCGATTAAGGGGTTAAGGCAGTAGGGCAGTAAGGCAGTATGTTAAGGGAATAGGGGAGTAAGGGAGTAGGGGAATATGTTTGGTTGCGGACGACCGCAACGCACATATCCTTCTCTGCCCTACTGCCCTACTGCCCTACTGCCCTACTGCCCTACTGCCCTACTGCCCTACTGCCCTACTGCCCTACTGCCCTACTGCCCTACTGCCCTAATCATGTAACCACCGACGGCTCCGCCCGTCCGCTGCGCTTCTTCACTTCCGCGATCTGTTCTGCCGCTTCGATGTAGGGAGCCAGCGTTTCCTGCGTGTCGAGATTGTGCCGGGCGGTATCGGCCTCATAGCGCTCGACATAGATGCGGATGGTGGCGCCCGACGTGCCGGTGCCGGACAGGCGCAGCACCACGCGGCCACCCTCCGGGAAATAGATGCGGATGCCCTGATGTTCGCTGATCGAGCCATCGACCGGATCGCGATAGGCGAAGTCGTCGGCCTTCTCGATCGTGAGGCCGTTGACCGTCGTGCCGGGCAGGGAGGCAAGCTTGCCGCGCAGGTCGGCCACCAACTGTCTGGCGATGTCGGAATCGACCGCTTCATAGTCGTGGCGGGTGTAATAATTGCGTCCGAAACGCGCCCAGTGTTCCTCGACGATTTCCTTCACGCTCTGCTTGCGCACCGCCAGAATATTGAGCCACAGCAGCACCGCCCACAGGCCATCCTTCTCGCGCACATGGTCGGAGCCGGTGCCGGAGCTTTCCTCGCCGCAAATCGTCACCTTGCCGTTGTCGAGCAGATTGCCGAAGAACTTCCAGCCGGTCGGCGTTTCAAACATGCCGAGCCCGAGCTTTTCCGCCACGCGGTCGGCGGCGGCGCTGGTCGGCATGGACCGCGCAATGCCCTTGATGCCGTCCTTGTAGCCGGGCGCCAGATGCGCATTGGCGGCAAGCATGGCAAGCGAATCGGACGGGGTGACGAAGATGCCGCGCCCGATAATGAGATTGCGGTCGCCGTCGCCATCGGAAGCCGCGCCGAAATCCGGCGCGTGATCGGACATCAGAAGATCGTAGAGATCTTTTGCGTAGACGAGGTTCGGGTCCGGATGATGGCCGCCGAAATCCGGCAGCGGCACGAAATTGACGACGCTGCCCTTTGGTGCGCCAAGGCGCTTCTCGAAGATTTCCGTGGCGTAGGGGCCGGTCACCGCGTGCATTGCGTCGAACTTCATGCGGAATCCGCCCTTGATCATGGCGCGGATGGCGTCGAAGTCGAACAGGCTCTCCATCAGTTCGGCATAATCGGCAACGGGATCGAAGATGACGACCTCGGTGTCGCCGATCCGTGTGGTGCCGATCGTGTCGATATCGACATCGGCCACATCGGCTATCCTGTACTGGTCGATCACCTTGGAGCGGGCGAAGATCGCCTCGGTGATCTTTTCCGGCGCCGGTCCGCCATTGCCGATATTGTACTTGATGCCGAAATCTTCATTCGGCCCGCCGGGATTGTGGCTGGCCGAAAGCACCATGCCGCCGAAAGCCTTGTATTTGCGGATCATGTTGGAGGCGGCAGGCGTCGAAAGAATGCCGCCCTGACCCACCATGATGCGGCCAAAACCGTTGGCGGCGGCAATCTTGATCAGCTTCTGGATCACTTCGCGATTGTAATAGCGACCGTCGCCGCCGACCACGAGCGTCTTGCCGGCAAAACCTTCCAGCACATCGAAGACCGACTGGATGAAGTTTTCAGCGTAGTTCTGCTGCTGGAACACCGGAACCTTCTTGCGCAGGCCCGAAGTGCCCGGCTGCTGGTCCTGGTAGGGGGTGGTCGCGATTGTCGTTACGGTCATGTTTTTCCCGGTTGATTCAATCAGTTGGTACGATACACCTTGTCGGCATTTGCGGTCATTGCAAGACAACATAGATCAAACTTATTGATTGAAAATAACAAAGCGTGTGTTTGTCGCTGGCCATGCTACAAATTCCGTCATGACGGACAATGCTCGCCCCATCGCTGGCCCGCGCGATCAGATGCGCCTGAAACGCGACGATGCCACCGGCCTCGAAGCCGTGGCGGCGCGCTTTCACAGCCACGCCTATGACATGCATTTTCACGACGAATGGCTTGTCGGGGTGACACATGCGGGCGTTCAGGATTTTTTCTGCCGGGGCAGGCGGCGGCAAAGCACGCCGGGGCGGGTGATTCTCATCGAGCCCGGCGAACGCCACGACGGGCAGGCGGTGGCGGCGGACGGCTTTGCCTATAATATGCTCTATATGCCGCAGGCGCTGATCCGCGATGCCATGGGCGGCAATGATGCGCATATCGGCTTTCGCCAGACGCTGGCCGATGACAAGGAACTCTTCCATGCGGTCGCCCGCGCCTGCGAGGCAATCTTTTTGGAAGCGCCGCGCCTGATGATCGAGGATTGCCGCGACCGGGTGACGAACCATCTTTTCCGGCATCTTTCCCCGCATATGGGCCACGACGCGGCTGAAAAAGCGGCGGCTCCGCATCCGGTCGCAGCCCGCACGATGGATTATCTGCGCGCGCGTTTCGATGAGGAATTCGGCCTCGATGAACTGGCGGAAGCGGTGGGAGCCGCCGACCGTTTCCAGCTTTCACGCGGGTTCCGGCGCGCCTACGGCACCTCGCCGCATGCCTGTCTGGTGCAGTTGCGCCTTGCCGAAGCCCGCCGCCTGCTGCGCGAAAAAGTGCCGCCGGCGGAGGCCGCGGCACTCAGCGGCTTTGCCGACCAGAGCCATATGGGGCGCTGGTTCCGCCGCGCCTATGGCATGACGCCTGCCGCCTATCGCCGGGGGCGCACAAACGTTCCAGAAATTGCAGCCGCAAAGGGCTAGTTCTTTCCTCGAACAGAGGAAGACCCGATGATTTTTGAAACCAAAGTAGCCATTCTTGTCCTGCACGATCTGCCCGTCTGGCAGAAGTTGAACGTGACCGCCTTCATCGCGACCGGCATATCCGGCGCGGTTCCGCAGGCGATGGGCGACCCTTATGAGGATGCGGCAGGCCGCAGGCATACGCCTCTGCTCGGCCAGCCGATGCTGATCTTCTCGGCAACGCCGGATGTGCTGCAACGGGCATGGCAGCAATCGATCCAGCGCGATCTCATCCGTGCGCCCTATGTGCGCGCCATGTTCGAGACCGGGCATGATGTCGCCAACCGTGCTGCATTCAAGGCCGAAAATGCCGATGCCCCCGATCTGGTCGGCCTTGCGCTTTATGGTCCAAAGAAGGATATCGACAAGGCCATAAAGGGAGCTAGCTTGCATCCTTGAACAGGACGCTCTGGTCGAACAAATAGCGGTTGGAAAGCGGCAGGCTTGCCGCGCCCATCGCCTTGGCATGGACGCCAACCTTGCCCTCGATGATCTCCGGCGCCCGCAGGCCCTGCAAATCGAGACATGAAAGCTCGACGCGGGTCGCTTCCACGATGCGGTGGCGCACATTGCCCGGCAGCCAGCCATCGATGACGGCGGCGGGAAAGTCGATGACGGAGGCGGCGGCCACCGCCGCATGCGCCAGCCCGCGTGCGGCAAGCGCCACCCATTCGTCGAGCGGCGTACCGAAATTGCGCCAGTTTTCCGGCGAAAGCCACAGATCGTCGGAGGGCAGGTGCCGCTCCTGCAACATGCGTTCGAGGACGAACAGCGAGGCCGTGTCGATAAGCTGCAAGGTTTCGCCGCGTTCCCACGTGCCGCGCATGCGCATCGGCATGGAGCCGAGCGCGCCCGCATTGCCGGTGCGCCCGGGATAGAGCGTGTTGTTCAGCACCACGCCGCCGCCGATGAACGACCCGATGAAGAAATAGACGAAATCGGTGAATTCTGGTCCGCGGCCAAAAGTCAGTTCCGCGCCGCAGGCCGCCGTTCCGTCATTCTGGATGAAGACTGGAAACGAGAAAGCATGGGCGAAATCGCTGACCAGATCGGCGCCAAGCCATGCATCAAGATCTTCGGCTGGCGCACCCACTTCCTCGACCCAGTTCCAGAGTTCAAAGGGGAGGGCAATGCCAAGCCCGGCGATGCGGTCGCGCCTGGCCGGTTCGAGCGCGGCTGTGAAGGCGTTGACGCTGTCGATGGTGAAGCTGCGGATTTCGTCCGGCACCGGCCAGCGATAGGTGATGTGCCGCCGCTCGCGAATCGCGCCCAGAAAATCCATCAGGATGATTTCCGCGCTGCGCCGCCCGATCTTGAGGCCGAAGGAGAAAACCCCGTCGGCGGCAAGGCGCATCGGCATGGAAGGCTGGCCGACACGGCCGCGCACCCGTTCGCCCTGCGTGATGAGGCCGTCTTTTTCCAGCGCGCGGATGATGACGGAAACCGTCTGCGCCGAAAGCCCGGTCAGGCGGGCGATGTCGGCGCGGGCAAGCGCGCCGTGCCTGCGCACCAGCGCCAGAACCAGCCGCTCATTATAGGCGCGCACGCCGATCTGGTTTGAACCGCGATTGACGTTCGCGCCGGGCCCGGCGAATTGCTGCATGGCGGGACCCGGAGTTCCTGAAAGCGTTCGCGAAATTATGCCGGAAGGCGTTGCGGGAACGCTTTCGGCTGATCCGCTGTCCGGCTCGCGTTCAACTTTATGCCTGACCATAGCCTCTCCCAGATTCCGGCCCATGGGATGCAATCGGAATGCGGCCATGGCGTGCGGGAATTCCTAAACCAAACATCGAAGGAGAAAAACCCCTGACGTGCGGGACATCAAATAAAACAATGGCTTAAGATAGGCGCGGGTGAAGCTGGCAGCCTGTCGCCCGCTCGTTTCGCGCTTTCTCCTCCGTCAGTCAGAGTGACACAGCACATTAATAAATCAAGTGGATTTATTAATTGACTCTGTTTTAAAGCCGTGTTTTGCTTCTCCGGTGCCGGGAAGAGGAACCGGCTTCAATCTGGGAGGAGTCCATGAAGAAGACAGTTCTGTCGGCAGCCTTTGCTGCCTTCGCGCTTGGCGCTGCCGCCATTCCATTGAGTTCGGCCAACGCCGCCGATGCCGGCGCGTGCCTCATCACCAAGACCGACACCAATCCGTTCTTCGTCAAGATGAAGGAGGGCGCTGTCGCCAAGGCCAAGGAGCTTGGCGTCAATCTCAAGACCTATGCGGGCAAGATCGACGGCGATTCCGAAAGCCAAGTCGCGGCCATCGAGACCTGCATCGCCGATGGCGCCAAGGGCATTCTGATCACCGCTTCCGACACCAAGGGCATCGTGCCGTCGCTGCAGAAGGCGCGCGAGGCGGGCATGCTCATCATCGCGCTCGATACGCCGCTTGAGCCCGCCGACGCGGCGGATGCAACCTTCGCCACCGACAATTTCCTCGCCGGTGAACTGGTCGGCAAATGGGCGGCGGCGACGCTTGGCGACAAGGCCAAGGACGCGCATGTGGCGTTCCTCAACCTCACCGCATCGCAGCCAAGCGTCGACGTGCTGCGCGATCAGGGTTTTGCCACCGGTTTCGGCATCGATCCGAAGGACAAGACCAAGCTCGGCGACGAGGACGATCCGCGCATTGCCGGTCGCGACCTGACCGACGGCAACGAGGAAGGCGGACGCCGCGCGATGGAGAATCTTCTCCAGAAGGACCCGAACATCAATGTCGTCCACACCATCAACGAACCTGCCGCCGCCGGTGCCTATGAGGCGCTGAAGGCCGTCGGACGCGAAAAGGATGTGCTGATCGTTTCAATCGATGGCGGCTGCCCCGGTGTGAAGAATGTCGAGGCTGGCGTGATCGGCGCGACCTCGCAGCAATATCCGCTGCAGATGGCGGCGCTCGGCATCGAGGCGATCAAGAAGTTTGCCGATACGGGCGAAAAGCCGAAGCCGACCGAAGGCAAGGATTTTGTCGATACGGGCGTGTCGCTCGTCACCGACAAGCCGGTCGAAGGCGTTCTGTCGATCGATACCAAGACCGCGCTCGGCAAGTGCTGGGGCTGACAGGCTCTTTGGGTTCTGGTTCGGCGGATCGGAAGGTCTGCCGGGCCAGGGTGAAGGCAGGAGACAGAGATGAGTGAGCCACAGGCGGCTTCCGCTGCACAAAAACCGTCCATGCAGGACTATGAAAAGACGCTTTCGCAGAGCGCGGCCGAAGTCGCCTCCTTCGATGCGGGCGACCGGTCGCTGCTTTATCGGATGCGGAGTTTCCTGCATCACAATCCCGCTGCCGTGCCGTTGATCGTGCTCGTTCTGTCGTTGCTGATCTTCGGCGTCACGCTCGGCGGCAAGTTCTTCTCCGCCTTCTCGCTGACGCTTATCCTGCAGCAGGTCGCCATCACCGGCATTGTCGCGGCGGCGCAGACGCTCGTGATCCTCACCGCCGGCATCGACCTTTCGGTCGGCGCCATCATGGTGCTGTCCTCGGTGGTGATGGGCCAGTTCACCTTCCGCTACGGTCTGCCCGCCGAGCTTGCCGTTCTCTGCGGCTTTGCCACGGGCGCGCTCTGCGGCTTCATCAACGGCTTTCTGGTCGCCTATGTGCGCCTGCCGCCCTTCATCGTGACGCTCGGCATGTGGCAGGTGACCCTCGCCACCAACTTCCTTTATTCGGCCAACGAGACCATCCGCGCGCAGGAAATCACGGCGGAAGCGCCGATCCTGCAATTCTTCGGCGAGAGCGTGCGCATCGGCGGCGCGGTCTTCACCTATGGCGTCATCGCCATGGTGCTGCTGGTGCTGCTGCTCTGGTATGTGCTGAACCACACCGCATGGGGACGGCACGTCTATGCCATCGGCGACGATCCCGAGGCGGCGCAGCTTTCCGGCGTCTCGGTCAAGCCCATCCTCATGTCGGTCTATGTGCTGGCCGGTATCATCTGCGCGCTGGCAGGCTGGGCGATGATCGGCCGTCTCGGCTCCGTTTCACCCACAGCGGGCCAGTTCGCCAATATCGAATCCATCACCGCCGTGGTGATCGGCGGCATATCGCTCTTCGGCGGGCGCGGCTCCATCCTCGGCACCATGTTCGGCGCTTTGATCGTCGGCGTGTTCTCGCTGGGCCTGCGCCTGTGGGGCACCGATCCGCAATGGACCTATCTCCTGATCGGCGTTCTCATCATTGCCGCCGTCGCCATCGACCAGTGGATCAGAAAGGCTGCCGCATGAAAACGAACACCACGCCTGTTCTTTCCCGCCCGGGGGCTGGTCAAGCGCTATGGTCGCGTCACGGCGCTCGACCATGCCGATTTCGACCTCTATCCCGGCGAAATCCTCGCGGTCATCGGCGATAATGGCGCGGGCAAGTCCTCGCTCATCAAGGCACTGTCCGGCGCGATCAAGCCGGACGAGGGCGAAATCCTGCTCGACGGCAGGCCGGTCAGCTTTCATTCGCCGATGGAGGCGCGGCAGGCGGGCATCGAGACGGTTTATCAGAACCTTGCCTTGTCGCCCGCGCTTTCCATCGCCGATAACCTGTTTCTCGGCCGCGAAATCCGTCGCAAGGGGCCGCTCGGCTCGCTATTCCGCATGCTGGATCGCGGGGCGATGGAAAAGATCGCCCGCGAAAAACTCTCCGAACTGGGCCTGATGACCATCCAGAACATCGGCCAGGCGGTGGAAACCCTTTCGGGCGGCCAGCGTCAGGGCGTTGCGGTGGCGCGTGCTGCCGCCTTCGGCTCCAAGGTGGTCATCATGGACGAGCCGACTGCGGCGCTCGGCGTCAAGGAGTCGCGCCGCGTGCTGGAACTCATTCAGGACGTGAAGCGGCGCGGCATGCCCATCGTGCTCATCTCGCACAACATGCCGCATGTGTTCGAGGTCGCCGACCGCATCCACATTCACCGGCTGGGACGCCGCCTGACGGTCATCGACCCCAAGGAATATTCCATGTCGGATGCGGTAGCGCTGATGACCGGCGCGATGAGGCCGAAGGAAGCGGCTTGAGCTTCTGATATGCTGGCAGGACGAATCACGGAAACCGGACATGACGCCTATCGAGCGCGAAGCCCTGCCTTCGGAAATTCTTGCGCGGCTGGCGGAAACTGACGGACGCCTGATCGTGGCCGTTGCAGGCCCGCCGGGAGCCGGAAAATCCACCATGTCCGATTATCTGCTCCATGCCATCAACAAGGGCGGCGATGCGCCGTCCATCGTCGTGCCCATGGACGGATTTCACCTCGATGACGCCATTCTCGACAGGCGCGGATTGTTGAGCCGCAAGGGTTCGCCGCCAACCTTCGACTGCGCCGGGTTTGCGGTGCTGCTGCAACGGCTGAAACAGGCGGACGGCGAAGTCTTCATCCCGGTATTCGACCGCTCGCTGGAGCTTTCCCGCGCCGCCGCATCCGTGGTCGGGCCGGAGCATCGCGTGCTTCTGGTGGAAGGCAATTACCTGCTGCTCGATCAGCAGCCATGGGCGCAGCTTGCGCCCTTCTTCGATCTGACGGTCTATCTGGACGTGCCTTTCGACGAACTGGAGCGCCGCCTGACCGATCGCTGGCTCGGCTTCGGCTTCGATGCCGAAACCGCCCGGAACCGCGCCCTTTCCAACGATATTCCCAATGCCGAACTCGTGGTCGCGCAATCGCGCAAGGCGGATTTTGTCGTGGTCTCGGACGGGCGATAACAGGGAATTGCGTCTTTCAAGGGTTGCGGCGACGCGCTTGCGTCTGCATGATGGCAGAAATCGCTTCATCAGTTTCCGACCGGAATAGTTCCCCATGACGACATATGTTTTTGCGCCGCCCCCGCAGCCGTTTCTGCCGGTGAAGGGAACGGACGCGCTCTTTCCCGTGCATCGCATCTATTGCGTCGGCCAGAACTATGCCGATCACGCCATCGAAATGGGCGGCGATCCGACCCGCAACCCGCCGTTTTTCTTCCAGAAGAACCCGGACAGCCTGGTGATCGGGGGCGGCGACTTCCCCTATCCGCCGAAGACCGAGGACGTGCATCACGAGATCGAACTCGTGGTGGCGCTGAAGACCGGCGGCACCGACATTTCCGTCGAAAAGGCGCTGGACCATGTTTATGGCTATGCCGTCGGCATCGACATGACGCGCCGCGACCTGCAGGCCGTGGCCAAGAAGGCGGGCCGCCCGTGGGAAGTGGCGAAGGCTTTCGAGCACTCCGCGCCCTGTTCTGCCCTCGTGCCGGTGTCGGAAATCGGCCACCCGGAAAAGGCGGCGATTTCCCTTTCCATCAATGGCGAGACGCGCCAGTCGGGCGACCTCAACCAGATGATCTGGAAGGTGGCGGAAACCATTTCCTACCTGTCGTCGCTCTTTGAGCTGCGCCCCGGCGATCTTATCTTTACGGGTACGCCTGCGGGCGTTGGCCCGGTCAAGCGCGGCGACCGTCTGGAAGGCAAGGTGGATGGTGTGGGGGAACTGTCCGTAACCGTAGTGTGAAGATATGCGGAGGAGCATGAATGAGCACCTATCTTCCCGATGACGTGCACGACGCTCTGGAGCGCTTCATCGCCGAAAGGCATCCCGGTCTCAACCAGACCGAGGCGATGACGCTTATCCTGCGCAAATGGCTGGTGCGCGAGGGCTATCTGTCGGCGGAGCCCGAACACGGCACCCCGCCGGAGGAACTGAACGCGACCAATGACGATTGAACAAGGCAGCAAGTGACTATGGCCAAACAGCCGCCGGAAGGAGCGGGCCGCAAGGCCGCGCTCGGGCGACGCCTTTTGATTCTGACAATTCTGGCAATTCTGCTCGTGATCGCGCTCGTCTGGACGAGCATTTATCTGTTCGATCCCCATGGCGGTCTGGACTTTGATGATCTTGCTATTTTTGCGTTTAATTTCAATGCGGTAGATATGGTGCTGCACCGCCTTGCGTGAGCGCGTTAATATTTTTGTTACCATTTGAAATATTCATTTTGGCCGCGCCCTGACGTTTAGCGCTTCCGTTTGCCGCCTTTTGCATGGTACACGACTGTCATCGACCGAAAGAATATTGACTGAAACGGGTGTCCCGCGATGCCCGCAAAGCCAAGAGGATCTGGATGGCATTCGAGGACATCAAGGCGGAAATTGCGCTGCTTTTCGAGCAAATGGTGAATCAGCCGCAAGACGCTCA
The DNA here is from genome assembly GCF_000182645.1 of Brucella intermedia LMG 3301. NCBI lineage: Bacteria > Pseudomonadati > Pseudomonadota > Alphaproteobacteria > Hyphomicrobiales > Brucellaceae > Brucella > Brucella intermedia. The sequence goes on from NZ_ACQA01000001.1 coordinate 81,028, forward strand.
TGAAATCCGCGAAACGGTTCGCGAGAAGCTCAATGCGCTGCGCGCAAGCGGCTTGCCTCTGCCGGCCGATCTGGTCGAGCTTGAAAAACGCATCGAACAAGATTTCGATTCCTGAGAACGGGTCCGGTCATGCGTCTCCAGCTTTCTTCTTCTTCCGCTGATATGGTCCGCAAGGGCATTCTGCTTCTGGGTTGCGCCGTGGCGCTCAGCGCCTGCAACACCACCGATGGCGGCAAGCCGGTGAAAACCGCGCTGATCACGCAGACCGATACATCCGGCACGACCGTTGCCGCCGCAGGCAGCGCCGCCGGTGCCACGGCAGATGCCGCAGGCACGGCGACAGCCGATGCGGGCGCTGCTGCCGCTGCTGCTGGAACGCAGACCGTCGCGGCGGTGACCGATCCTTCCGATCCCGTCCTGCCCGCCGTCGTTCCCATTCCCGGCATTCGCGGCCAGTCCGAACCGATGATGGCCTATGCCGGTGCGCAGGCCGCCGCTTCCCCGGCATCCGTTGCCGCCAACATGGCTTTCGAGACGCCGGATCATGCACCGGAAGAACTCGATGCGCTGATTACCAAATATTCCGTCGCCTATGACGTACCGGAACGCCTTGTGCGCCGGGTCGTGCATCGCGAAAGCCGGTTCAATCCGGGTGCGCGCAACGGACCTTATTGGGGCCTGATGCAGATCAGCCATCCGACCGCGCGCGGCATGGGATATACGGGCGCGGCCAAGGGCCTGCTCGATGCGGAAACCAATCTGAAATATGCGGTCCGCTATCTGTCCGGCGCCTACAAGGTTGCGGGCGGCGACGAAAGCCAGGCGGTCCGCTATTATGCGCGCGGCTATTATTACGATGCCAAGCGCAAGGGGCTGTTGCAGGAAACGGGCCTTGACGGCAGCTGGAAGCGCAGCGGCCCGACCCGTGAGGCAGCGGCTTCCATCCAGCCCGCATCATTGCCGGAAGGTGCCGCCGCACCGCTTCCGGGCGTGGCTCCCATCCAGGCTTCCTACACACCGGCGGCTCAATAGAGCGCACCCGAAAAGTGGAATCCGGTTTTCGGGATAAGGTGCGCGTCAAAAGAAATGCTCGTTGAGCTAACTGTCATCTTGACGCTGCAATCTAATGGCAGTTTCCTGTTGAGAGCGCATTTCGATCTGATCTGATCGGACCGGCGCTCTATCTCCATGTTTCAAGCGCGTCTTTTCCGAAAACCGTTCCACACTTTCGCGATGCGCTCTGGAACCGACGACAGGAAGACCGCATGAATGTGAGATTGCCGCACCCCATCAAGTGGAAATATGACCGGGCCGAATTGTGGGCCGATGGCGTCATCCATGTTCTGGGTGTGGGGCTGGCGCTTGTCGGCGCGGTTGCCATGCTGGTCCATTTCCTGCCGAACATGCCGGCAGTGACCTCGATCTCGTCGGGTGTCTACCTGCTGAGCCTTCTGGCGGCGCTCGGAATTTCGGCTGTCTACAATATCTGGCCGGTTTCCCCGACCAAATGGTTCCTGCGCCGTTTCGACCATTCGGCGATCTACCTGCTGATTGCCGGAACCTACACGCCCTTTGCCATGCATATGGGCGACCGCGCGTTGCCGCTGCTGCTCTTCGTCTGGAGCGTAGCTTCGGTCGGCATCACGCTGAAACTGTTCATGCCGGGGCGTTTCGACCGGCTGTCGATCCTGCTTTATCTGGCGCTCGGCTGGAGCGGTGTCATGGTCTATGACACCATGGTGCAGTCGCTGCCGCCAGCGGTCTTCTGGCTGATTGCAGCCGGCGGCATGGTCTATTCGCTGGGCGTGATCTTCCATGTCTGGGAGCGGCTGCGGTTTCAGAATGCCATCTGGCATGGCTTTGTCGTGGTGGGCGCGGCGCTGCATTATTGTGCGGTGTTCGTTGTCGGTATATGGAACTGAAGCCCGGTCTATTTCGGCTCTGACGGCCTGCAAATGGCACACTTCTGCGCTTCCGGTGCTCATGTGCTTTTCGTTGGCGCGTGGAACTAGAGCATTTCCAGCAAAAGTGTGAAACGGTTTTGCGTTGGATAATGCGATAAAACAAATAGTTAGAGCGGTTCCGGCGATTCTGTTAGAACGGAACCGCTCTAAAGTACACTCCGCTCCGGTTCTCGAATTGCACCATTTTCGTCGCGTCATAGCCAAAATAGCCAACGGGCTTCGAGCGCGTGATTGCTCAATGAAAGTCGCGTGAGTTCGGCATGATCCGCACATTTCGCGGATGATGCGCCATCTGGGATGGGGCGACGAGACGCTGCGCTTCGCGTCCGCTCATCTCGATCAGCGCTGCCGAACGGTCCTGCAATTTCGCCGCCACCAGATGCACCACCCCTTCGGGGCTGCGCTGGATGCGGCCTTCGATATGGATCAGCCGCGCCCCCATCACTTCGCGGCGAAACGCCTTCATGATCTTCGGCCAGACGACGATATTGGCGATGCCGGTTTCATCCTCGATGGTGAGGAATACCACGCCCTTGGCGCTGCCGGGGCGCTGGCGCACGGTGACGACGCCCGCCACTTTCATGCGGCGTCCGTCGGCGCCTTCCTGCACGGCGCGGCAGGTGGAAACGCCTTCCGCCGCAAGCCCCTCGCGCAGATATTGCAGCGGATGCCCTTTCAGCGAAAGCCGCGTTGTCTCGTAATCGGCAATCACATGCTCGGATGCCGCCATTTCGGGAAGTTTTGTGCGTGGTTCCTCCGCCAGTTCGCTGGTCGCGGCGGCGCGGAATAGCGGCAGCGTTTCGTCATTGGGCAGGCGGCGCACGGCCCACAATGCGGCGCGGCGGTCGATATCGAGCGAGCCGAAGGCGTCGGCATCGGCCAGAAGCGTGAAGGCGCGCCGGTCGAGCCGCAGCCGCCGGTGCATGTCCTCGATAGTGCGGTAGGGCTCCTGCCGGTCGGCAATCAGGAGTTCGGTGTCCCGTTTGGAAAACCCGTCGATCTGGCGGAAGCCGAGCCGCAGCGCCAGGCGAATATCGGGCGTTTCCTCCAGAATATTATCCCATTGGCTGAAATTCACGTCGACGGGCAGCACCGTCACGCCATGCTCGCGGGCATCGCGCACGATCTGGGCGGGCGCGTAAAAACCCATGGGCTGGGAATTGAGAAGGGCGGCGGCGAACACTTCCGGATGGTGGCATTTGAGCCATGCGGAAATATAGACCAGATGCGCAAAGCTCGCCGCATGGCTTTCAGGAAAGCCATATTCGCCGAAGCCCTTGATCTGGTTGAAGCAGTTTTCGGCAAAGGTCCGGTCGTAGCCGCGCCTGACCATGCCTTCGATCATCTTTTGCTCCATCGTATGGATGGTGCCCATCTTGCGGAAGGTGGCCATGGCGCGGCGCAGCTGGTTGGCCTCATCGGGGGTGAATTTTGCAGCCTCCATGGCAATGCGCATCGCCTGTTCCTGAAAAAGCGGGACGCCCTTCGTCTTGCCGAGAATCTGCCGCAATTCGTCCGGCGGGCCGTGCTCCGGCGCGGGCGATGGCAAGGTGGAGGGCTCCTCTTTGTTTCGCCGGCGCAGGTAAGGATGCACCATGTCGCCCTGAATGGGGCCGGGGCGCACAATGGCGACCTCGATGACGAGATCGTAGAACTCACGCGGTTTCAGGCGCGGCAGCATGTTCATCTGGGCGCGGCTTTCCACCTGAAACACGCCGAGCGAATCGCCCGTGCACAGCATGTCGTAGACGCGCTTGTCTTCGCGCGGCAGATTGGCCAGCGTCAGCTTTTCGCCGCCATAAAGCTGCGGCTTGTGCTGGTGAATGAGGTCCAATGCCTTGCGGATGCAGGTGAGCATGCCGAGCGACAGCACATCGACCTTCATCAGCCCCACCTCGTCGATATCGTCCTTGTCCCATTCGATGAAGGAGCGGTCCTTCATTGCCGCCGGGCCGATGGGCACGGTCTCGTCCAACCGGTCGCGGGTGAGCACGAAACCGCCGACATGCTGCGACAGATGACGCGGAAAGCCGATCAGCGTGATGGCGAGTTCCACCGCGCGCCGGATGATGGGGTTCTCGGGGTCAAGGCCCGCCTGCCTTATATGCTGCTTGTCGATGCCGCCGCCCGATATGCCCCACACCGTATTGGCGAGCGCCGCCGTCACGTCTTCGGTCAGGCCCAGCGCCTTGCCGACATCGCGGATGGCGCTGCGGGACCGATAGCTGATGACGGTCGCAACAATGGCGGCGCGGTCCCTTGAGTAGCGGTCATAGACATATTGCATCACCTCTTCGCGGCGCTCATGCTCGAAATCGACATCGATATCCGGCGGTTCCTGCCGCTCGGCGGAGATGAAGCGCTCGAAGAGGAGGTCCACTTCCGTCGGGTTCACGCCGGTAATGCCGAGGCAGAAACAGACCACGGAATTGGCCGCCGAGCCGCGCCCCTGGCAGAGAATGCCTTCTCCGCGGGCATAGTTCACAATGTCATAGACGGTGAGGAAATAGGGCTCGTATTGAAGCTGGGCGATCAGCGCCAGCTCCTTGTTGATCAGCGCCTGCACCTTGGGCGGGATCGTGTCCGCGCCGTAATGGCGGGCAGCGCCTTCCCAGGTGAGATCGTGGAGATGCTGCCGTGCCGTCTTGCCGGGCGGAATGGGTTCATCGGGATAGGCATATTTCAGCTCGTCAAGCCGGAAGGTGATGGGCGCCGCGAAATCGGCACTCGCCGCGACGGCTTCCGGATAATCGCGGAACAGCCGCAGCATTTCCCTGGGCGGTTTCAGATGACGTTCGGCATTCTTTTCCAGAAGCTGCCCGGCAGCGAAGACTGTCGTGTAGTGGCGGGTTGCCGTCAGCACGTCCTGAAGCGCGCGGCGGTCGGGATGATGATAGAGCACGTCATTGGTGGCGATCAGCGGCACATTGGCTTCGGCGGCGAAACGGGCGATGCGTTCCGCGCGGCGTCCGTCCTGCCCCTGATGCGGCATGGCGAGCGCCAGCCAGACGGAGCCGGGGGCGGCCTTGGCGATATCCGCAAGGCGGTCGGCAAAGTCCGGCCTGTCGTCCTCGGGCGGAAAGACCGCGATCTGGAATTGCCGGGCGCGAAACAGCAGGTCGCTCCATTCGAGATGGCATTCGCCCTTGGTGGCGGCGCGGGTCTTGCCTTCGGTCAGCAGGCGGCACAATTGCCCATAGGCTGCGCGATCACGCGGATAGACGACCATGTCCGGCGTTCCGTCGGTGAAGGACAGGCGGCAGCCGATGAACAGCCGGAAATCGCTCTTGTCGCGAAATTCCTTCCATGCCGCATGGGCGCGCACCACACCGGCCAGCGTGTTGCGGTCGGCGATGCCTATGCCGGACAGGCCAAGCGCATGGGCCTGCAAAACCAGTTCCTGCGGATGCGATGCGCCGCAAAGGAAGGAAAAATTGCTGGCAGCAGCCATTTCAAAAAATCGTGCCATCACGCAAACAACCCATGCAGAAACCAGCGCGGATGATTGAGGCCGTCATAAAGCCCCTCGCGAAAAATCCAGAAACGCTGGCCGTTTTCGTCCTCCACCCGGTAATAATCGCGCAGTTCCGGCACGTTCTGGCCGATTGCACGCCACCATTCCGGCTCGATCCGTTCCGGCCCTTCGGCAAGGCGCACCTGATGGCGCACCCGCCGCCACAGGAAGAAGGAAGGCGGACTGTCAGGCACTTCCGCCACGCTTTCGATCAATTGCGGCGGGCGAAACAGTTTTATGGGGCGCGCGGGCGGATCGCCGGGAAGCCCTGGGGGAGGCCCTGGGGGAAGCGCCGGGGGAAGCCCTGAGGGAAGCATTGGAGCGCTTTCATGACCGGCTTCGCCCTTGCCGTCCGCATGGAGGGCGGGACGCAGGCCGAAGGCGCGTTCGGGAATATGGGTGTTGCGCGAAAAGGAAACGAGAACGCGGTCCTGTCCAAGCCGCGCCGAAAGCCGATCGACAAGCTGGCTGAAACCCGCTTCATCCTCCTCATGCTGGTCGAGCCCCGTCTGGCGCTGGGCGACGGGTGCGCAGCGCAACGCCGCCAGCCGGATCATGTCGAAGCCGAAACCGGCGTCGAGGGGAGAGGTCAAGGCGTTGAGCCTTTCGCGGGCAAGGCGCAGGAAAACCCTGTCGTCGCGCAAGGGCTGGCCGGTTTCGATATGGATATGGCGCACGTCGCCATCGACACGGAAGAAGGAGGCCTCGATCAGCAGCCCGCCCTTGCCCTCCGGTTCAAGCTGCGCAAAAAGCGCCTGCGCCAGTTCCTGCAATATGTGTTCGACCAGCTCCATCCCCGTGACAGGTTCCGACAGGCGGCGTTCGGCGGTGCGGAGCGGCAGGATGCGCAAGGGGGAAATCGGCGCGCGCTCGCGCCGCGCCAGCCGGTCGAGCCGGGTCGCAAGATCGGTGCCGAAGCGGGCGGTGAGCGCGGCGCGCGGAAGCCCCATCACATCGCCGATGCGTTTCAGCCCGGCGCGCTTGAGCCCGGTTTCGGCAGCTTGCGTCAGTTCCAGCGCGGAAAGCGGCAGGCGGGGAAGCTGCCGGTCGGCCTCCGCCCTGCTGAAGACGTCGCCCTTTGTTCCGCGTGCCAGAAGGCGTGCGGCAAAACTGTTGTCGGCAATCGCTGCCTGCACCTTCAGCCCGGCGCGTTCGATGCGGCCGATGGCGTCGGCGCGCATGGCGGCGAGCCCGCCGAACAGATGTGCGCAGCCGGTTATGTCGAGCATCAGCCCATGCGGCTCATCGTAGGCGACGAGCGGCGTGTAGCGCTCGCACCAATGAGCAAGGCGCTTGAGCAAGGCCGCATCCTGTTCTGGTGCTGCGGCCGCCACTTCCAGTCTTTCCACGCGGGCGCGGGCATCCGTCAGCGCCATGCCGGGGAAAAGATCGAGCCTTGCCGCCGCCGCATCCACCGCCGTCAGGCGCAGCGCATTGGCCGTGCGCTCGGTCACCACCAGGGGCGGGCGCTCCCTGCCGTCATGCGGAACGGCGCGGCGAAGCCGGTCGGTCGGCAGAAACGGAAACCACAGGGCGAGAAACAAGCGTTCTGCCGTCCCGTTCTCGTGCACCAAATTCAAGGGTTTCATTGTTCCATTCCATGATCCATTGTCCGCATGTGCCGTGGCGGTTGCGCTCCAGCACGGCGGAAAAGGCGGGCTTTCCCGGCGCACTCGCTCCGCTTGAACGCGATGGCGCGGGCGCCACCCGCCAGCGGCTGACGGCAGCGCTTTGCACCGCCGTCCGGTGGCTCCTTAGCAGGATGACGGGCAGCTGCGCGGTTTCTGTTGCCAGAAGCAGGCGGCGCGAGGCGGTGAGGTCGAGACATTTCGGCTGGCCTGTCACCGAGGCGACGACACCGGAAACAAGATGCGAGGCCTTGCCGCCGCTGCCCGCTTCCAGCGCATCGTTTGCCGCTTTCAGCACATCCTGCGCCGTGGGGCAGCGCACGATCAGAAGCCGCGACGGATCGATCCCGAAGGCATGGAGCCCCGGCGGATAAAGCCCCCCATATTCGCTGGCAGCCTTTTCCTCCTCGATCCAGATGATGGGGCGCCGATATTGTGTGGAGCGCTCTGCCGCGCGGGCGGCAAAGGCGAGCGCAAAGCCGGTCGCCGCCATATGCGCGCCCGGATTTTCGGCAAAGACCTCGTGCAGCGCATCGCCCGCCAGACCATGCGGAAAGGCGGCATCGGCCCCGGCAAGGCCAAGCGTGAAACTGCGGGCGCGCGCAAAACCGCACCTGTCCTCGCTTCCTGTCCTGCTGGCAAAACTGCCTTGCGGATCATTGCCTGCAATGGCCGTAACCATGCGCCGCAACGCCGCGATGTCGATGCCGCTCACGTTCGATTCCTGTCAAATTGTTCTCTATTTGTTCTAGTATTGAATCGAGCGAGGCAAGAGTCAAGCGGGATCCGTCGGCGGGATCAGTCGGCGGGATCAGCCGGCAGCATGTGTGGATAAGAAAAATCCTTCCCTGGAGCGCCCTGCGTTCATTGGGACGCATAAAGGTCGCTCTGAGAGGGAAGCATTTATCGTCATGGGCGATCAGCTGGCACCACAGTTGCAAATTCCTCAGGCCGTGGCGAAAAGAGTGATTTTCGAGTACCGGAGCGGAGCGTATTTGAAGGTAGGCGGGCAGCAGAACGCAGACAAGGCGCTCTTTCCGCCCCGGCCTCACGAAGAATGCAACTGTAGTATCAGGCGGCTTCCCGGAAAGGCACGCCTGCCAGTTGCGCCAGATGGCCGGGAAGGTCGGTGCCAGCGCCAGCCGCATTGATCGTGTCGAAATAATCATGCCAGCCGGTGGCAGTGATTCCGGCAATCAGCATGTCGAGGGCTGCTTCGTCCGGGAAACGCCAGATGGCGAAGAAATTCTGACCGGGTGCAAAAGGCTTTGTCGCGTCGACAGGCCCCAATGCCAAAGCCTCGATACCGAGCGCCGCAAGTCCGCCCATCCCCGCGCCGACTTTCTCGAAGAAGGCCTGCCGGCCTTCAGCATCGAGTGCGTGCCAGCTCGATTTCGGGGAATAAAGCTCGGCGAGGTAATAGGTCATGACATATCCCTTAGGGTTTCATTGATCTTGAAGGAGCGACCGGCGTCGGTGCGGCTCCAGATGCGGCGCAGCAAGGTGCTGAGAAGCTGCTGTTCGCCTGACGAGAGATCGCTCATCAGGCTTGCAATCCATGCGGTATGTTGTTCGAAAAGCTGTTGCGCCAGCAGCGAGCCTTCGGATGTCAGCCGGACAGTCAGCTTGCGGCGGTCCTCGCTATCCGCGTGACGCTTGAGGAAACCGTCGCGCTCCAGCCCGTCCAGCAGGCCGGTGATGGTGGCGCGCGTGACGCCTGCGCGTTCCGAAAGCGCGTGCGGCGAGAGGCCCTCGGGCGCATCGTGCAGCAGAAACAGCAGGACGAACTTGCCCTCCGAAAGCTTGTGCGGCGCCAGCCGGCTGGCGCAATCCCGGTCAATGGCCGCAGCAAGCGACAAGACTTCAAAACAGGCTTTCAGCGCGTCGGTGGACGGGCTGTGCCGGCGTTCCATTTCGCCCAGAAGGGCACGATGCTTTTGCTCGATAATTTCCATACGGCACCTTATAGTAAGGTGCCGTATTAAATGCAAATGATTTGATTGCGTGACAAGGAAGAGTAGAAAGCTTGAATGAACAGAATATACGGTTTATATATGGTTCGTATATCAAATGCTTATTCCGGACACTGTTATGGGTATCGTAAAGATCGGTGACGAACTGCACGAGGAACTGCGCAAGGCGAGCGACGTCATGTGCCGTTCGATCAATGCGCAGGCTGAATACTGGATGAAGATCGGCATGCTGGCGCAGGCCCATCCCGACCTGTCGTTCAACGAGATCGTGCAGATGCAGTTGCGCGCAGCGCAGGTCGAGCTGCCGGTTCTGCCGGTGCTGGAAGTGCAGCCGTCATGACCAAGACGCCGGCCGAAGTGGAAAAGATGGCGGCATCCGGCGCGCTGCTCGCCTCGGTTTTTGCCCTTCTCGACCGCACGCCGCTGGCGGGCATGACCACGATGCAGGTCAACGATCTGGTCGAGGACTACATCACCCGCGAATTGCAGGCGCGGCCTGCCAGCAAGGGGCAATATGACTATCCTTACGTGCTGAACAGCTCCAGGAACGAGGTCGTCTGCCATGGCATGCCGTCGGATAACGAGATCATTCAACACGGCGAGATCATCAATTTCGACATCACGCTGGAAAAGGACGGCTATATCGCCGATTCCAGCAAGACCTACATGGTGGGCGAAGTTGCGCCCTTTGCCTCGCGGCTGGTCCGCGTGACCTATGAGGCGCTGTGGAAGGGAATTGCCGCCGTGCGTCCCGGCGCGACGCTTGGCGATATCGGCCATGCGATCGAACGTCACGCCAAGCGGCATGATTACAGCATCGTGCGGGAATATTGCGGCCATGGCATCGGTCGCGAGATGCACGAGGAACCGCAGGTCCTGCATTTCGGCAAGCCCGGCACCGGGGTTCGCCTGCGCGAAGGCATGGTGTTCACCATCGAGCCGATGCTCAATCAGGGTACGGCCAAGGTGAAGCAGGAAAAGGATGGCTGGACGGTGGTGACGCGGGACGGAAAACTGTCAGCGCAGTTCGAGCATACGGTCGCCGTCACGGCCAATGGCGTGCGGGTGCTGACCTTGCGTCCCGGCGAGGAAAAGATGCTGGCGGCAATCAAGAACGCAGTCTGACTTTATCAAATGTTGCCGGTCATCCAGAGCACAAAGACGATCGTCCCGCCCACGCTCATTCCAGCGGCAAGAATGGTCCCCGCGATGACGGGCGCGAGTTTCAGGACCGAAACATGGAGCGTTATTTCCAGCCGGAAATTCGCCCTGATCTTTTCAGGGGTCAGGCAGGTGATTTCGTAATCCCGGCTGTCATGCAGTCGAAATATCCCAAGGCATGGGAAGCATTGCCGCGCATATCCGCCCGCCGGACGCTCAACAGGAAGCGGCTTGTGGAATGATAGGCAATCGGCGCGCCGGTTGCGCGCGCCTTGATGGCAAACTGCGTTGAGAAATAGGCCGTGCCGGGGAGAATGGTAAACGGCGGAAACACGATGCTGATCGCGTATCGCCCGGCGTTCGGCAAATGAAAGACGTGTGGCCGGGCGTTGCCCGCAAATTGGTGGCGGACCTCAGGCGCAATGATTTTCCATAGAATGGAAATGCAGCGCACCAGCAGATAAATGCCAAGCAGAATGCAGGCGGGCAGGGCCAGATAAACAGACAAGATTCAGGTCCTGCTCTAAAAACAAAAAGCCCGCCGGGAAGGCGGGCTTTTGTCCGGGTTGGATATGCTTATTTGCGATCACGCGCAGCAAGCGTGCGCAGACGTAGCGCATTGAGCTTGATGAAGCCTGCGGCGTCCTTCTGGTCGTAAGCGCCCTGGTCGTCTTCGAAGGTGACGAGCTTGTCGGAATAGAGCGACTTTTCCGATTCACGACCGATCACCATCACATTGCCCTTGTAGAGCTTGAGCGTGACTTCGCCTTCGACATGGCGCTGGCTGTGATCGATTGCCGCCTGCAGCATTTCGCGTTCCGGCGAGAACCAGAAGCCGTAATAGATGAGTTCCGCATAGCGCGGCATCAGCTCGTCTTTCAGGTGCGCCGCACCACGGTCGAGCGTGATCGATTCGATGGCGCGGTGTGCAGCAAGCAGGATCGTGCCGCCCGGCGTTTCGTAGACGCCGCGCGACTTCATGCCGACGAAGCGGTTTTCCACGAGGTCGAGACGGCCGATGCCGTTGTCGCGGCCATAGTCGTTGAGCTTGGCAAGCAGTGTCGCAGGCGACAGGCGCTCGCCATTGATCGAAACGGCGTCGCCCTTTTCAAAGCCAATCTTGATGATCGTTGCCTTGTCGGGCGCGGTTTCCGGCGAAATGGTGCGCATATGCACATATTCCGGAGCCTCGACAGCCGGATCTTCCAGAACCTTCCCCTCGGACGAGGAGTGCAGCAGGTTGGCGTCGACGGAGAACGGCGCTTCGCCCTTCTTGTCCTTGGCGACGGGGATCTGGTGCTGTTCGGCGAATTCCAGCAGATGGGTGCGGCTCTTGAACGACCAGTCGCGCCATGGGGCGATGATCTTGATGTCCGGGTTCAGCGCGTAAGCGGAAAGCTCGAAACGAACCTGGTCGTTGCCCTTGCCGGTCGCGCCATGCGCGATGGCGTCGGCGCCGGTCTTCCTGGCGATGTCGATCAGGTGCTTGGAGATCAGCGGGCGGGCGATCGAGGTGCCGAGCAGGTAGACGCCTTCATAGACGGCATTGGCGCGGAACATCGGGAAGACGAAATCGCGCACGAATTCTTCGCGCACGTCCTCGATGAAGATTTCCTTGATGCCCAGCATTTCCGCCTTCTTGCGGGCCGGTTCAAGTTCTTCGCCCTGGCCGAGATCGGCGGTAAAGGTCACGACTTCCGCGCCCAGTTCCGTCTGAAGCCACTTCAGGATGATCGAGGTGTCGAGGCCGCCCGAATAGGCGAGAACGACTTTCTTAACGTCTTTCCACTTGCTCATAATTCACTTCCGTCTGATGCGGTGGCGGTTGGAGCGGAACTCCAACAGATATATCCGCAAGTCTTTTACCAGTTGCCAAGCCGCGTGCAAGCCGACGAACTGCGACTTATCGCGAAAACTCATGCGTATTACGTGATCTGTGGTTCGCCAACTTCATAAATGACGAGATTGCGGTCGCCGATGCCAAGTTCGGGCCATGTCCCGCGCCATGCGGCGATATGGGGGGAGGCGAAATGCCGGTCGAGCGAGGCGCGATCGCGCCAGAATTCCTTGACGTGGATCAGGCCGGGCTCCAGCACGTCCTCGGCATAGCCATAGTCCACGCAGCCATCCTCCGCGCGGCTGGCCGCGATCATGGCCCGCATGGCTTCGCGCGCCAGCTCGAGGTTTTCCGGCGGCAGGCGGACGGTCCCCACGATCAGCAGCATTCCGGTCTCCATTCCACTGTTCCCTTTGCCGGGAAATTATTCTAGCGTGCGCCATCTCTTGGAGCACATTTCGATGTCTTTTCTGACGAACCTGACCTTCATCCCCGAATGGACGATCTTTGTCCAGTTCGCGATAGCAACCGCGATCCTTTCCATCACGCCCGGCCCCGACATGACGCTGTTCGTCGGGCGCGCGCTTTCCGAGGGCAAGGCCGCGGGCTTTGCCTGCATGGCTGGCGCCAGCACCGGCATCGTCATTCACACCACCATGGTGGCGCTCGGCCTTTCGGCGCTGATCATCGCCTCTCCGGCTGCCTTCACGGCGCTGAAAATCGTAGGCGCGGGCTATCTGGTCTTTCTGGCCGTGCAGGCGATCCGCAAGGGATCGGCCTTCTCGCCGGAAAAGAATGGTGGCAAGAAGCATACGCTGTTCCAGAACTGGCTGACCGGGCTTGGCATCAACCTGCTCAATCCGAAGATCATCCTGTTCAACATGACCTTCCTGCCGCAGTTCGTCTCGGCCCATGACCCGCATGCCATGGGCAAATTGTTCTTCCTCGGCCTGTCGTTCATTCCGATGGCGCTGCCCTTCACCATTCCGATGGTGGTGGCGGCAGATCGCTTTGCCGGGCTCCTGAAAAAGAACCCGACCGTGACGCGCATCGTGGACTGGATGTTTGCAGGCGTATTCTCGGCCTTCGCGCTGAAGATCATCACCGCACAGGCGAAGTAAAAAATCAGTTGGTCGGGCGGGATAGAAGCCGTCCGGCATTGCGGCCCGCGAGCAGCCAGTAGACGAAGCTGCCGACGACGCCGGCGCCTGCTATTGCGGCAATCCAGAGCGAGCTTTCCTGTACGCTCCGGTTATCGCTGAACGGAAGCGATGCGCTTGCTGCCGCAAGCCCGATCAGGGCGCCCGCAACGCAGTAGAACAGCGACGACTTGTAACCGCGCGCTTCCGCCAGGATGATCAGGATGAGGGCGGGCAGGAAGCTGAACCCGCCGGCCAGTACCGCAAGCGCGAAACCGCTGACGAACACGGCGCTCCAGAAGCTGGTGGCCGCGAAGAACGAACCGGCATCCGTATCGCTTGCCATCATGACGAAATCGTTCATGAAGGAATCGATGCCGAGGGTACGGAACAGGATGGCGGCCAGAAACCAGCCTGCCGCCAGTACAGCGCAGCAATAGCCGAACACGATGACGACGAAGCGCATGATATAGTCCAGAGTATCGTTCAAGCGCGCTCCCCCATCGGACTCTTATTCACCATGCCCGGCGATCATCATGGCTTCGAGCGCAAGGCGCTCGCTCTTGCGCATGCGCTCGGATTCCGACTTGAGCTGGCCGCAGGCGGCGAGAATGTCGCGGCCGCGCGGCGTGCGGATCGGCGATGCGTAGCCAGCCGCATTCACATAATCGGCAAATTTCTCGATCTGCTCCCAGTCCGAGCACTGGTAATTCGTGCCAGGCCACGGATTGAACGGGATCAGGTTGATCTTGGCCGGAATGCCCTGCAACAGCTTTACCAGAAGTTTGGCGTCCTCCAGGCTGTCATTGATGTCCTTGAGCATCACATATTCGAAGGTGATGCGCTTGGCATTGGACAGGCCCGGATATTCGCGGCAGGCCTTGATGAGCTGTTCCAGCGGATACTTCTTGTTGATCGGCACCAGAATGTCGCGCAATTCGTCGCGCACGGCGTGCAGCGAAATGGCGAGCATGACGCCGATCTCGTCGCCGGTGCGATAGATTTCCGGCACGACGCCGGAGGTCGAAAGCGTGATGCGGCGCTTGGAAAGGGACAGGCCGTCGCCATCGGAGGCGATCAGCAGGGCCTTCTTCACTTCCTCGAAATTATAGAGCGGCTCGCCCATGCCCATCATCACGATATTGGTGATCTTGCGGCCTTCGGCAGGCACCATTGCGCCGTCCGGCGTATCCTTGTCAGGAAAATCGCCAAGCCGGTCGCGGGCGGTCAAAAGCTGCGCCAGAATTTCTTCCGAGGTGAGGTTGCGCACCAGCTTCTGCGTGCCGGTATGGCAGAACGAGCAGGTGAGCGTGCAGCCGACCTGGCTGGAAATGCACAGCGTGCCGCGGCCTTCCTCAGGGATGTAGACGCTTTCGATTTCGACGGGGCGACCAGCACCGCGCGGCGGAAAGCGGAACAGCCACTTGCGGGTGCCGTCCTGCGAAATCTGTTCCTCGACCACTTCTGGGCGCGCAATGGTGAAATGCTGCGCCAGCAGGGCGCGCAAATCCTTGGAAATATTGCGCATATCGGCAAAATCAGAAACGCCGCGCACATAGAGCCAATGCCAGAGCTGACTGATGCGCATTTTCGTCTGGCGTTCCGGCACGCCGACCTTGATCAGCGCTTGCGCCATTTCCTCGCGTGACATGCCGATAAGCGAAGGCTTCGCCTCCAGGCTGGCGCGCGCATGGCGGGCAAGCTGGTCGCGCGTATCATCAATGGTAAGGTCGAACGAAATGGACATCTGTTTTCAACTGTTGGAGACGACCGCCGGAAGCGCGCCGATAAGCTTCGCCAGACAATCTGGCCCGAATTCATGGATAAATAGGGTCCGGCACCTGGCTTTTCGACCCTTGTTGCGCGCGCTCTTAGCACACAATATCGCATTCGTCATCCTACATGGAGTCTTGTCTGCCATGCACGGGTGCAGGAATGGCCCCGCCAAACAAAAAGCCGGGCACATGGCCCGGCTCTTGAACTCTATCCGATCGTCTGGATCATTTGCACTTCTGGATGGCTTTCAGCGCATCCGAAATGCCCTTCAGCGAATAGGTGTAGTTGGTCTTGGTGCCGCGCTTCGACTGCGCCTGTACCTTCATCTCCGAACCGCCGCGC
The DNA here is from genome assembly GCF_000182645.1 of Brucella intermedia LMG 3301. Lineage (NCBI taxonomy): Bacteria > Pseudomonadati > Pseudomonadota > Alphaproteobacteria > Hyphomicrobiales > Brucellaceae > Brucella > Brucella intermedia. The sequence goes on from NZ_ACQA01000001.1 coordinate 96,362, forward strand.
ATGGCTGCGATGAGCTGCGGCTCTTCGGCTGCATTTTCCATCCAGCCCGACTTGCCGTTGACGAACATGTTGAAACTGCGGTTGCCGATGGAGACGACGACCTTGGCATTGGTGTTGAGGTCGTAACCGGCCATGAATTGCGGTTCGAACGAGATGTTCTGGCCGGGCTTCTGGCTCACGAGGAAGAAGTTGTCACCGTGATCGACACTGGCCGGAGCCTTCTGGGTCGGTACGGAGAGGACATAGCAGACCTTGCCGTTGCCCGACTGATAGCTGTAGGCGCCCCAGGCATTGAACTGGCTGATCTGGCTCGGGGTCTGGGCGAGTGCCGAGCCCGCCATCCCAATCATGAACACAGAAGCCGCGACGATCGATTTTCCAAGCATTGGTTTTTACCGGTTCTCTTTCGTTTGCTTCAAACTTGAATATCGGGATGCCGCCGTTCATCACGCCGTCCCGCTCAGTTGCCGATTAAATTGCCTTAATCTGGGTTACCAAACGGTGAAGTTTCGAAAGAAAACTTTTGAATGAGCAGCCAAGTCGCCCCGCCATCCCTTGATTCAGTTGAATGAAAAGAAAGCGGCGTGAGTAAGGCAGTCGGGAGGAGGGAATAGGGGAATAGGGGAATAGGGGAATAGGGGAATAGGGGAATAGGGGAATAGGGGAATAGGGGAATAGGGTGCGAAGCGCATGGGGATAAGGCAAGCGAATATTTGCCATGTTCCAAAATAATGTTCGCCTCCCTTACTCCCTTACTCCCTTACTCCCTTACTCCCTTACTCCCTTACTCCCTTACTCCCTTACTCCCTTACTCCCTTACTCCCTTACTCCCCTCATCTTCCAACGCCTGCTTCGCAGCCAGCCGGTGCGCGGGCGTGATATGGGCGCGAACGGCGGTCAGCGCCGCCATCAGCACGGCAACGTCGTCCGTGAAGCCGATACCGGCCAGAAGATCGGGAATGGCGTCGAAGGGCAGGACGAAATAGGCGAGCGCCGCCATCAGCGTCATGCGCACGCGGGTCGGCGTCTTCTGGTCGAGCGCGCAGTAATAGGCTGCAACCACCTCGTCCATGAACGGCACCATGCGACCGGCGCGGCGCGCGGCCTTCCAGAATCCGTTCTTCACCCGGTCGCTGCGCTTCTTGAATTCGCTCTCGCTGCCCGGTTCGAGGATTTCACCGATTCTGACGTCATCCATTCTCGTTCAACTCCTGTCGTCCCGATTGCGTCGACACGGGCCATCACCGGTTAACGCTGCAGTTGAAAACTCGTCAGGCCGTGGCGAAAAGAGTGATTTTCGAGCACCGGAGCGCAAAAACTGCTCTTTGCAGCCCGGCATCACGAGGAATGCAACTGCAGCGCTAAAAATGGGGAGTTCGTGCCTTCCTTGCAAGTCCGGGCGATTTCGCCCCGGTCCGATCCTGCCAGAACCATCAGCTACAACAGCCCCGTCAAATCCCCAAAATGCAGATTCGACCGGATCGCTTCGGAAGCGTTTTGGACGCGCGACGAAGCAGGTGCGGAATGAATGGAGGGTTTGATGCATTTGACCGGCTATGGGGAAAACTTCATCCGCAGCGACCGTTCAACACGGCTGTTTCGCGGCAACCAGCTGCTGGCCGCCGGAAGCGAGGACGATTACATCACCATCGATCTGTTCGATGCCGGATGCTACGATGCCGCCGTCTATCTGCGGTTCCTCTTCGGCGCCGGAATCTCGCTCAACACCCTGCGCGGCACGTCGAGCCAGAACTGGATACCCATCCTGAATTTCAGGGCGGGCGAGCAATGGAACGGCTATTCGGCACTGCCCTTTGGCAAGGCCATCGGCTTTTATGACGTTCAGGCGGGACATATTTTCCACGCCGCCATCTCGCTCGGCGATGTCTATATCCGCGGCGTCCATGGCGGCAAGCTCGGGCAGAACTGGCAGGACCGCACCAACCTGACCCGCGTCCTTCCCTATTCCAGCCGCAACGCCGATGGCAGCTTCAATTATGAGCGCCGGAAGATTTATGTCTATATTTCAAAGCTCTAAATTCAGGCTATAGCATTCATTTTGCCCGCAAGCTTGATATCGAGTTCGGTAATGCCGTTCTCGCTATGGGTCGAAAGCGTGACATCGACGCGGTTATAGACATTGAACCATTCGGGATGATGGTCGAGCTTTTCCGCGTGAAGCGCCGCGCGTGTCATGAAGCCGAAGGCGGCATTGAAATCCTTGAACCTGAAGCTTTTGGAGATGGCCTCGCGTCCATCGGTTTTCTGCCAGCCCTCCAGCTCGTTGAGCGCTTCGTTCAATTCGTTTTCCGTCAGCCGGTTGCGTGCCATCGTCTTTCGCCTATGTTGCGTTTCCTGAACAAACTTATCATGAGTGCGAGAGTTCCGTGACCGTATCCGTAGCCGCAAAAGCCCCGGCCAGCATTTTATTTATTTGCGCTGGCAATATCTGCCGTTCCCCGCTTGCCGAAGGCGTTATGGGGCATGTGCTGGAAAAGCGCGGCATCCGCCATGTGCTGGTCGATTCCGCCGGAACCAATGGCTACCATACCGGCGAGGAGCCGGATGAGCGCTCCATCAGCGTTGCGGCGCGGCATGGCCTCGATATTTCCGGGCAGCGTTGCCGCCAGTTGATCGCAGGTGATTTCAGCCGTTTCGACCTGATCCTCGGGATGGACCGCTACAATATGCGGATGATCGCCGGGCGTCAGCCTGCGAATGCAAGCGCGCATATCGGGCTTTTCACCGAGATTGCCGAAGGGCGGGCGGTTGAAATCCCCGATCCCTATTATGGCGGGACCGGGGACTTCGAAAAGGTTTACCGGATGGTTCTGGCAGCTTCCATCGCGCTTGCCGACCAGTTCTGGCCCGTGAAGGACGTGGCGACCAGGGGCCAGGCTTCTTCCACGATGTAAGGTCCGCCGCCGACCGAATCGCGGGACGACATCAGCACGAACCGTCCCACCTTGAAGGGCAGCGTCGCGAAGTTGCCGCGTGAGGAAAGATAGCGCACCACATCGTCGATGCGGGCGTTTCTCAGCCGCGCCAGCGTTACATGCGGCGTGAACTTGCGCGGGTCGGCGGGAATGTGAAGCCGCTGGCAGATCCTTTCGATTTCCGCCTGCAAGGCGTTGAGCTCAGGCGAGGGGGATACACCCGCATAGATGCTGTGCGGCTTCTTGGAGCCGAACGCATTGACACCCGACAGGTTGAGCATGAATTCGGGCCGCCGCACGCGATCGAGCGCATTGGCAACCTCGTCGGCCACGTGGCCTTCCACATCTCCGATAAAACGTAGCGTTATGTGGTAGTTTTCGACATCAATCCAGCGTGCGCCGGGGAGACCGCCTCGCAGCAGCGAGAGCGAAAGCGCGGCGTCGCGCGGGATTTCGAGGGCAGTGAAAAGACGCGGCATAAGGCATCCTCCTCGAAGCGTTCCATGTCAGAGCGCCGGGCATCCAAAGGATGCATAAAGGACACTCTAACCTAGAGAGTCAGTGCATCGTTCCATCGAAATTGATTCGATATTCGCCGATACACCTGAAGCGAATCAAAGTTTCATAGCGGGGGCAAGCTGTTTATGCTCCCGGCGGGCTTCAGCCTCCCGATGTCCCCTTGTTTTGCATGTTCGTCAGGCTCTTTTCGATAGTGGGCATAAAATTGGAGACCATCGTTTCGACGCCTTTCTCATTGGGGTGCATTCCGTCCTCGAGCAAAAGGTCCTTTTTGGTTGCTACGCCGTCGAGGAAAAACGGGTAGAGCGGCACGCCATATTTCTGTGCCAGCTTGGGATAGATCGGGTTGAACCGGGCGGCATAGTCCTTGCCCATGTTGGGCGGGGCCATCATGCCGGCAAGAATGACCGAAATGCCGCGCTGCTTGAGGCGCGCCAGCATTTCATCAAGGTTCTTTTCGGTAATGTCGGGCTCGATGCCGCGCAGCGCGTCATTGGCGCCCAGTTCGAGGATGACGAGATCGGTGCCATCGGGCACCGACCAGTCGATGCGCGAAAGCCCGCCGGTGGTGGTATCGCCCGACACGCCCGCATTCTCGATCGAAACCTCGACGCCCTTGTCATTAAGCGCCTTTTCAAGCTGCTGCGGAAAGGCGGCATTGGACGGCAGCAGATAGCCGGCCATCAGGCTGTCGCCGAAGCCGACGATTCTGATCTGCGACAGCTGCTCGGTCGGCAGTGCGTCTTCAAGGCCGGTCGGTTCTTCCTGCGCCTGCGCCGTCGCGATGGGGCCTGCCGCCATGAAAGACGCCATTACCGCAAAAATAGGGAGCCATGCCGGAATTGATAGTTTGAAACGCATCGTCGAAAACCCATATTTGAGGGGCTGTGGGCAAATGGCCCGCCGGACTTCTCTTCAATAACTGGCGCAACATAAGTTCAAATTTGTGACGCGCTGTTTGGTTCCAAAGACTCATATAGGATAAAAACCGCGTGACGGAACAGGTTGTTGGCCCGATTATCGAACTTGAGAACGTTCACCTGACCCTTGGTCACGCCGCCTCGCTGGTGCATGTGCTGAAGGGCGTCTCCCTTCATATATCGCAAGGACAGTCGGTCGGAATCGTCGGTCCGTCCGGTTCCGGCAAGTCCACGCTGCTGATGGTTCTGGCCGGTCTGGAGCATGTCGATAACGGAACTGTGAAGATCGCGGGCGAGACGATCAGCCGGATGAGCGAAGATCAGGCGGCCGCTTTCCGTGGCGCCAATATCGGCATCGTGTTCCAGTCCTTCCACCTCATTCCCAACATGACCGCGCTCGAAAATGTCGCCGTGCCGCTGGAGCTCGCCGGTCGCCGCGATGCGTTCGAGGTGGCGGAGCGCGAATTGCGCGCCGTGGGCCTCGGCGAGCGCCTTACCCATTATCCGTCCGAGCTTTCCGGCGGCGAACAGCAGCGCGTCGCGATCGCGCGCGCCCTTGCGCCAAGCCCGAAGATCCTGATCGCGGATGAGCCCACCGGCAATCTCGACACCACGACAGGGCGTCAGATTGCCGACCTCCTGTTCGCCAAGCAGCGCGAGAACGGCCTGACCATGGTGCTGGTCACGCATGACCCGGCGCTTGCCGCGCGCTGCGACATCGAAATTCCGGTGCGCTCGGGCCGGATCGAGGAACCCGCGCAAGGCGGCACTGTTCCCGAAACGCTGGCGGCTGGCGCATGAGTGCGGCACAGTCATTCCTGCTCGCCCTCCGCTTCGCGCTGCGCGAAATGCGCGGCGGGCTTGCCGGTTTCTATATTTTCCTCGCCTGTATCGCGCTTGGCGTTGCCGCCATCGGCGGGGTCAATTCGGTGGCGCGTTCGGTCAGCACCGGCATTGCCGCGCAAGGCCAGAGCATTCTCGGCGGCGATGTCAGCTTCGCGCTCAATCAGCGCGAAACGACGGCGGAAGAACGCGCCTTCATCGAAAGGCAGGGCAGGCTTGCCGAAAGCGCCACCATGCGCTCCATGGCGCGCATGGTGGATGGCTCCGACCAGTCGCTGGTCGAAGTAAAGGCGGTCGACGCCGCCTATCCGCTTTACGGCGAACTGAAGGTCGAGCCGCAGCAATCTTTGGCCGATATGACCGGCGAGAAGGACGGCACCTATGGTGCTGCCGTCAGCCAGGACTTTCTCAATCGCATGGACCTGTCGCTGGGCGCGAAAGTGCTGCTCGGTTCGCAGACCTTCGAACTGCGCGGCCTGATCGAGAGCGAACCGGACCTGCTTTCTTCCGGCTTCAATTTCGCGCCGCGCTTTCTGGTCTCGCTGGAGGGCTTGCGCGCTTCCGGCCTCATCCAGCCGGGCAGCCTCGTGGATCATATCTACAAGGTGGCGTTGCCGGATGGCGCGCCCGACGCCGCCATCGCCGAAGTCAGGCGGCAGGCTGCCGCCGATTTTCCCGATGCAGGCTGGAACATCCGCTCCCGCGCCAATGCCGCTCCGGCGCTCAGCGCCAATATCGAGCGCTTCTCGCAATTCCTGACGCTGGTGGGGCTGACGGCCCTGATCGTCGGCGGTGTGGGGGTCGCCAATGCGGTGCGCGCCTATCTCGACGGCAAGCGCGGCGTGATCGCCACCTTCAAGTCGCTGGGCGCGCCTGCGCGCTTCGCCGTGCTGGTCTATCTCGTGCAGATCATGGTGATCGGCCTGATCGGCATCGCCATCGGCCTGGTGCTGGCGGCGATCATCCCCTATGCGGCGGCGCTGGCGCTTGCCAATTACCTGCCGGTCGCCGGTGGCGGCGGTTTCTTCCCCGGCGCGCTGGCGCTTGCCGCCATCTTCGGCCTCATCACCACGCTTGCCTTCGCGATCATTCCGCTTGGCCGCGCGCGCGATATTCCGGCGACGGCGCTTTTCCGCGAACAGGGGTTTGAGCAGCGCGGCTGGCCGCCGCTTCTTTATCTCGCCCTTGCGGTTCTGCTGATTGCAGCGCTTGCGGGGCTCGCGCTCTACGTCGCCTATGACCGGCGCATCGCGGCGATCTTCATCGTCTCGGCCATTGCTGCCTTCGGCGTTCTCCGGCTTGTCGCGGACGGCATTCGCTGGCTTGCCCGCCGGGTCCCGCGCGTGCGCTCGACGGCGCTGCGGCTCGCAGTGGGCAACATCCATCGTCCGGGCGCACTCACGCCCTCCGTGGTGCTTTCGCTGGGCCTTGGCCTGACGCTGATGGTGGCAATCGCGCTGATCGACGGCAATCTGCGCCGCCAGGTGACGGAAAACATTCCCGCGCAGGCGCCCGATTTCTTTTTCGTCGATATCCAGAACCGCGACATCGGCGATTTCACCAAACTGGTGAGCGGCATCGTGCCGGATGGCAAGCTCACTTCCGGGCCGATGCTGCGCGGCCGCATCGTCGCCTTCAACGGCACCAATGTGCGCGACATGACCATCCCGCCGGAAGCGGCCTGGGTGCTGCGCGGCGACCGCGGCATAACCTTTTCCGATAGCGTTCCCGAAAACTCGACGCTGACGGAAGGCGAATGGTGGGCCACTGGCTATGGCGGCGAGCCGCTGGTGTCCTTCGCGGAGCGTGAGGGCAAGGAACTCGGCCTGAAGCTCGGCGACACGGTGACGGTCAATGTGCTTGGCCGCAACATAACTGCAAGGATCGCAAGCTTCCGTCAGGTTCAGTGGGAAACGCTGGCGATGAACTTCGTCATGGTGTTTTCGCCCAACACCTTTGCTGGCGCGCCGGCGACATGGCTGGCGACGCTCACCATTCCCGACAGCCAGAAGAATCTTGCGCCTGACGTGCTGCGTCAGGTCACAAGGACATGGCCCGCCATCACGACGGTGAGCGTGACCGATGCGCTCGATGTCGCCAATGATCTGATCGGCCAGCTTGCAACCGCCATCCGCGCTGCCGCTTCCATCGCGCTTGCCGCGTCCGTTCTGGTGCTGGGCGGGGCGCTTGCCGCCGGTAACCGTGCCCGTGTCCACGATGCGGTGGTGCTGAAGACGCTCGGCGCGACGCGGGGAACGCTGATCACGGCCTATGTGCTTGAATATATGCTGCTTGGGCTGGCGACGGCGCTCTTCGCACTGGTCGCTGGCAGCGTGGCGGGATGGTATGTCGTGGTGGAAATCATGAAGCTCAAGGCGAGTTTCCTGCCCGATGTCGCGCTGATGACCGTGGCCATCGCGCTGGTGCTGACCGTCGGTTTCGGCCTCGCAGGCACGTGGCGCGTCCTCGGGCAGAAGCCCGCACAGGTGCTGAGGACGATATGAAGCTTTTGTAATCCTGAAGCTTCCAATGAGGTAACCCCTTGGATCGCATGGATAATGCGGTCGGCGTTTCAAGTCGCCCCATCACGTTTTTTTACAGGTGGTACTTGTACGCGAAGGCCGAAATCCCCATAATGTCAGGCAGGCATGCTGGGGTCCCGCCAGCGGCGCCTGGCGGCGGCTCGGCCTTCATGAGCGCCCCGACACCGGACGGGACATGGCAAGAGGATTTAAGTCATGGCTGACTTTCGCAATATTCAGGCGCAGCAGAGGCCGGTAGGCGGCGTTCGCACCGATGCAGGCATCGACCAGGGCCTGCGCAGCTACATGCTCGGCGTCTATAACATGATGGCTATCGGCCTGGCCGTTACCGGCCTTGCCGCATTTGCCGTTGCAGCGCTCGCAACGACCACGGACCCGTCCGCAGCCGTCGCCCAGCTCGCCAACGGCAAGATGCTCACCAGCCTTGGTGTGGCGCTCTACACGTCCCCGCTTCGCTGGGTGGTGATGCTTGCGCCGCTCGCGGCAGTGTTCTTCCTGAGCTTCCGCATCGAACGCATGTCGGTCGGCACGGCTAACGCCGTCTTCTGGGGCTATGCAGCTCTCGTCGGCCTGTCGCTGTCATCGATCTTCCTGGTCTTCACCGGCCAGAGCATCGTTCGCACCTTCTTCGTGACGGCTGCTTCCTTCGGCGCGCTGTCGCTCTATGGTTACACGACCAAGCGCGACCTGTCCGCCATGGGCTCGTTCCTGGTCATGGGCCTGTTCGGCCTGATCCTGGCTTCGGTCGTCAACATCTTCCTCGGCTCCACCGCGCTGCAGTTCGCGATCTCGGTGATCGGCGTCCTGATCTTCGCAGGCCTCACCGCCTACGACACGCAGTCGATCAAGGAAATGTACTACGAAGGCGATTCTTCGGATGCGCATGGCCGCAAGGTCGTGATGGGCGCGCTGCGCCTCTATCTCGACTTCATCAACATGTTCACCTTCCTGCTGCAGTTCATGGGCAACCGTGAATAATCAGCCGAAGAGTGCTTGAACAAAAGGGCAGCGGAAACGCTGCCCTTTTTGCTTTTTTCCGGGCGGTTTCTGATGCATGTTAGGGACCCGTCTCCCACGCTGCTGCGGTTTCAACATGCCTGTCATTCGTGATTTCCAGCCTGCCGATATCGAAACAATCACCGCGATCTATTCGGAAGCCGTCCTGACCGGCGCCGGTTCCTACGAGATCGAACCGCCGACCGCCGATGAAATGGCAAGGCGTTTCGCAGCATTGGTGGCGCAGGGCTTTCCGATCCTCGTGGCCGAGCATGATGGCCGGGTGCTGGGCTATGCCTATGCCAGCCATTTTCGCGTCAGGCCTGCCTATCGCTGGCTTGCGGAGGATTCGATCTATATCGCCCCGGATGCCAAGGGAAAGGGCATCGGCAAGCTGCTGCTGCGCGCGCTTATCGAGCGCATTTCAGCTTTGGGCTTCCGTCAGTTGCTGGCGGTGATCGGTGACGGCGAACGCAATATCGGTTCGGTCCGGCTGCATGAAAGCCTCGGCTTTGCCCATTGCGGGCGCATCGAGGGTTCGGGCTTCAAACTTGGGCGCTGGCTCGACACGGTGCTGATGCAACTGCCGCTCAATGGCGGTCGCTCAACGGAACCGGGAACCCCGCCGCTTACGCCTCCCTCATCCTGAGAGCCGGTTGGAAACGGCGTCTCGAAGCATCAGCTTTCGACGAGCTTGAGGCTCTTGTCGAAAACCCGCAGCACGCGCTCCAGTTCGTGGCCGCGCTTCATGATCAGCCCGCTTGCGGCGATGACCGAATAGGCGCCCTGCTTCTGCGCCAGCTTGGGGTTCTTCTCGATGCGGAAAAGCGGCATCTCGCTTGCACGGCGAAAGATGGAAAACACGGCGCGGTCGCTCAGATGGTCGATGGCATAGTCGCGCCACGTGCCGGAGGCGACCATGCGGCCATAGATGTTCAGGATTTTGCCGAGTTCATGCCGGTTGAAACTGACGGGAGCAGATCGCGCACGGCCGAGAGGAACGACCTTTGGCGAAGCAGACGAGGGGGAAGGGGACGACGAATCCTCATTCGCTGCGCTTGACGTATCCATTTCCTTCCTTTCAGCCTTTTGCGGAGCGCCGCCCGAAAGCCGGACAGGCTCAGGAACAAACTGCGTGCAACCGGGATCGGTGTTCAGCAAGGGTGGTGAAGCGAACCGGCCCCGGCGCATGACAACAGGGTGATGCTTTTGTGAAGCAATTTCAAGGGGCCGCGTCCGCGAGCCTGTTTTTGCTGCCGCTCATGGGCCGAAAGAAGCCCCAATAAATAGGGAATAGCGGCGGGAAGCCGTCATTCACGAAAAGAGAATGTGTGTTTGCAATGGTGATTGTTGGCCACATTTTCGCCTTGTCAGCTTCGCATTGCAGCCCGATTATGGCTTCAGCATCTACACGTTGCCTGAGACGGTTCGGTTCGGGCAAGTCCGACCCCAAGCCCCCCGCCCAAAGGACTGCTCGGACCGAACCAACCTTTTCCCGGCCTGGCTGCCAGACCGGTTTCCCCTCCAGTTCGATGACCGCTCCGCGTAGCCCGGACAGACGCTTTCCCGCTGAACTTTCTGGAAGAAAACGCCGCCAAAAGCGCGCATTGCTGCGTGCGCGAACCGGCTGCCTGGAGCATTTCCATCAAAAGTGTGAAACCTCTACGCGGGGATCAGTTCACTGGACTGATTTCTTATCCCGCTTCGATGCGTTGGATAATGCGATAAAACAAGTAAGAGCGGTTCCGGCGATACTGTTAGAACAGGAACCGCTCTAAAGGCCCACGGGCCTCGACTGCTTGAACATGGCTGCGCCATGTATGGCGCCGAGCGAATTGTCGTTGCGGGTCTCCTGCAACACCACGGCGCAACCCGAAACATCCTTGCGTTTCAGTTCTGACGCCGGAATCTCGATCTTCAACGGCTTGCCGTCCCACATGCCGATCGTATCGGTATCGCTGACCGTATTGCGATAGGTGATGGATTCCCCGGCATTTTCGCCCTCCGTGATCGGGATCGTCACCGAATCGCGGAAATAGAACAGGACCACGTGCACAGGCGCGTCGGGCTTTTTGCCTGCGCCGATATCGATGGACAGGCGCCCGTCATCGAGCTGCTTGATCGAAACCGGCACATCCAGCTTGTTTGCCGCGATCTGCGTCTTGATAGCTTCGCTGTCGCGGCCATTCACTTCGGCAGTACCGTTGATGACGGCTTGCGGTGTATAGATCATGCGCGCATTGAAGGAATTGCGATAGGCATTCTGCCGGTCGGTGTTTTCCTGATTGGCAAGCGTGTCGCGCCAGCCCATGTAATCCCAGTAATTGACGTGAAACGACAGCGCCAGAACATTGGGATCATCGGCATATCTGGCGAGGTTGCGGTCGGCCTGCGGGCAGGATTTGCAGCCCTGGCTGGTGTAAAGCTCCAGAACGGTCGTCTTCTTGTCGCTGTCCTGCGCCCGCGCCGGGCCCTGCATGGAGATGCAGCCGGTAACCGCCAGCCCCAGAACGGCACAGATGCTACGCCAGCCGGGCAAATGCTCGCCTGTAAGCCATGGACCTGTCCCGTAGAAGGGGGCGTGGAGTATCACTTCGTTTCATCCTGCAATAATTGTCGCTGACATCTATTATGTAAGAAGCCTTGCGATCAATAGGAATTCACGTTGCGGTGAGATTCGAAAGGGTTGCGAATCTCCTCTCAAAATTGGCTCACAACAGATTGTGCGGGGACGGGTTCAGTCCAAATAAAGAAGCCGCCGGATTTCTCCGGCGGCTCTGAATTTCAGGTGCGTGTGGATCAGGCAGCCAGGTCACGCAGAACGGTCTGCAGGATGCCGCCGTTCTTCATGTAGTCCAGCTCGTCCAGCGTATCGATGCGGCAGATGAGCGGAACCTTCTTCACCGTGCCGTCGGCATAGGTGATGGAGGCTTCGACCTTCTGGCGCGGGCGCACATCGGCCAGACCTTCGATGGTGACGATTTCATCACCCTTGAGGCCAAGCGTCTGCCAGCTGGTGCCTTCCTCGAAGACGAAAGGCACAATGCCCATGCCGACGAGGTTGGAGCGGTGGATACGCTCGAAGGACTGCGCGATCACGGCCTTGACGCCGAGCAGGTTGGTGCCCTTGGCAGCCCAGTCACGCGAGGAGCCGTTGCCGTATTCGACGCCTGCGAAGACGACGAGCGGAACGCCCTCAGCCTTGTACTGCATGGCAGCATCATAGATCGAGGTTTCTTCCTTCGACGGATAATGGATGGTGTAGCCGCCTTCGCGTCCGTTTTCGCCCAGCATGTGGTTGCGGATACGGATGTTTGCGAAGGTGCCGCGCATCATCACTTCATGGTTGCCGCGACGCGTACCGTACTGGTTGAAGTCGGCAACGCCGACGCCATGGTCCAGCAGATACTTGCCGGCAGGCGACTGCGCCTTGATGGAACCGGCAGGCGAAATGTGGTCGGTCGTGATCTTGTCGCCGAAGAGGCCCAGAATGCGGGCGCCCTTGACGTCGCCGATCGTGCCGGCCGACTTGCCCATGCCGACGAAGTAAGGCGGGTTCTGCACATAGGTCGAGTTGTCGTCCCATGCATAGGTCTGGCCCGCAGGGACCTGAACGGCCTGCCAGTTTTCGTCGCCCTTGAACACGTCCGCGTACTTTTCCGAGAAAATCTTGCGGGTTACGTTCTTGGCGATGAATTCCTGGATTTCCTGCGAGGAAGGCCAGATGTCGCGGAGATATACCGGGTTGCCGTTCTGGTCTTCACCGAGCGGCTCCTTGGTCAGGTCCTTGGTGACCGTACCGGCGAGAGCGTGGGCGACGACGAGCGGCGGCGAAGCCAGATAGTTCGCCTGCACGTCCGGCGAGACGCGGCCCTCGAAGTTACGGTTGCCGGACAGGACGGCAGCCGCGATCAGGCCCTTTTCGTTGATCGTCTTGGAGATCGGAGCAGGCAGCGGACCGGAATTGCCGATGCAGGTCGTGCAGCCGAAGCCGACGAGGTTGAAGCCGAGCGCATCGAGATCCTTCTGGAGACCAGCGGATTCGAGATAGGCGGCGACAACCTGCGAACCGGGCGCAAGCGAGGTCTTGACCCATGGCTTGGTCTTCAGGCCCTTGGCGACCGCATTGCGGGCCAGAAGGCCGGCGGCGATCAGCACGCTCGGGTTCGAGGTGTTGGTGCAGGACGTGATGGCGGCAATCACGACATCGCCATGGCCGAGGTCGTAGTCTTCGCCTTCAACGGCATAGCGCGTGGTCTGGCCAGTGGTCTTCTTGTACTCGTTTTCGAGCGAGGTCGCGAAACCGGAACCGATGTTTTCCAGCGGGATGCGGCCTTCCGGACGCTTCGGGCCGGCCATCGACGGAACGACGTCGCCCATGTCGAGTTCGAGAATGTCGGTGAAGACCGGATCGGCTGCACCCTTTTCACGCCACATGCCCTGCGCGCGGCAGTAGGCTTCGACCAGTTCGATGCGATGCTCGTCGCGGCCGGTCGTGTTCATGTAGTTCAGCGTTTCGCGGTCAACCGGGAAGAAGCCGCAGGTCGCGCCATATTCCGGACCCATATTGGCGATTGTTGCGCGGTCGGCCAGCGTCATGTTTTCGAGGCCTTCGCCGAAGAATTCGACGAACTTGCCGACGACGCCCTTCTTGCGCAGCATCTGCGTGACGGTGAGCACGAGGTCGGTCGCGGTCACGCCTTCCTTGATCTTGCCGGTCAGGCGGAAGCCGACGACTTCCGGCAGGAGCATGGAAACCGGCTGTCCGAGCATGGCCGCCTCAGCTTCGATGCCGCCAACACCCCAGCCCAGAACGCCAAGGCCGTTGACCATGGTGGTGTGGCTGTCGGTGCCGACGCAGGTGTCGGGGTAAGCGACGGTCTCGCCGTCTTCTTCCTTGGTCCAGACGGCCTGGGCCAGATATTCGAGGTTTACCTGATGGCAGATGCCGGTGCCCGGAGGAACGACGCGGAAGTTCTGGAATGCCTGCTGGCCCCACTTGAGGAAGCGGTAGCGTTCGCCATTGCGCTGGTATTCGAGGTCCACATTGGCCTTGAACGCGCTTGGATTGCCGAATTCGTCAACGATGACCGAGTGGTCGATGACGAGATCGACGGGAACGAGCGGATTGATCTTTTCCGGATCGCCGCCGAGCGCCTTGATGCCGTCGCGCATCGCTGCAAGGTCGACGACGGCAGGAACGCCGGTGAAGTCCTGCATGAGAACGCGCGCAGGACGATAGGCGATTTCCGCGCCCGCGGAACCGCGGTCGTTCAGCCACTTGGCAACAGCTTCGATGTCCGACTTCTTGACGGAGCGGTCGTCCTCGAAGCGGAGCAGGTTCTCAAGCAGAACCTTCATGGAGAATGGAAGCTTGGAAACACCTTCGAGGCCGTTCTTTTCGGCTTCGGTCAGGCTGTAATAAACATAATCCTTACCGCCGACGGTAAGGGTTTTGCGGCATTTAAAGCTGTCGATGTGCGACACTGCGTTCGTCCTTATGCTGCTGGCCGGAAAACCAGGACGAACGCCTAGGCTAGCGTTTCAAGGACGCGCCAAGGTGCGGGTGCAGTCATTTCCGCTGTCCGTCCCGAAGCCTGCATCCTCACGGGCAACAGGTTGAGATCGGCCAAAAATGGTTTCCACGCCGACCGCTGGCGTGGTAGCCCTCATATAGAGAGTTTTCTAAAACGATTCCAGACAGAATATCGTGAATTCGGCCCCTTGCGGCGAAATGTTGCGATGCCTTTCCATGGATCTTCCGGGGTTCCGGTTCTAATGGTCTGGCAATTATCCATCGGGGCTTAGAGGGTATAAAATGCGGCTGGAAGCCGACAATCTGGCGGGCGAAAGGGGCGGCGAAACGATTTTCGCTGGCCTGTCTTTTGCGCTCGGTGACGGCGAGGCGCTGGTGGTGACCGGCCCGAACGGCTCCGGCAAGTCCACGCTTTTGCGAATCATCTGCGGCCTGCTCGCGCCGCAAGCGGGCAAGGTTGAGCTTCGCGAGGATGGCACAGTTTTGCCGGTGCGCGCCGCCTGCCACTATCTTGGCCACCAGAATGCGATGAAACCGGCGCTCAGCGTGCGCGAGAACCTGTCCTTCTGGCAGAAGTTCAACGGCTCCCCGCAATCTGAGATCGATGAGGCGCTGGAGGCGGTCGACCTGCCCGGCGTCGAGCATCTGCCGTTCGGCTATCTGTCGACGGGGCAGAAGCGCCGTGTTTCCATCGCCAAGCTGCTTGTCAGCCACCGTCCGCTCTGGATCGTCGACGAGCCGACCGCCGGTCTCGACAAGGCGTCGGAAGCCCGCTTTGCGGAAATCATGCGCGGGCATATGCGGGAGGGCGGCATGATCGTCGCCGCAACGCATATTCCCCTTGGTCTCGAAGGTGTCCGCACGCTCGACATGGCCGCCTGTTCGCTCGAGGCTGCCTGATGCTGGCGCTTTTCCTGAGAGACCTGCGCCTCAGTTTCCGCGCCGGTGGCGGCGCGCTGATTGGCATATTGTTCTTCCTCGCGGTCATCGCCGTCATGCCTTTCGGCGTCGGGCCCGACCTCAACCTTCTGGCGCGCATCGGCCCGGCCATGCTGTGGATCGGCGCGCTGCTGGCAACGCTTCTGGGCCTCGACCGGCTGTTTCAGGCCGACCGGGAGGACGGTTCGCTCGACCTGCTGCTGATTGGCGCGGACAGCCACATGCTACCCTTCACGGTTTTCGTGAAATGCGTGGCGCATTGGGTGGCAAGCGTACTGCCGCTGGTGATCGCATCGCCGATGCTGGGCCTGTTCATGAACATGGATGCATCGGCAATCGGCGCGACATCGCTGACGCTTCTGGTGGGCACTCCCGCCATCGCCTTCATCGGTGCGGTTGGCGCGGCCCTCGCCGTGGCGCTGCCGCGCGGCGGGCTGCTGGTGTCGGTGATCGTTCTGCCGCTCACCATTCCGGTGCTCATTTTCGGTGTATCAGCTTCGCACGGGGCGACGGTAGACAATGCGCCCTTTCTGGCGCCATTCCTCATTCTTGCTGCACTTACCCTGTTCTTTGCCGTCCTAGGGCCTCTGGCCGCGAGCGCGGCCCTGAAAAGTTCGGCGGATTGAACATGATCCCGAAAAGTGGGCGCCCGTTTTCGGAAACGATCATGTTCGACCGATTGACGCAGTTGATTTCGGTCAATTGAACGGCATGGGGGCGGAAGGTAAACATAGGCCATGGAAAAAGACATGACCAAAGACGCCGTTAAAACCACGAGCTGGCTCGATCTGGCCAATCCCACGCGGTTCCTTGCCTTTGCAGGCAAGGTATTGCCATGGCTGGCCGGGCTGTCGGCGCTGCTTCTGGCGGCTGGCCTCTACATGGTCTTCTTCCTGTCGCCTGAGGATTACCAGCAGGGCATGACGGTCCGCATCATGTATATCCATGTGCCTTTCGCATGGCTTTCCATGATGTGCTACTCGATCATGGCGGTCTCGGCGCTGGGCACGCTGGTCTGGCGGCATCCGCTGGCCGATGTATCGATCCGCGCCGCCGCGCCGCTCGGCGCCGTCTTCACCGCGCTTGCGCTTGCCACCGGCTCGCTCTGGGGCAAGCCGATGTGGGGCACATGGTGGGTGTGGGATGCGCGGCTGACTTCGGTCTTCGTGCTGTTCCTGATGTATCTTGGCATCATCGCGCTGTCGCGCGCCATGGACGATCCGGCGAAGAGCGCCAAGCCGGTGGCCGTGCTCACGCTGGTCGGCTTCATCAACATCCCGATCATCAAATTCTCGGTCGACTGGTGGAACACGCTGCACCAGCCAGCCTCGGTGTTCCGCATGGACGGCCCGACCATCGACGCATCCATGTTGCGCCCGCTTTTCGTGATGGCGATCGGCTTTTCGCTTCTGTTTTTCACGCTGCACATGATGGCCATGCGCAATGAAATCTGGCGCCGCCGTGTCGCGTCGATGAAGAAGCTTGCCGCACGCAATGCCGACCGAGGGGCCGACCGAGGGGCCAACCGGGGAACCGACCGCAACCGCAAGGCACAGGAGGACGCGGTATGAATCACCTCGGCTTTGTTCTCGCCTCATATGGCATCACGGTCGCGGCACTTGTCGTCACCATCGGCTGGATATTGATCGACCAGCGTATCCAGAAAAACGAGTTGAAGCGGCTGGAAGTGCAGGGCGTGCGCCGCCGTTCCGCGAAAGTCCCCGGTAAGGCACAATGACCGAAACGACCGAAAAGCCCGCCGCGCCGAAAAAGCGCTCCACCTGGGTTGCCCTGCTGCCGCTGGCGATTTTCGTCGCTCTGGCGGCGGTGTTCGCGGTCCAGCTTCTGTCGGGCAAGGACAATACGACGATACCTTCGGCGCTCATCGGCAAACAGGCCCCGCAGACGAACCTGCCGCCCGTCGAAGGTCTGGTGCGCGATGGCGCGCCTGTTCCGGGCCTCGACAGCGAAGATTTCAAAACGGGTCCGGGCGGCAAGCTGACGCTGGTGAATGTCTGGGGATCGTGGTGCGTTCCCTGCCGTCAGGAACACCCCTTGTTGATGGAAATCGCCAAGGACGAGCGCATCCGCGTGGTTGGCCTCAATTACAAGGACCAGCCGGAAAATGCGCGCCGTTTCCTCGGCGATCTCGGCAATCCGTTTGCCGCCGTCGGCGCCGACCGCGCCGGACGCTCAGCCATCGAATGGGGCGTCTACGGCGTGCCGGAAACCTTCCTCGTCGATGAGACAGGTAAGATCGTCTACAAGCATGTCGGGCCGTTTACGCCGGAGTCGGTGAAGAACGATCTGATGCCCGCTGTGGAGAAGACGCTTCGGAAATAAAGCCGCCTCTAAAATGTGATGACTTTTGGGCGGAATACGGATGTTGATACGCCGCTATTTTCCCTCATCCTGAGGAGCTATTGAAAACAGCGCATCACCCTGAGCTTGTCGAAGGATCGAAGGGTTGAGGGAAAATGCACAGCGCGTCACCCTCGTCCTTCGAGACGGTTCCCTTCGCAGGCTCAGGGCCCTCCTCAGGATGAGGGTAGACGCAACAGGTTCACGACGACGCAAAAATGAAAAAGCCCCGCATGTGCGGGGCTTTTGCTTTTCTTCATTATCAATCAATCCGGCAGTTTCCTCACCGCGCCCTTGGCGGCACTGGTTGCCATGGCGGCGTAAGCCTTCAGCGCGGTCGAGACCTTGCGCTTGCGTTCCTCTGCTGGCTTCCAGCCTGCTGCATCCTGCTCGGCGCGGCGCTGGCTAAGCGTCGCATCGTCCACAGCCAGATGAATCTTGCGGTTTGGAATGTCGATATCGATGATATCGCCTTCGCGCACCAGGCCGATCGTGCCGCCTTCGGCTGCTTCCGGCGAGACGTGACCGATCGAGAGACCCGAAGAGCCGCCCGAGAAGCGTCCGTCGGTGATCAGCGCGCATGCCTTGCCGAGGCCCTTCGACTTCAGATAGCTGGTCGGGTAGAGCATTTCCTGCATGCCGGGGCCGCCGCGCGGGCCTTCATACCGGATCAGCACAATGTCGCCCGGCTTGATCTTGCCGTTCAGAATGCCGAGCACTGCGGAATCCTGGCTTTCAAAGATGCGGGCAGGGCCGGAGAATTTCAGGATGGAATCATCCACGCCCGCAGTCTTCACGATGCAGCCGTCTTCGGCCAGATTGCCGTAAAGCACGGCCAGACCGCCATCCTGACTGAAAGCATGTTCCTTGGAGCGGATGACGCCCTTTTCGCGGTCTGTATCGACGCTGTCGAAACGGCGCTCCTGAGAGAAGGCAACCTGCGTCGGCACGCCGCCGGGTGCAGCCGAATAGAACTTGTGCACCATTTCGCTGTTGGTGCGGGTCACGTCCCAATGATCGAGCGCCTTGCCGACCGTTTCGCTGTGCACGGTCGGCAGATCGGTATTGATCAGGCCTGCCTTGTCCAGTTGGCCGAGAATGCCCATGATGCCGCCTGCGCGGTGCACATCTTCCATGTGAACCGTGTTGTTGGCTGGCGCGACCTTGCAGAGCACCGGCACGCGGCGCGACAGGCGGTCGATATCGGCCATGGTGAAATCGATTTCGGCTTCCTGCGCGGCGGCAAGCAGATGCAGGACCGTATTGGTCGAGCCGCCCATGGCGATGTCGAGCGTCATGGCGTTTTCAAAGGCCGGGAAGCTCGCAATCGAGCGTGGCAGCACGCTTTCGTCGTCCTGTTCGTAATAACGGCGGGCGAGGTCGACAATGAGATGACCGGCTTCCACGAAGAGGCGCTTGCGGTCGGCATGCGTTGCGAGCGTCGAGCCGTTGCCCGGCAGCGACAGGCCGAGCGCTTCGGTGAGGCAGTTCATCGAGTTCGCGGTGAACATGCCCGAGCACGAACCGCAGGTCGGGCAGGCGGAACGTTCAATCGTCTTGACCTGCTCGTCGGTGTAATGATCGTCGGCAGCGGCAACCATCGCATCCACGAGGTCGAGCTTCTTGACCTGATCGTCCCAGACGACCTTGCCTGCTTCCATCGGTCCGCCGGAAACGAACACAACCGGGATATTGAGGCGAAGGGCTGCCATCAGCATGCCGGGGGTGATCTTGTCGCAGTTGGAAATGCAGACCATCGCATCGGCGCAGTGCGCATTGACCATATATTCGACGGAGTCGGCGATGAGTTCGCGCGAGGGCAGCGAATAGAGCATGCCGTCATGGCCCATGGCGATGCCGTCATCCACCGCGATGGTGTTGAATTCCTTGGCGACGCCGCCAGCGCTTTCGATTTCACGCGCGACGAGCTGGCCGAGATCCTTCAGGTGCACGTGGCCGGGCACGAACTGGGTGAACGAGTTCACCACGGCAATAATCGGCTTGCCGAAATCCTCATCCTTCATGCCGGTGGCGCGCCATAGGCCGCGCGCGCCGGCCATGTTGCGACCGTGGGTGGTTGTACGCGAACGATAAGGAGGCATTTTCAAACCTTTTAGGAACTATTCCAATGTGTAACGTCGATATGACAGAACCGCTCCCGCCGAGCAAAGCGCAAATTGCCCCATATCGCCCATTTTGCCCCGGTGTACGGGGAGCAGCGGGACCGTTTGCGGGCTTGCGGACAACGGAAAGGGTTCCAGCGTGCGACAGCTTTCGCAGGCACAGACAAGCCAATCTAGCACGTTATTGTTATAAGGCAAAAGATTTTGCGCGCAAAACGTAAGGAAGTTGCTTTAAGGCATTTCCAGCGAAAGTGCGAAGCGGTTGCGCAGGATAAAGCCTGCAGTCAGGAAGTAGAGCATTTCCAATGGTTCAATTCAAACTGGAAATGCGCTGGCGCGTCAGCGCAAGGCTTCGGCCATGGCCTTGTCCAGCAGGGCATTCGCGGTTTTCATGCGCTGTTCGGCGGCAGGGCGAAATTCTTCCGGCAGGCGGTCGGGGTGGTTCCTCGCGGCAAAGCTGCGGCGGCGGCGCTGCAGTT
Organism: Brucella intermedia LMG 3301; assembly: GCF_000182645.1. Lineage (NCBI taxonomy): Bacteria > Pseudomonadati > Pseudomonadota > Alphaproteobacteria > Hyphomicrobiales > Brucellaceae > Brucella > Brucella intermedia. The sequence continues at coordinate 116,557 of NZ_ACQA01000001.1, forward strand.
CGGCGTGCTTCAGGCCCGGTTGAAGGTCAAGCTCGCGGCGAATGGCGTCCGCCGACTGGCTTTGCATGCGCGCGGCAATCTCCTGCCGTTCGTGCTCCGGATCGGGCGCCGCTTCCGGCGGGCTTCCAATGTCGAACAGGCTTTCCAGATCGTCCGGCTGGCGAGGGGAGGCCGGCAGGTCGGACAGGCTGGCGGAAAAAACGGCGGAGGCAAATCCGAATTGCGGGCCGCGAATGTCCTCCGCAGGGCCTTGATCAGCCTCTACTTCCTTCAGCACGGTTGCGAAATCGGGAAATGTCGGCTGCATCCTGCCTCGTCAGGCCATGTGAGAGGCAAGAGCGGAGGCGAGCGTGCGTGTCAGCACGGATGGCGGGATGGGCTTCTGGAAAACCGGCACTTCCGGATAGCGGTCCGCCAGGCGCGCGGGCAGCCCGCCGCCGGTATGGATGACCACGAAGACATCGCGGCTTTTCAGCCGGTCGAGCACGGCTTCCACATCGCCATCGGCGAGATTCACGTCCAGAATGGCAGCGTCGATTTCATTGCGGTTGATGATATCTATCGCCTGCCGCACGGTGCCGACCGGGCCGAGAACGGTTCCGTTCGCGTCCTCGACAGTCGCGGCAACGTCAAGGGCGACGAAAACCTCGTCTTCCACCACCAGCACCCGCCGATGTCCAAGATCGTTCATCACTTGTCTCGCTGCCTCCCTTTTCGAGGTAAGCCCATCACGCAACAAATGCGCGAGCGCAAGCAGAGGTTCCTTTCGCCGGCATGATAATTCGTTAATGGTGAATCAAACCTTTACCGGTTTCCCCGGCTGCCTCTGCCGCCCGCTGGCAGCTTTCAGGAGCGTCAGAAGGCGGTGAAGGTCAGTGTCGTCAGCGAGCGCACGATATTGGGAATGTCGAGAACATTGCTGGCGATGAACTTGCCGATATCCTGATCCTCGGCAATGTAGATCTTGGCCAGAAGGTCGAATTCGCCGCTGGTGGAATAAAGCTCGGAGACGATTTCGCGCTGAAAGAGCGTATCGGCAACTTCGTAGGTCTTGCCGGGGGTGCACTGCAGTTGCAGGAAAACGGGCTTCATGTCTCTACCTTTCGCGACGGGACTGCGTGAAGCGCATGATAGCGCATATGGCAGCACTGTTTGCAGGTTACAAACACGGACGGCCCGATGAAATCAAGAGCGAAAGCACGGCGGGGCAAGACGTCCGGGCTGGCGGCTCAATGCATGTCGGTTCACAAAACGTGTTAATTTACTGAATTGTAATTTTGATGAGAGGACGCAATAAGGATTCTTATTGAAACTGCAAATTGCACATCCGGTTTATATGAAGTTCGTACTCCCCGCCGTCCTTCTATTATTCTCACTCGCTTTTTTCACGGCCTGGCTGTCGGATCGCGGGCGTCGTTTTCTTGTGTCCTGCGGGGCGTGTTTCCTGTTGATCGGCCTTGCCATGCTGGTGCAGCTTGGCAATTTTCCCGCCGACGACCGGTTGAACACGGTGCTTTCGGCCGCATTCTATGTGGGCGGCACGCTGGTCGGCGGCTATGGCATTTTGCAGCGCAGCGGGCTGCGCCTGACCTCCGCCTTCTACATATTGAGCTTCGCGCTCATTGTCGGCGGCGTCTGGTATTTCTGCTATGTCGAGTCCAATCTTCTGGCACGGGTCTATGTGCTCAATCTCGGCATGGCGACGCTGATTCTTTCTTTTGCCTGGCGGGCGCGGCGCCTGTTCAAGGGGCCCCTGGTGGACAAGCTTCTGCTGGTCATGCTCGTTCTGGTGGCGCTGCAACTGGTGCCGCGCACGCTCCTGACCGCCCGTTCCCTGCTCGGCGAAGTCGACGGTGAGAATTTCGCGGCGACGGTCTTCTGGCAATGGACGGTGTTTTCCACGGCCATCGCCGCGGTTCTCACCGGCTTCGCCTTGCTGGCGGCGGCTGGGCATGACCGTATCGGCGAGCTTTCCCATGAACGTGACAGCGACCCGCTGACGGGCCTTCTCAACCGGCGCGGGCTGGAAATGCGCTACAACGCCCTTTCGCATACGAAAAGGGGCGCATCGGGCTGGGTTGCCGTCTGCGATATCGACTATTTCAAGGCTCTGAACGACGACTACGGCCATGCGGCCGGCGACGCCGTGCTGCAGGAATTTGCCGGAATCCTGCGCAAGCTCCTCGGCGAGCGGTCATTGATTGCCCGCACGGGCGGCGAGGAATTCGTTATCTGCCTTCATGATATGCAGGCCGATAACGTCCTGGAACTCATGGAGGGCGTGCGCCGGAACATCGAAACCCATCGTTTCCAGCGCCTGTCGGATGAAACCAGCGTCACATGCAGTATCGGCTGCGTCCGCCTTCAGGAGCAGGGCGACCTGTGGCAGGCGGTCGACAAGGCCGACAAGGTCCTCTATGCCGCCAAGAAGGACGGTCGCAACCGCACCTATGTGGAAGCGGCGGGGCTGAGCCGCGCACCATAACCCGCATTGGAGCATTTCCAGCAAAAGTGCGATGCGGTTTCGCGCAGGTCGGCTTTGCTGTTGGTCACCGGTAACTTTCCGGTGATAATCCAGACAGGGCAGCAAATCATGCTTATTATTGTGACCAACAATATTCGCGCGAGGAGTTCCCGAAAGTCCGATGAAATGCATGTCCCTTGTGTTGCCTGCGTCCGCCCTTGCCGGTTTCCTTTCCTTCGGCCTGGCGGTTTTCCCGTCCTTCGCCATGAATGCTTCCGAAAAGGCCCAGCTTGAAAAGCTCGACCCGGCGACCCGCCTCGAGCAGCGTTGCGACGTGGAAGCCATGGAGCGCATCACGCGGGAACAAGGCAAGTTTTCCGTCGACAAGGTTCTGGCCTATGCCTTTTCCGATCCTGTGACCAAGAAAAATTCCATCAAGGCCGATGGCGCGGCCTTCCGCAGCCGCGAGCACTGGTACAGGCTGTCCTTCGTCTGCAAGACGGATCAGGACCACATCAATATCGTGTCTTTCCGCTACGACATCGGCGATGAAGTGCCGCAGGATCAGTGGGACCGGCATTACCTCGTCCCATAGCGGGAGTTCCTATTCTTCCGCATCGTCCGAGCGGCAGGCCGAAAGCAGCGTCACCTCCTTGGCGGTGTGATCGGCTTCCAGATGGCTCAGCACGGCCTGACCGTCATTGTCGCTCCAGCGATAGCTGTCCTGCTCGTCGAGAGCGACATATTTCTTCAGGCTTTCATGCCATTGCATCGCGATCATCTTGCCCTCGGCGTCGAGGACCGCAAATCCGGGCGCGCTGCCCTTGCGGATATAGGTGACCGGCACGACGACCCCGCGCTCGCAGATGTAATCGACCCGCTCGATCGGATTCGCCTCCTCGGCCTTCAGGGAAAGAGACGACGCCAGCAGCAGTGCCGGGCCTGCGGCAATCACGAAAAGCGTGCCGATAGAGCGTTTGCCAAATGCCATGGTGAAAAATCCTCTGGTCAGCCAATCCATCCGGGAAGAATAACTCTTCGTCTGTACGGTTCAAGAGCGATCCGGCCGCCGAAGGGCCTGCAAATGAAAGCGAAAAAATATTCGCTGCCTGTCGAGATTTCGTGCAACCGAAACGGGTTTCGTCCGTTGTTAGCCTGCCGGTCGCGAGACTGGCCGAGGCCCGGATGAATACTTGCCCCCCGCAACCCCAGTCCGGGCCTCACCCTTTCGGGGCAGGGCGCATCCTGAACAGCGGCTTCTCACAACAAACAGATCGTTATTTCCAAAATTCTTGGGGTTGTTTTCAAGCAACTTGTTCACGTATATCACAAATCCGCCGATTGATGAAATATTATATTGAACGCGGTGATTTTCCATGACGATCAATATCATGCTTTCCTTTGCCGCTGTCGGTTTAATCCTTTTCTGTTTCAAATGGCGCAAGACGGGTACTGTTCTGATTGGCCTTGCGGTCATTTTTTATGGCGCGATTGCTTCAGGCCTGGCCCCGGATTACCTGATGAACCGCCTGCAATCGCCCTATACATCGCAATTGCAGAGGCCGCTTGAAGACAATACCGCCTTCATCATCTTCGGCACGGGAACGCAGGTCGTTGACGAGCGTGGCCAGAAAGCGGTCGAGCCGCTGGCCTTCTCCTATGCTCCGCTTCTGGCGGCAGCCGCCATGAACCGCCAGTGCGTCGACAAGGGGTTCAGCTGCAAGTTCATCGCCAGCGGCGCGGATGTGAGCGGCACCGGCGTTTCCGAGGCCACGGCGATCGCCGTGCAACTTGAAAAGGTCGGGATCGATCCGGCTTCCATCCTGCTGGACGAAAAGAGCCGCAACAGCTGGCAGAATTCCAAAAACACGGCTGCGATCCTGCGCGAGATCAGGCCGGCCAGGGTCGTACTGTTGCAGGCCGCGCCCATGTTGACCCGCGATCTTCTTTATCTGGCGCATTTCGGCGTGAAGCCCGAGCCGGTCGCCGCCGGTTTTCTGACGGGCTCCCATACCAACATGTCTTCAACCGCCCTTTATTTCCTGGTGACGGATGTGGCGCTTCACGAGGAAATCGGTCTCTGGCGCTACACGGTCTACAATTTCATGGGCTGGAACGAGCCGAGGCAGCCCGAGCTTGAACTGGCCACGAGCGGCACGCCGGCGCCTTCCGTCAAACCCGCATCGGCCCAATGAGTTAATGATGCTATCGCCCGCATGTTTCGACCTGCCGGTGAAAAAATTATCCTCGAAATCTCCTCAAAACTGCGCGGATTTTTCGAAGTCGTTTCAAATAACGACCGGCTTGTGGCATCCTGTCGTCAAAGAGCTCTGATACTGTCTTGACCAATGAAACATGGAGGCGGTCATGAAGATATCGAGATTTTCGCTCACTCTGGCGGCATTGGTGGCTGCGGCTTCGCTGGCCGGAACGGTTGGGTCAAGCTTCGCCGACCAGACACTTCTCAACGTGTCCTACGATCCGACGCGTGAACTCTACAAGGATTACAACGCCGCCTTTGCCGCCCACTGGAAGGCGGAAACCGGCGAAACCGTCACCATTCGCGCTTCCCATGGCGGGTCGGGCAAACAGGCGCGTTCGGTGATCGACGGCATCAAGGCCGACGTGGTGACGCTGGCGCTTGAAAGCGATATCGATGCCATTGCCCAGCTGTCGGGCAAGATCGACAAGGACTGGCGCAAGCGCCTGCCCAACAATTCCGCCCCCTATACGTCAACCATCGTCTTCCTCGTGCGCAAGGGCAATCCCAAGGGCATCAAGGACTGGGGCGATCTGGTGAAGGATGGCGTCGAGGTCATCACGCCGAACCCGAAGACCTCCGGTGGCGCGCGCTGGAACTATCTCGCCGCCTGGGCCTGGGCCCACAAGCAGTTTGGCGGCGACGAACAGAAGATCAGGGATTACATCGGCGAGCTGTTCCGCCATGTGCCCGTGCTCGACACCGGCGCGCGCGGCTCGACAACCACTTTCGTGCAGCGCCAGCTGGGCGACGTGCTGCTTGCCTGGGAAAACGAAGCCTATCTCTCGGTCGCGGAATTTGGCGAGGATGCATTCGACATCGTCGTGCCGCCGCAGTCCATTCTGGCCGAACCGCCGGTCGCGGTCGTGGACAAGAATGCCGAGGAGAACGGCACCACCAAGCTGGCGCAGGCCTATCTCGAATATCTCTATTCGCCGGAAGGCCAGGCGCTTGCCGCCAAGCATTTCTACCGTCCGTCGAAGCCCGAAATCATCCCGGCCGACAAGCAGCGCAAGTTTCCCGATTTGACGCTGGTAACGATCGATGATCCGATTTTCGGCGGGTGGGCCAAGGCGCAGCCCTATCATTTTGGCGATGGAGGAACGTTCGACCAGCTCTACAAGCCGGGAAAATAACCCGGAAACCGTGAGCAATCGGTAATATCAAATACTGAAGAGGGAACAAACCAGCGCATGACTTCGCTCCCTGCACGGGCCAGGGCAGGGTCGCACTTCAGAAAGCCGAGCGTCATTCCCGGTTTCGGGCTGACGTTCGGCTTCAGTGTTGCCTATCTGACCCTTCTCATTCTCATTCCGCTTGCGGCCTTGGTGCTGCGTTCCAGCGAAGTCGGGATTTCCGGCTTCTGGCGCCTTGTCACCGACGAGCGCACGTTGAAAGCGCTCGAAACGAGTTTCGGCACCGCTTTCATCGCGGCGCTGGTCAATGTGGTCTTCGGCGTCATCCTCGCCTGGGTTCTCGTGCGTTATCGCTTTCCCGGACGCCGCTTCGTCGATGCTATCGTCGATATTCCCTTCGCCCTTCCGACGGCCGTGGCCGGTATCGCGCTTGCCGCGATCTATGCGCCGAATGGCTGGGTCGGCAGCCTGCTGGCGCCGCTGGGCATTCGCGTCGCGTTCTCGCGGGGGGGCATCGTCATCGCGCTGATCTTCATCGGCCTGCCCTTCGTGGTGCGCACGGTGCAGCCGATCATGGAGGAAATCAGCCGTGAGGTGGAAGAAGCTGCGGCAACGCTTGGCGCTTCCCGGTTCCAGACAATCTGGCGGGTGCTGCTGCCAAGCCTGCAACCGGCCATCCTGACCGGCTTCGCGCTCGCCTTTGCGCGCGGCGTCGGCGAATATGGCTCGGTGATCTTCATTGCGGGCAATACGCCTTATGTTTCGGAAATCGCGCCGCTCCTGATCGTCATCAAGCTTGAGGAATATGATTATGCCGGAGCGACCGCGCTTGCCACGGTGATGCTGGCGCTTTCCTTTGCGATGCTGCTTTTCATCAATCTCATCCAGGCGTGGACACGGAGGAAATATGGTCATGGCGAATGAACCTGCTTCTTCCGCGCCCCGCGAAAGTCGGAGCGCCGTCACCGAAAGCCCGCTAACGCGCATTACGCTGATCGCTCTGGCGCTGGCTTTTCTGGCGCTCTTCCTCATCCTGCCGGTCATCGCGGTCTTCGTTGAAGCCTTCCGCAAGGGAGCGGGCGAATATCTGGCGGCGCTGGTCGAGCCGGATGCGTGGGCTGCGATAAGGCTGACACTCCTTGTTACAGCCATTGCCGTGCCGCTCAATCTGGTCTTCGGCATTGCGGCGGCGTGGGCGATCGCCAAGTTCGAATTCAAGGGCAAGGCGCTGCTGACGACGCTGATCGACCTGCCGTTTTCCGTGTCGCCGGTCATTTCAGGCCTTGTCTTCGTGCTGCTTTTCTCAAGCCACAGCCTGCTCGGGCCGTGGCTGTCGCGGCATGGCATCGAGATATTGTTCGCCGTTCCGGGCATTGTGCTGGCGACGGTGTTCGTCACATTTCCCTTCGTCGCGCGCGAACTGATCCCGTTGATGCAGGAACAGGGAACAGGCGACGAGGAGGCGGCGATTTCGCTCGGCGCCAATGGCTGGCAGACCTTCCGTTATGTGACGCTGCCCAATATCAAATGGGGGCTTCTCTACGGCGTGCTGCTGTGCAATGCCCGGGCTATGGGCGAGTTCGGCGCGGTTTCCGTCGTCTCTGGACATATTCGCGGTCTCACCAATACGATGCCGCTGCATGTGGAAATTCTCTACAACGAATATAACTTCGTCGGTGCGTTCGCGGTGGCGTCGCTGCTGGCTTTTCTGGCGTTGCTGACGCTTGCCATCAAGACGGCGCTCGAATTGCGCTATGGCGATGAACTGTCTGGCAGCGGAAACGGGCATTGAAATTAAATCGACGGTCGCCCGCATGGCGGCAGGGGAAAGGATTGGGAATGGAAGTTCGTGTTGCCGGAGTGCGTAAGGAGTTCGCTCGCTTCCCGGCGTTGCATAATGTCTCGCTGGATATTCGTTCCGGCGAGCTGATCGCTTTGCTGGGGCCTTCCGGTTCGGGCAAGACCACGCTTTTGCGCCTCATTGCCGGGCTGGAAACGCCGACCGAGGGGACGATCTTCTTCGGCGACGAGGACGCATCGCAGAAGAGCGTTCAGGAGCGCAATGTCGGTTTCGTCTTCCAGCATTATGCGCTGTTCCGCCATATGACGGTTGCGGACAATATCGGTTTTGGTCTGAAGGTGCGCCCGAGCGCGACGCGCCCGTCGAGCGACGCCATTCGCAGCCGCGCGCTGGAACTGCTCGATCTCGTCCAGTTGCAGGGGCTGGAGAAGCGCTATCCGGCGCAGCTTTCCGGCGGCCAGCGCCAGCGCGTCGCTCTGGCCCGCGCCATGGCGATCGAACCGAAAGTCCTGCTTCTCGACGAACCGTTTGGCGCGCTCGATGCGCTGGTGCGCAAGGAGTTGCGCCGCTGGCTGCGCGAGATCCACGACAAGACGGGCCACACCACCGTTTTCGTGACCCACGATCAGGACGAGGCGCTGGAACTTGCCGACCGCGTGGTGGTGATGAGCCAGGGCCGTATCGAGCAGGTAGGCACGCCGGACGAAGTCTACGACAATCCGAATTCGCCGGGGGTCTATGGCTTCATCGGAGAATCGAGCACGCTTCCCGTCCGGGTCGAAAAGGGTGAGGTCTGGCTGGTGGACCGCAATATCGGCCTGACCGTCGATGGCGTGGCCGACGGGGATGCGCAGCTCTTCTTCCGTCCGCACGATGTCGAACTGCTGGACGGTTGCGGCGGCTGCATCGCAGGCACGGTGGTGGCGAGCCGCCGTTCCGGCGGCAAGCGGCGCGTCGAACTGGAAGTCGGCGGCGCGCGCGAGCGGGTCGAGATCGAAATCCCGGCCGAACACCCGGCGGCGGAAAAAAGCCGCATCGCTTTCCGCCCACGTTACTGGAAGCTTTTTCCGGCATCCGAACCAGCTTCCTGATCGTCACTTTACGGTGAATGGCCGGCCTGTCGAAACACGAGGCCCGGCGGATGCGCGGTGATTCCCGCGCATCCGCCGGGCTTCCTCCCTATTGGCGGATGCGAGGTGCTGGGCGCCGAAATTTCCCGGCACCTTACCAGGGGTGGTATTATTTTTGTTTTCAATATGTTAGGGTTGCAGGAAACGGGGTGTTTCATAACGCAACATTAATAGGCGGAAAGAATTGTGCGTTGCGATTTAAACGGTTTGAATATCAGCACATTGCGCCGTCGCATTTTAGCCAAATGCAGCCGACATTCAGGGAACCGATCACGGATACTGCCGTTTCCCTGAAATGAAAATTCAGACTAATGTCAGTGTCCACCCGCCGCATATAACTCATTTCCTTCGGAAAGGCTGTTAAGGCAGATGCCGGAATTGTCTTCTTCGCTCTCCAAATCAACCTCTACCGAGAATAAATCGCCGATGCAGCAGCCTTCGATGGAGCCCAAATCCAGCGACCGCGATGCGTCGGGCCAGATTCCCCCCGAACAGCCGTCGCCCATCCGGGCCTTGTATAAAACCGAGGAAGAACTTGGCGCGCTTGCCGCTGCCGTGGCGCGGGGCGAAGACATTCCGCTGCCGGGCTATATTGCCTTCCCGTTCGATCAGCGCCTGTCGGAAAACGGCAAGCTGATCCTGCATGCCTATCGCGCCTCCGATGCCGCCTCGCGCGCGGGTGAAACCATCACCCCTGCCGCGCAATGGCTGCTCGACAACCACTACCAGATCGACAAGAACGTGCAGCAGGCACGCCGCGACCTGCCGCGCCGCTTCATCCGCCAGCTGCCGCTCTACAAGGCGCCGGTTGAAAAATACGAGGGCATGCCGCGCATCTTCGCGCTGGCCTGGCTCTATGTCGCGCATACGGACAGCAATTTCTCGCTGAAGACGCTGACGGCCATCGTCAAGGGTTTCCAGACCGTCGAGCCGCTCAAGATCGGTGAACTGTGGGCGCTGCCGTCTGCGGTGCGCTATTTCCTGATCGAGAATGCGCGACGTCTGGCGCTGCGCGTCGACCGCGCGCGCATCATGCGCAATCTCGCCAATACGGCTGCCGACCGCATCGTGGTCGCTGCCGACGGAGCCGAGCTGGATTCGGTCCTGGCGCAATATGCCGATGCCGCCCGCGACAGCACCTTCGCCACGCATCTCCTTTATCGCCTGCGTTCCTCCTCCACCGACACCACGGCAGCCGCTCACTGGCTGGAACGGATCCTGGAACAGGAAGGCAGCAACCCGGAAGACGCCATCGTCGAGGAACATGCCCGCCAGTCCACCGGCGGCGTCACGATGGGCAACGTCATCCGCAGCCTGAAATCCATCGATGACGTGGACTGGGAAACCTGGTTTGAAACCGTCAACGAGGTCGATGCGATCCTGCGCGACCACAGCGATTTCGAGCTTCTGGACTTCCGCTCCCGCAATGCCTACCGCGTGACCATCGAAAAGCTCGCCCGCTATTCGGACATGAGCGAAATCGACATCACATGGGCGGCGCTCAAGCTGGCGGAAGACGGCCACCGCGCCGAAAAGGCCGGTCATCCGGAAGCCGAGGGCAAGGGCGCCATCGCCTATTACCTGTCGGGCGAAGGCCGCACCGAGCTTGAAAGGGTCTGCGGTTACAAGGCGCCGTTCGGTGTCAGGGCGCTGCGTTTCTATCGCGGCCTTGGCCTCTGGGGCCTGTTCATTCCGACGGCGATCTTCACGATCCTGATTCTCACTCTCGTCAATTACTGCATGATCCGCGCCGGTCTTTCGACCGATCTGCGCACGCTGTTCACGCTGCTCGCGCTCTTCCCGGCGATGGACGCGTCCTATTCGCTGTTCAATGCGCTGGTGCCGTGGTTCGTGCAGCCGACGCGCCTCATCGGTTTTGAATATAAGGAAGGCTTGCCCGAAGAAGCGCGCACGCTGGTCGCGGTGCCGACCTTCATCACCTCGCGCGATTCCATCGACGAGCAGATTCGCAATCTCGAAGTGCATTATCTCACCAATCCGCGTGGCGAAATCTACTTCGCGCTGGTCAGCGACTGGACCGATGCGAAGCATGAGATCACGCCCGCGGATATGGAAATCTACGAATATGCGCGTGAGGAAATCGCCAAGCTCAATGAGCACTATACGGGCGACGACCAGCCGCGCTTTTTCCTTCTGCACCGCCGCCGCCTCTTCAACGAGAAGCAGAACTGCTGGATGGGCTGGGAGCGCAAGCGCGGCAAGCTGCATGAACTGAACCTGTTGCTGCGCGGCGATCAGGATACGAGCTTCTTCCCGCCGGACGAACGCCTGCCGAAGGAAATCAAATATGTGATGACGCTGGACGCCGATACGCGTCTTACGCCGGAATCCGTCACGCATCTGGCTGGCAAGCTCAGCCATCCGCTGAACCGCCCGATCATCGACGAAAAGACCGGCAAGGTCATTCGTGGCTACGGCATTCTCCAGCCGCGCGTCACGCCGTCGCTGACGACCGGCGACGAAGCATCGTTCCTGCAGCGCGTCTTCTCGGTCAATCGCGGCATCGATCCTTATGTCTTTGCCGTGTCCGACACCTATCAGGACCTGCTTGGCGAAGGCACCTTCACCGGCAAGGGCCTTTACGACATCGACGCCTTCGAGGCCGCGCTGAAGGGCCGTGTCCCCGAAAACACGCTTCTCAGCCACGACCTTCTGGAAGGCGGCTATGCCCGTGCCGCGCTGGTCAGCGATGTGGAGGTGGTCGAGGACTATCCGACCGGCTACAATGTCGACGTCTCGCGCCACCATCGCTGGGCACGCGGCGACTGGCAGCTTCTGCCATGGCTGTTCTCGACCAATGCCGGCGTCAGCGCCGTCACGCGCTGGAAGATGGTCGACAACCTGCGCCGCTCGCTCAACCCGATCCTGTGGCTGATTGCAGCCGTCGTCGGCTGGAGCGTGCTGCCGATCGGGCCTGCCGCCGTCTGGCAGGGGTTTCTCATCCTTTCCATGTTCGTGGCGCCGACCTTCGGGATCGTCACCAATCTCATCCCGCGCAACATGGATTATTCGCTGAAAGGCCATGCGCAGTCGGTGCTGACCGACATTGCGCTCGGCACGGCAGATGTGGCGCTGCGGACCACCTTCATTGCCCATTCGGCGTTCCTGATGGCGGACGCTATTGCGCGCACCGTCTATCGTCTGTTCGTTTCGCACCGCAACCTTCTGGAATGGCGCACGGCGGCGCAGGCGAGAACCTCTCCCGATACGCTGCTTTTCTATTTCCAGCTCATGTGGCCCGCCATGGCCATTGCGGGTCTGGCGATCTTCTTTCCCCTTGCCGCTGAAAGCCATGCTGCACTGATCGCCGCACCGTTCGCCGTCATCTGGTTTGCCTCGCCGCTGATCGCCTGGCTCGTCAGCCGTTCGGCCAAGCCGCAGGACACGCTGGAAGTGCTTTCTTCCGACAAGTCGGACCTGCGCCGCTATGCGCGCCGGACCTGGCGCTACTTCGCCGAGTTCACCAATGAGGAAAACCACCATCTGCCGCCGGACAATTTCCAGGAAGACCCGGCGCCCATCGTCGCGCAGCGCACGTCGCCGACCAATATCGGCGTCTATCTGCTGTCGGTCATCGCCGCGCGCGATTTCGGCTGGATCGGCTTCGGCGAAACGCTGGATCGCGTCGCCGCAACCGTCAATACGCTCGAAAAGATGGAGAAGTACCAGGGCCATCTCTACAACTGGTACGAGACCAACACGCTGACGCCGATGCGGCCCCTCTATGTGTCGGCGGTGGACAGCGGCAATCTCGCCGGCCATCTGGTTACGCTGTCGTCCGCGCTGGAAGAATGGGCGGAAGCACCCTCTGTCTACATGCAGGGCGACCTCGACGGCATTCTCGATGTCAACGACATCCTTGAAGAGTCCATCGCCAAAATCCCCGACGACCGCCGGATACTGCGTCCGCTGCGCCGCCGCCTGGAAGAGCGGATCGCCAATTTCCGCCGTGCCGTCCTGTCCATCAAGGACGAGCCGGAGACGGCATCCTTCCGCACCATCAACCTGTCGCTTTTCGCGACCGACATCGTTCGCCTGATGGATGAACTCGATGGCGAAATCGAAACCTCCGCAAGCGCGGAAGCGGTGGAATGGGCGCGCATTCTGGTCGATACCTGCAAGGCGCATACCGACGATTCCATCGGCGAGCATGACACGGACGCGCTGCGCGAGCGCCTGCGCGATCTGGCGACCCGCTCGCGCCAGCTTGCCTTCGACATGCAGTTCGGCTTCCTTGAGCGGAAGGAACGCCGCCTGCTTTCCATCGGTTTCCGCGTGCAGGAAAACGAGCTGGACGAAAGCTGCTACGATCTTCTCGCATCGGAAGCGCGTCTGGCGAGCCTGTTTGCCATCGCCAAGGGCGACGTGCCGGTCGAACACTGGTTCAAGCTTGGCCGTCTTCTGGTCCCGGTGGGCTGGAAGGGCGCTCTGCTGTCCTGGTCGGGCTCGATGTTCGAATATCTGATGCCGCCGCTGGTCATGTCGGAGCCGCTCGGTTCGCTGCTCGACCAGACCAACAAGCTCGTGGTGCAGCGCCAGATCGACTATGCGACCTCGCGCGGCCTGCCCTGGGGTATTTCGGAAGCGGCGTTCAATGCGCGCGACGCGCATATGAACTACCAGTATTCCAACTTCGGCGTGCCGAATCTCGGCCTGCAGCGCGGCCTGTCGCGCAACGCGGTCATCGCGCCTTATGCGAGCCTGCTCGCCGCGCAATACCAGCCTGCCGCCGCCGTCGCCAACCTCAAGCGTCTTGCCAAGCTTGGCGCGCTTGGACGCTACGGCTTCCACGATTCGGTGGACTTCACCCCGTCGCGTGTCCGCGAAGGCGAACTCTGCGCCGTCGTGAAGAACTACTATGCCCACCATCATGGCATGTCGATCATCGCGGTCAACAACGTGATCTTCGAAGGCCGGATGCGCGAGCGTTTCCACTCCGACCCCGTGATCGAGGCTGCCGAACTGCTGCTGCAGGAAAAGGCGCCGCGCGAAATCCCGATGATCTACGCCAAGACGGAAAACCCGATGCGCGTGGATTCCGGCGGTTTCGACGATGCGCCGATGCGGATCGTCGACAAGCCGTTCAAGGCTCCGCGCACCACGCATATGATGTCGAACGGACAATATGCGCTGATGGTGACGGCCAACGGCTCGGGCTACAGCCGCTGGCACAATTGGGACATCACCCGCTTCCACGCCGATGCGTCGGAAGACCTGCAAGGCACTTTCCTGTTCCTGCGCGACATGGAAAGCGGCTATTGGTGGTCGGCAACCGGCGAACCGGTCCGCAACCCGGATGAGGAAACCAAGACGGTCTTCACTGAGGACAAGGCGGAATTCTACAAGACCGCCGGTGATATCAAGACGGTCATGGAAGTCATCGTGTCGTCGGAATCCGATGGTGAGGGCCGCAGGCTCGACATCATCAACACCTCCGCCCGCGACCGCATGATCGAGGTCACCTCCTATGCGGAACTGGTGCTGACCGACAGCGACAGCGACGCCGCCCATCCTGCCTTTGCCAAGATGTTTGTGGAAACCGAAATCTCCGATAACGGTTCGACCATCTATGCCAAGCGCCGCAAGCGCGCGCCGTCCGATCCCGATATTCATGTCGCGCATTTTGTGACCGATCTTTCCGGCTCGATCCGCGAAACGGAAGTCGAAACCGACCGCCGCGCCTTTGTCGGACGTGGCCGTTCCTTGCGCGATGCGGCAGCCTTCGATGCCGGCGCCAAGTTCACCGGCAGCCAGGGTTGCGTGCTCGATCCGATTGCTTCGGTGCGCACGCGCGTCCGCGTTCCGGCGCACAAGAAGGTGAGCCTCGTGTTCTGGACCTTCGCAGGCGGCAGCCGCGATGCGGTGGAACACGCGGTGGCGACCCATCGTCACCCCGAAACCTTCGCCCGCGAATATTCGCTTTCCTGGACCTCGTCGCAGGTGCAGCTCTATCATATCGGCATCAAGCCCGCGGAAGCTGCGGATTACCAGAAGGTCGCCGCCTATCTGCTCTATCCCGAGCGGACGCTGCGCCAGCCGCCTGAAACCATCGCCAGCGGCCTCGGCAAGCAGTCGGACCTGTGGCCGATGTCGATTTCCGGCGACTATCCGATCTTCGCGCTGCGCATCGACAATGAAGCCGATCTCGACGTGTTGCGCGGTGTGCTGCGTGCGCAGGAATACTGGCGCTCGAAGGGCCTCACGGTCGATGTCGTGGCGGTCAATGAGCGCGCCTTCTCCTATGCGCAGGATACGCAGCGCGCCATCGACTGGATCGTCGAAGGATTCCGGGCGCGTGGTGGCGGCCAGCCGCACATCTTCGCGGTGCGCCGCGACCAGATGAGCGACGAAAGCTACAACACGCTGCTCGCTTCGGCGCGTATCGTCATGCACGCACAGAACGGCTCGCTGGCCGAACAGTTGCGCCGCAGCGAGGAAATCACCGTCGATCTCGCCGCGCGCGATGCCAAGACCGCGATTGGCGGACAGGCTTCGAGCCAGGGGCTCGGTGCCGCCGGTCTCGCGCCCATCGCCATCGAACGCGGGACGGAAGAACGCCGCCCGGCTGTCAAGCCAGCGGTGAACCGTCCTGCTCCGGCAGGCGACGACCTCCGCTTCTGGAACGGCTATGGCGGCTTTGCCGAGGATGGCTCTTATGTGGTGCGCATCAACAATCGCACAACCACGCCGCATCCGTGGATCAATGTGATCGCCAATCCGAATTTCGGTTTCCACGTCTCGGCGGAAGGTTCGGCCTTCACCTGGGCAGGCAACAGCCGCGATTACCAGCTCACCCCATGGGCGAACGATCCTGTCACCAACCGTCCGGGCGAGGCGATCTATATCCTCGACCGTGAAACGGGCCGCACCTTTGCGCCGACCGCAAGCGTGCTGCGCGACGAGGCGGTGACTTATGAAGCGCGTCATGGCCACGGTTATTCGAGCTTCGGGGCGCAGCATGGCGAACTGGCGCTTGACCTCACCCATATCGTGGATGCGGACAAGCCGGTGCGTCTCTCGCGCCTCACGATCACCAACAAGGGCCGCTCGAAGCGCAAGCTGCGCGTCTATGGTTATGTCGAATGGGTGCTGGGCAATGCCCGCGCCAAGAATGTGCCTTTCATCGTGCCGTCGCAGGACGAGGAACTGGGCGCGCTCTTTGCGGGCAATCCGTATCATCCTGACAAGTCGGGGCAGGTCGCCTTCTTTGCCGCGACCGAAAAGCCGCAATCCGTCACTGCCGACCGCAGCGAATTCATCGGCACCACCGGTTCGGTGGACAAGCCGGAGATCGTGCTGGCAGGCAAGGCGCTATCGGGCACCGTTGAAGCGGGCCGCGATCCATGTGCCGCGCTCGCCCTCGACATTGAAGTCGGGCCGGGTGAAGCCCGTGAAATCGTCTTCCTGCTCGGCAATGCCGCCGACCAGAAACAGGCAAAGGCGCTGATTACCGAGACGCGCAAGGTTTCGTTCAGCGATATGCTTGCTGCCGCGAGGCAGCAGTGGGAAGGCCTCTTCGACCGCGTTCAGGTCAAGACGCCGGACCCGGCTTTCGATCTTCTGGTCAATGGCTGGCTGCCCTATCAGGCAATCGCCTGCCGTATCTGGGCGCGCGCCGCCTTCTATCAGGCAAGCGGTGCGTTCGGCTTCCGCGATCAGTTGCAGGACACGCTGTCGCTGCTGCTCATCGATCCGACGCTTGCCCGTGCGCAGATCCTCAACGCCGCATCGCGCCAGTTCCCGGAAGGCGATGTCCAGCATTGGTGGCTGCCGGCAACGGGTGCGGGTGTCCGCACGCTCATCTCGGACGATGTCGTCTGGCTCGGCTATGGCACCTCGCTCTACGTCGAGACGACGGGCGACCGCGCCATCCTCGACGAAAAGCTGCCGTTCCTCGAAGGGCGCAAGCTGGAGGAGGGCGAACATGATGCCTTCTATCAGCCGGAAATCTCCGGGCAGACGGCCAGCCTCTACGAGCATTGCGCCCTGGCGCTCGACCTCGCCGTCGCGCGCACCGGGAAGCACGGCCTGCCGCTGATGCTCGGCGGCGACTGGAACGACGGCATGAATCTCGTCGGCGTGAAGGGCGAGGGCGAGAGCGTTTGGCTCGGCTGGTTCCTCGCCTATACGCTCGGCAAGTTCATTCCGATTGCCGAAGCACGCAAGGACGTGAAGCGCGTCGACATATGGAAGGCACATCTGGAAAGCCTGACGGCTGCGCTCGACCGCGACGGTTGGGACGGCGAATGGTATCGCCGCGGCTTCTTCGATAACGGCGCGCCGCTTGGCTCCAAGGACAGCGATGAATGCCAGATCGATGCCATCGCGCAATCGTGGAGTGTGCTGTCCGGCGTGGCCGATCCGAAACGCGCCGAACAGGCGATGGCTTCGCTCGAAAAATACCTGCTGGATGACGAAGGCGAATTGCTGCGTCTGTTCACGCCGCCTTTCGACAAGACCGTGCAGGAGCCGGGCTATATCAAGGGCTATCCGCCGGGTGTCCGCGAGAATGGCGGCCAGTACACCCATGGCGCGACCTGGGCGATCATGGCGCTTGCCCGCATGGGCAGAACGGCGGAAGCCTGGAAGCTCTTCTCGCTCATCAGCCCGGTCAACCATGGCCGCAATCCGGATATCTACCGCGTCGAGCCCTATGTGATCGCAGCCGACATCTATTCCGTCGAGCCGCGTCGCGGGCAGGGCGGCTGGACATGGTATACCGGCTCTGCCGGCTGGTTCTATCGCGTGGCAACCGAGGGTATCCTCGGCGTCACCAAACGCGGCGACCGCCTGCATCTCGATCCGGCCCTGCCGCCGGAATGGGATGGCTATGAAGCGGAACTCCGCTTCGGCGAAGCGCTCTGCCGCGTGAAGGTCGTAGCCGGTGGCAAGGACAAGGCGGTCAAGCTCAATGGTCGCAAGATCGGCAAGCCGGAAGAAGGCGTGCCGATCAAGCCGGACGGCGAACATGAAATCGTCGTAGAGCTTCCCAAACAGAAGTGAACCGATTAAAAAGGCGGGTGAAAACCCGCCTTTCTTTTTGCTGCAATTCCTCTGGGGCGGTTGCAGCACAAGTTCATGCAATGGAGGCCGTCATGGCCAAGACTGATATTGCGCGCCGCGTCTACAATCACGCATGGAAGCTCGATCCCATCGTCCGCAGCCTTCTGGACACGGACTTCTACAAGCTTCTGATGCTGCAGATGATCTGGGGCCTCTACCCCAAGGTGGATGCAACCTTCTCGCTCATCAACCGCACCACTTCCGTGCGCCTTGCCGATGAGATCGACGAGGGCGAATTGCGCGCACAGCTCGACCATGCCCGCACGCTGCGTTTCTCCAAGAAGGAAATGATCTGGCTGGCGGGTAACAGCTTCTATGGCCGCAAGCAGATTTTCCAGCCCGAATTCCTGAACTGGCTTCATGATTTCCAGTTGCCGGAATATGAGCTGCGTCGCAAGGACGGGCAGTACGAGCTGCATTTCCATGGCGCCTGGTCGCACACGACCATGTGGGAAATTCCCGCACTTGCCATCATCAACGAGCTGCGCTCGCGCGCGGCGATGAAAAACCTCGGTCCCTTCTCGCTCGACGTGCTTTATGCGCGCGCCAAGGCCAAGATGTGGAGCAAGGTCGAACGCCTGCGCCAGCTTCCGGGCCTGAAGATTTCCGACTTCGGCACGCGTCGCCGCCATTCCTTCCTGTGGCAGCGCTGGTGCGTCGAGGCGCTGAAGGAAGGCATCGGAGATGCCTTTACCGGCACCAGCAATGTGCTTCTGGCCATGGATACCGACCTCGAAGCACTGGGCACCAATGCACATGAATTGCCGATGGTGCTGGCGGCCCTTGCAAGGAATGACGATGAACTGCGTTCCGCGCCCTATCGCGTCCTGCAGGACTGGAACCGCTACTATGGCGGCAATCTACTGATCGTGCTGCCCGATGCTTTCGGCACGGCTGCCTTCCTGCGCAATGCGCCGGACTGGGTTGCCGACTGGACCGGCTTCCGCCCCGACAGCGCCCCGCCCATCGAAGGCGGCGAGCGCATCATCGAATGGTGGAAGTCACGCGGCAAGGACCCGCGCGAAAAGCTGCTGATCTTTTCCGACGCGCTTGATGTGGATACGATCGAGGAAACCTATCGTCACTTCGAGGGGCGCGTGCGCATGAGCTTCGGCTGGGGCACCAACCTCACCAATGATTTCGCGGGCTGCGCCCCGAAGGAAATCGAGGGGCTGAACGCCATCTCGCTCGTCTGCAAGGTGACGGATGCCAACGGCCATCCGGCGGTCAAGCTTTCCGATAATCCGCAAAAGGCGACGGGCGATCCCAAGGAAGTGGCGCGCTATCTCAAGTTCTTCGGAAATGAGGAACGGGTGGAGCAGCTCGTCCGCGTGTGACGAGCTGCAACGCGCTTAATCCTTTGTTTTGACGCGCATCTTATCCGAAAACCGTTTCACGCTTTTCGGGATGCGCTGCTATTCCATCAGCCGTGCGGTGCCGGAAACGCGGATGGAACCGCCGCGCTCATTGCCGATCTGGGCGCGCAGGTGCGACGGGCTGCCCATATCCTCGCCCTGAAAGACTTCGATCTCACCGCCATGCGGCCAGCCGCTGTCGCGCAGATAAGCGGCAAAGGCAGCGGTCGCGGCACCGGTGGCCGGGTCTTCATAAACGCCGCCCGATGCAAACGGGTTGCGGCTGTGGAAGCGTCTTGGCGTCTCGGAATAGATGAGCAGGATCGTCGTCCAGCCCTGCCGGTTCATCAGGGTGCGCCCGCGCGCCATGTCGTAATGCATCGAGGCGAGCCTCTCGCGGGAACGAAGCGGCAGCACGATATGGTCCGCACCGGCGTGGATCAGCGCGGGAGCAAGACCGGGCGCCAGATCGTCCCTTTCAAAGCTGAACAGCGCCAGCGCCTGCTCCACTTCCGCATCGTTGGCAGCGCGCTGGCGGGTTGGCGGCGATTGCAGGCTGGCGGCGAACAACTCGCCTTCCTTGCGGCCATCGACGCTGATATCGCCATTGTTGAGCTTGAGCGCGAAACGCCCGTCGCCCTCGCGCATGGCCAGCGCAGCGCCGAGCGCAATGGTGGCATGGCCGCAGAACGGAACTTCCATTTCCGGCGCAAAATAACGAACGCGCCAGCTGTCGCCTTCCGGCGCGGCAAAGGCGGTTTCGGAAAAGCCGACATCCTTGGCGATCTTCTGCATGTCTTGCGGGGAGGGCAGGTGATCGGCAATCAGCACTCCAGCGGGATTGCCGCCCTGGTTGCCTTGCGAAAAGGCTGCAATGCGCAACACGTCCATGGTTTCTCCTCGCCAGTCTGATTCGTGTCCCGCCCCTCCCCATAAAGAGCGTGAAATGTGGCTGGTCAAGCTGTCTGTCGGCTAGCGGAAACTATCAACAGCATGGGCCGCTCCATTTCCTCCGACAGCCCCGGCCATGCCTCGATCTGCTCCGCGGAGGGGCGCCATTCCTCCAGGCGATTGATGGCAAATCCTGTATCGATCAGGGCGTTGACCGTGGTGCTGAGACGACGGTGATATTTGATGACGCCTTCCGCCAGCCAGTCGGTCCGCCGCTCTCCCTCCACGGCATAATGATCGACAGGCCAGTGCTTCCCGCCATTCTGGTCTTCGATCCAGCCCGGCGCCAGCGGTGCCATGAAGATCGGATGCTCGATCGTGGATACGAAACGGCCTTCCGTCCGCAAAGCCGCATGGATCGTTTTCAAAAGACGCGGAAAATCGCGAATATAATGAAACGCCAGCGAACTATAGACGAGATCGAAGCTCGCTTCGGGAAGGTCCAGCTCTTCCATGTCCGCCTGAACATAACGGACAGCGTCATCCGGCGTGTCGCGGCGCGCGCGTTCGAGCATGTTTTCCGAAAGGTCGTAACCGATGACAGAGGCCGCGCCCTGTTCGCGGGCGAAGCGGGCGAACCAGCCGAAACCGCAACCGAGATCGGCGACATCGCGGCCTGTCAGGTCTGGCAGAAGGGAACGGACAAAGGGCCATTCCGGTGCGCCGTCCAGCCCGTGTACCGAGCGTGGCAACTGGCTGTAGGCTGTGAAGAAATCGTCGCGGTCATAAATGTTCTGGGCCATGGTCTATCGTTCGGTCAGTGCGAGTTTGGCCCCGAGCGCGACGAAGGCGGCTGCAAAGCTGCGGCGCATCCATGCAAGCACGGCGGGGCGTGAGATGATCTGGTTACGGACGGCAGCGGCAAAGACACCGTAGATCGCAAACACCACGAATGTCATGGCCATGAAGACGAGCGACAGTTCCACCATGCGCGCCACCGTTGCGCCCTGTTGCGTATTCACGAATTGCGGCAGGAAGGCAAAGAAGAATATCGACAGTTTGGGGTTGAGAAGGTTGACGAGGATCGCAGACCGGATGACTTCCCGGTCTGAACGCGGCGCGTCATCGGTCTCGATTTTCAACGTGCCGTGCTCCTTGAGCGTCATCCAGGCCATATAGAGCAGATAGGCGACGCCCGCATATTTGATGAGCTCGAAAGCCAGTGCGCTGGCATGGAGCAGGGCAGCAAGGCCGGTCACGGCAGCCAGCATGTGCGGCACGATGCCAAGCGTGCAGCCAAGCGCGGCAATGACCGATGCGCGTGCGCCACGGGACAGTCCTGCCGCAAGCGTTACCAGCACGCCGGTGCCCGGCGACGCAACTATGATGAAGGATGTCAGCAGAAATTCGATGCTCATGATGCGTCAGCTTTCCTTTGCGCATTGTCCGCGCAAAACCGCTTCGCACTTTTGCTGGAAATGCCCGTACCGGTAATGGCGAACTGGCAATGCTCGTGCGGGCATCATGTCACGGCTTTGCCGTGCGTCAATCCTTCATCTCATGCGCCCATGGCGGGTTTGCCCCTGCGCGGGCGACGGTTACGGCAGCAGCCCGCACCCCTAGCGCGACAGCGGAATGAATCTGGTCTTCGGTAAGGTCCGCGAGCGCATCCTTGTCGAGAAGGCCCTGATTGTGAAGGCTGGCGAGAATGCCCGCATTGACCGTATCGCCTGCGCCAACCGTGTCGACCACGTCCACTTTTACGCCGGGCACGCGCACGGTTGCCCGCGCGGTATAGGCATCGGCCCCATGCGCACCCTTGGTGATGACCACCAGTCTAGGCCCAAGCTTCAGCCATTCGGCGGCGATTTCGTCGTGGCTGCCCTTTTCGCCGAACCAGTCGAGGTCTTCGTCGGAAAGCTTGACGATATCGGCGAGCGCGATCATGCGCTTCATGCGGGCCAGATGCTTTTCGCGGTCAGTGATGAAGCTGGTGCGGATATTCGGATCAAGGAACATGACCCGCTTAGGCGCCTCGCGCGTCATCAGCGCCTCATAGACACTGCCGCACGGCTCGGAAAACAGGCTGATGCAGCCAAACAGCATGGCGTCGACGGCGTCGTCCACATAGGGCATGTCGCTCTCGGCCAGCATGCGGCCGGCCGTGTTCTCGTCGTAGAAGGCGTAGCGGGCCTGCCCATCCACCAGGCGCACGAAAGCCAGTGTCGTCGGACGATCCGAGATGGCGGCGAAGGAATAATCGACATTGGACCGCGCCAGCGTGTCGCGCAGTATCTCGCCGAAAAAATCCGACGAGATACCGGAGAAAAATCCGGTCGGAACATCGAGACGCCCAAGCGCAATGGCCGTATTGAAAACCGAACCGCCTGCAAAGGGCTGAAACGCGGTCTCGCCCGCTGCGGTTTCGCGGGGCAGCATGTCGATCAGGGATTCACCGCAGCAAAGGATCATCGGTCGTTTCTCTGGTTCTAAATCGATTGAATGGAGATAAACAAAAAGCGCGGAGAATTTCAATCTCCGCGCTTTTCATGGTGTCAGACGTGCTGGCCGCCATTGATATGGATTTCCGAGCCGGTCACATAGGATGAGGCTTCGGAGCAAAGGAAGTATATGGTTTCCGCCACTTCCGATGTCTTGCCGAGGCGGCGCATGGGAAGCTGTTCCACCAGCTTGTCCGTTCCCGGCGAAAGGATCGCCGTATCGATCTCGCCCGGTGCGATGGCATTGACGCGAATGCCATAGGGGCCGAAATCGGATGCCATCTCGCGGGTAAGCGCGGCGAGTGCGGCCTTGGATGTCGCATAGGCTGTGCCAGCGAAGGGGTGCACGCGGCTGCCAGCTATAGAGGTCACATTGACGACCGAGCCTTGCGCTGCTTCCAGTTCCTTGAACAGGCCGCGCGCCAGCATGATCGGCGCCATGAAGTTCACCTGAAACACGTCGCGCCAGACTGCCATTGGCGTTTCGATGGAATTCATGCGGCGTCCGCCTTCCGCCTTGGGCGAAATGCCGGCATTGTTGACCAGCGCATGAAGCTTGCTGCCATCGGCTTCGAGACGGCGGCGGATTTCGGCAATTGCCTTGCCGACATCCTCCTGATCGGCGAGGTCCACCTTGATGTGATCTTCCGGGCCGGCCGGCCACGGGCAATTGTCGGAAAAATCCTGTCGCGAGCAGGTGATGACGCGCCATCCGGCGCGCGAAAAGCGCTTCACTGTCGCGTGCCCGATACCACGGCTGGCGCCGGTCAGGACCAGCGTCTTGCGTTCGGCATCTGCCTTGGAAGTATCGGAACCGGCAACGTCTGTTTTGGTGACTGGGGACATGGAAACCTCGCTCTCCGATCTTGAATAGACCAAGCCGCTCAAGATTTCGAGGGGAATCGGAGCACATTCTGAGCTACTGCGCGGTTAACCAGTTCCCGGTGAGAGAAATTCATCGGGAACCGGGGCTCACGGCTTGCTCAGCGCGGAACGTATTGCTCCAGCTCCGGCAACAGGACGACGCTTTCCTGCTCGTTTGGATCGGTTCGCGCTATTATGGCTGTCGCGGGCTTGTCGCTGAGATTGGCGGGAAGATGCGGGACGCCTGCCGGAATGTAGAACATCTCCCCTTCGCGAACGATGACATGCTCCTCGAGCTTTTCGCCGAACCAGCAATGCGTTTCGCCGGAAAGTGCATAGATCGCCGTCTCGTGGGAAGCATGAAGATGGGCCTTGGCGCGGGCACCCGGCGGGATGGTCAGAAGATGCATGCAAATGCCTTCCGAACCGACAGTTTCGGCTGCAATTCCTTCAAAATATTCAAGGCCCTGTTTCCCGGAATAAGTGTTTCCGGGACGGACGATCCGGCAGACCGGTTTCGATGAACTATTCATTCTCTGCCTTCCTTCTAAAATGACTTTTGTTGCTAAGGTTTATTGCGAGTTCCCCATTATGATATCGAGCAGTGTCGTGGATTTTCCCGATTGTTGCGGTTGTCCGCCGCCGACATCGCCCGGGGGCAACGGACGGAAATCGTCATTGGCATTGGCCGGGTAAGCCACAGCACCGGGCTGCTGGACGGTGCCGCGCATCGTGGAATCCGGGGCAGGCGGCCAATAGCCGTCATCGCCATTACCCGCCATCGGCTGGCCGCTATAGGGATCCTGCGGCATCATGCCTGGATCGTAAGGCGCATTCGGGTCGATGCCGTCGCTGCCGCCGGGGACGATGTTCTGGATGTCGTAATGGCCGGGAAGCTCGGCGATCGGCACGCCCTTGTGCGCTTCCTTCATGAAGCTTTTCCAGGCCGCGACCGGCAAGGTCGCGCCGAACACGCGCTTCATGCCCTTGCCATCGTCATTGCCGAACCACACGCCGGTCGTGAGGTTGGCGGTATAGCCGACGAACCATGCATCGCGGAAATTCTGGCTGGTGCCGGTCTTGCCGGCGGCGGGCCAGCCGAAGGCGGCGCGCTTTGCCGTCCCGTCTTCGACGGTGCGCCGCAACATCGCGTTCATCATGCCGACATTACGCTCGTCAATGACGCGTGGGCCGACGCCATCTTCCTTCTGGTAGAGAACCTTGTCCTCGGAATCAGTCACTTTGGTTATGAAATAGACCGGCGCGCGATAGCCGCCATTGGCAAATGGCACATAAGCATCGGTCAGTTCCAGCAATGTCACTTCCGATGTGCCAAGCGCCAGCGAGGCGTTGGCCTCGAGTTTCGACTGAACGCCGAGCCGGTGCGCCGTGTCGATCACGGTCTGCGGACCGACTTCCATGACGAGCTGTGCGGCGACGGAGTTCAGCGAGTGGGAAAGTGCTGTGGCCAGCGTCACCTGCCCCATATATTTGCCGTTGTCATTGCTGGGGGTCCATTTGCCGATGCGGACCGGTGCGTCGTTGCGCACGGAGTCCGGTGTGCGGCCCTGTTCAAGCGCCGTCAGATAGACGAAGGGCTTGAAGGAGGAGGCGGGCTGGCGGCGGGCATCCGTTACACGGTCGAACTGGCTGGTGGCATAATCGACCCCGCCGACCATGGCGCGAACCGCGCCGGTGCTGTCGATGGAAACAAGCGCGCCCTGGCTCGCATTCATCTTTTTGCCGTTCTGGGAAATCTGGTCCTTGATAGCCTCTTCGCCTGCGCGCTGCAGGTTGAGATCGATCGTGGTGTGAACGGTAATGTCGTCCTTCGCCTCACCGATCAGTTCGGGCAGCGCGGCCACCACCTTGTCGGCGACATAGTTTTCCGAACCCTGCCAGTAGGAAGGCGCCCGTGTCGGCGGTTCGCTTTCGGCGATGGCCATCTGGCTGTCGTCGATCATGCCTTCCTCACGCATCGCGCCCAGCACCAGCTTGGCGCGCGCGGCGGCGGCTTCCGGATCGCGGGCAGGCGACAGGCGCGACGGAGCCTTCAGGAGACCGGCCAAGGTCGCCGCTTCCATCAGGTTCACCTCCTTGGCGGACTTGTTGAAATAACGCCGCGAGGCTGCATCGACGCCGAACGCGCCAGAACCGAGATAAACTCGGTTCAGATACATCTCCAGAATCTGGTCCTTGGTGTATTTGTGCTCCAGCCACAGGGCGAGCATGACTTCCTGCACCTTGCGTTCCAGCGTGCGGTCGGGCGAGAGAAACAGGTTCTTGGCAAGCTGCTGCGTGAGCGTCGAGCCGCCCTGAACGGCGCGACCAGAAACGACATTGGTTACAACCGCGCGGGCAAGGCCGATGGGGTCGATGCCGAAATGCGAATAGAAGCGGCGGTCCTCGATGGCGATGACCGCCTTCGGGATGAAAGGAGACATCTCCTGCAGGCTGACCGCCTCGCCGCCGGTCGTGCCGCGATTGGCGATCAGGTTGCCGTTGACGTCGACGATGCGCACATTGGGTGGACGGTCGGGAATGGCCCAGTCGGTCGTCGGCGGCATCTTGGCCGCGAAATAGACCAGCATGCCCGCAAAGGCGATGCCGCCCCACAGGCCGAGCACCAGGCACCAGTAGATCGAGCGGCGCACAAAGCCGAAGAAGCCGCGCGGCTTCTTCTTGCCGAGGCGCGACGCGCGCGGTTCCGGTCCATCCGATTGCCTGCGTCGGCGCTGCTGCGAGCGAGCCATGCGGTCCTCCTCGTCGACGCGAAAAACCTCATCGTCTTTTTTCTCTTCGCCACCGAAGGAAGGTTCGATGCGCCGGTTTTTGTCGTCACGCGATGCCATGTCAGTCTGGAGCCGCCCACCCGATTGCCGGTCCATGCCGTGATGCGGACCGGTCATTTTGAACAATGTCTGCGTGCTTTACGGGGTTTTGCGCCGCAAAAGCAAATAGGGCCTAATGCGGTGCAGGGTAAATGCGGCAGTTTAAAGGGACGTAAATCTTCAATACACAAAAAAAGGCCCCACCGGAGTGGGGCCTTTCACAATCACAAGCTGTCTTGAGCTTAGAACTTGTATGCGACGCCGAGGCGAACTTCGTTGGTCTTGAAGTCCTGATTGATGTTCAGGCCACCGAAGTCGATGTCCTTGTCACCGTAGTCGGTGTAGCGATATTCAAGGCGAACGATCAGGTTGTCGGTCGCGGCGTAATCCACGCCGGCACCTGCGGTCCAGCCGGTGAGCGTCTTGCTTTCAGAGAAGCTGCCGATACCGTCGATGCTGCCGCTGTTCTTGATGTTGCCGAAGGCCACACCACCAGCAAGGTAAGGCATGAAGCGATCAACCGCATAGCCGACGCGGGCGCGAACGGCACCGGACCAGCGAAGCTTGGTTTCGAAATCGCCAACTGCGAGGTCGCCGTCGAATACGTCGATATCCTTGGAGACGTCGTTATAGGTCACGTCACCGTCGATACCGAGAACAATGTTGTTGCCGAGGTCGAAATTATAACCGGCATAAACGCCACCGAGGAAACCATCCGGCTTGACATCGCCATAGCTGAACACATCGCCGTCGAAGTTCGACTTGCCCCAGCCATAGCCGATCTGGCCACCAATATAGGCGCCGGTCCAGGTGAAGGACGGAGCAACTACAACAGGAGCTGGTTCCTGTTCGATGACGGCGTCGGCAGCCTTTGCGCCCGTAGCGGCCACAAGGGCGACAGTCGATGCAAGAAGAAGGGCCTTGAGCTTCATGATAAACCTCCTGAAGGAAAGTCTCAGAACCAATATTTATCCCCAATATAAGCGATTGCTGTCAAAAGTCTGTAGCAAACGGGACACAGCAAGGGGAATGTCGCCCCCGCAGTACACGTTCCCGTGATCCGCTTGTGATGAGTCTCGACCGGAGACAGGCGCAATATGGCGCAGGCAGGCGCAAGTTCTTCGGGATGTGATTATGCCGCCATTCAGGTTATAGAGGGCAGGAAAACTTGCGGGGAACATGGAAATGCATGGCACGACGGGCGTAAGGGAGCGGGTCGACTGGGTCGATATTGCAAAGGGCATCTGCATTATCTTCGTGGTCATGATGCATTCGACGCTCGGCGTGGAGAAGGCCGCCGGTGCGCAAGGCTGGATGCACTATGTTGTGGCCTTCGCCAAGCCCTTCCGCATGCCGGATTTCTTCATGATTTCAGGCCTGTTCCTCGGTCTCGTCATTGACCGGCCCTGGCGGCGCTATCTCGACCGCAAGGTGGTGCACTTCCTCTATTTCTACATTCTTTGGCTGACGATCCAGTTCGCATTCAAGGCACCCGGCATCGCCAGCGAAGCCGGAATTTCGGGCGTGGTGAATGCCTATCTGATGGCTTTCATCGAGCCGTTCGGCACGCTCTGGTTCATCTATATCCTGCCCGTTTTCTTCATTGCGACGCGGCTGTTGAAGCGCGTTCCGGTGGGGGTGACCTTTACGGTGCTGGCATTGCTGGAAATCCTGCCGATCCACACCGGCTGGGTCATGGTGGACGAATTCTGCTCGCGGTTCGTCTATTTCTATGCGGGCTACGCCTTTGCTTCCGCCATTTTCCGGGTTGCAGACTGGCTGCGCCAGCGACCGCTCATCGGCATTGCCGGACTGCTCGTCTGGGGGCTCGTCGAATATATGCTCGTCTTCATGCCGGTGCCGGAAAGTCTCGTCGCGCTGATATCGCCGGCAGGTGATCTTCTGGATGGACGCGGCGCGGTCAGCGATCTGCCGGTCGTCTCACTCCTGCTGGGTCTGGTGGGGGCGCTGGCGATCATCTCCATCTCCTCGCTCCTGAGCCTCCTGCCTGCTGGCAACTGGCTGCATCGGGGCCTGAGCTGGCTCGGCGCGCATTCGATCGTGGTCTATCTGGCTTTCTTCCTGCCGATGGCCATTGCCCGCACGGTGCTGCTGAAACTCGGCGTCGGCGATATCGGCACCGTCTCGCTTCTGACCACGGTGAGCGGCGTCGTCGGTCCGGTCATTCTTTATGGCCTTATCCAGTGGAGCGGCTACGGTCGGTTTCTGTTCCGCCGTCCGGCCTGGGCCTATATCGATGAGGTTCCGCAAAAGAAAACGGCGGCTGCCGCCGCCGTTTGATGGTTGGAGAGCTTTTCACGCAAGCCTCAGCTATGCGCGAAAATATCGTCTTCCGGCCAGCCCATGAGATCGAGTTCCGAGCGTGTCGGCAGGAACTTGAAGCAGGCTTCGGCCTGCTTGGCACGGCCGTCGCGTTCAAGCCGCTGCTCAAGCACGGCTTTCAGGCGATGCAGGTAAAGCACGTCAGAAGCCGCATATTCGAGCTGCGCCGCCGACAGCGTCTCCGCCGCCCAGTCCGACGATTGCTGCTGCTTGGAAATCGAAACGTCGAGAAGCTCGTTGCAAAGCTCCTTCAGGCCGTGACGGTCCGTATAGGTACGGGTCAGCTTCGATGCGATCTTTGTGCAGAACACGGGCTGCGGCATGGTGCCGAATGTGTGCGCCAGCACGGCCAGGTCGAAGCGACCGAAATGAAAGATCTTGGTGATCGAGCGATCTTTCAGAAGCTTGACCAGATTTGGCGCTTTCTTTTGTCCTGCTTCGATCTGGATCACATCCGCCGTACCGTCGCCGGGCGAAATCTGCACCACGCAAAGCCGGTCGCGATGCGGATTCAGGCCCAGCGTTTCGGTGTCGATGGCGACCGCATCGACCTGATAATGATCGAGGTTCGGCAGATCGTTCTTATGAAAACGGATTGTCATTTAGCTGTCCTTATTTGGCGGCGATAGCCGCCATGATGCGGGCCCATGAGCGCTGTCCCTTATGGAAGGAGTTCAACTCGTATTTTTCGTTGGGCGAATGGATGCGGTCATCTTCGAGACCGAAGCCGACCAGCAGCGACTCCATGCCGAGGAACTTGTCGAAATCGCCGACAATCGGGATCGAGCCGCCCATGGCGATCAGCACGGCTGGCTTCGGCCATTCGTCGGAAAGCGCGTCCTTGGCCTTGGAAACGAGCGGTGAATCATAGGGCAGCTGGATGGCTGGCGAGCCGCCATGCGGATGGAACTCCACCGAGCAGTCGGCGGGCACGCGTTCCTTGACGAAGGTGCGGAAGGCTTCGCGAATCTTGACCGGGTCCTGGCTGTGGACGAGGCGGAACGAAACCTTGGCGGAAGCCTGTGCGGCGATGACTGTCTTGAAGCCTTCGCCGGTATAGCCGCCGGTAATGCCGTTGACTTCCGCCGTTGGGCGCGCCCATGTCAGTTCCAGCACGCTGCGGCCTTTCTCGCCGGATGGGATGGAAAGTCCAATCGGACCGAGGAAATTTTCCGCCGTGCGACCGAGGCTTTCCCACGACTTCAGGATCTGCGTCGGGGTTTCTTCCACGCCGTCGTAGAAGTCAGGCACTGTCACGCGCCCGGTTTCGTCGTGCAGGTCAGCCAGAATCCTGGTCAGGATATGGATCGGGTTTGCCGCAGCACCGCCGAAAAAGCCGGAATGCAGATCGCGGTCTGCCGCCTTGATGGCGATTTCTTCGCCCACGAGGCCACGCAGGCCAACGCTGATCGCAGGCGTTTCCGCATCCCACATGGCCGTGTCGCAGACAAGCGCCACATCGGCTTTCAGTTCCTGCTTGTTGGCGTCGAGGAAAGGCTTGAGCGATGGAGAGCCGGATTCTTCCTCGCCTTCAAACAGCAGCGTTACCTTGACTGGCAGATTGCCATTCACTGCCTTATAGGCCCGGCAGGCTTCCACAAAGGTCATGAGCTGGCCCTTGTCGTCGGATGTGCCGCGTCCGGTCAGAATCTTGCGGCCGTTTCCCACATCCTTGATCGCAGGCTCGAACGGGTCGTTTTCCCAAAGATTGAGCGGGTCGACCGGCTGCACGTCATAATGGCCGTAGAACAGCACATGGGGGGCATCGGGTGTCGCGCCTTCATGATGGGCAACCACCATCGGATGTCCGGGCGTATCGCGCACGCTCGCATCGAAGCCGATCGTCTTCAAATCTTCGACCAGCCATTCGGCGGCCTTGCGGCAATCGGCCTTGTAAGCCGGATCGGTGGAAATCGACTTGATCCGCAGGAGATCGAACAAGCGATCGAGGCTCTTGTCGAGATTGTTGTCGAGATGGGCGAGGACTTTGTCGAGCGATGGCGCAGACGATTGCTGGGACATGAAGATTTCCTGACGAGTCGTAACGTAAACTGGCGGCACACTACAACCAGCGTCGTCAAGAAGAAACCCAATTTGAAGGAAAGCCGTTCTCCGAAAAATGAATTGGCCGTTACGGTGAGGGGGTTACCGTAACGGCCATATCACTACACTCAAAGCGGCAGCCCGGAGAGGGGAAATGAGGCTGCCGCTAACATCCGGCATCCAACGGGGGACGGGTCAGAAAACCGGCGACCGACGAACTGTCGATGACCTGGATTTGGCCTTTCAACTGTGGCTATTCAAGGGCGTGGAAGATTACAAATCTGTAACAAACCCGTTATCGCGACGTGATCGGTTTCTTTCACGTGGACGGTTGTTTCTCCTGACAAGGGAGCGGTTTCCTTTGGCGCCGCTTTCCTCTAATTCTACCGTATGAAAAAAGGCGATCATCTCTTTCTCGTTGACGGCTCGGGTTACATTTTCCGCGCCTATCATGCCCTGCCACCGCTGACCCGCAAGACGGACGGTCTGCCGGTCGGCGCCGTCTCGGGCTTCTGCAACATGTTGTGGAAGCTCCTGAAGGATGCGCGCAACACGGATGTGGGCGTGGTGCCGACCCATTTCGCGGTCATATTCGACTATTCGTCGAAGACCTTCCGCAACGAGCTTTATCCCGATTACAAGGCCAACCGTACCGCGCCGCCGGAAGACCTGATCCCGCAGTTCGGCCTCATCCGACAGGCGACGCGCGCCTTCAACCTGCCCTGCATCGAGAAGGAAGGTTTCGAGGCCGACGACCTGATCGCGACATACGCCCGCATCGCGGCGGAAGCGGGCGGCGATGTCACCATCGTCTCGTCCGACAAGGATCTCATGCAGCTCGTGACGCCAAGCGTGTCGATGTATGACAGCATGAAGGACAAGCAGATTTCGATCCCGGAAGTGATCGAGAAATGGGGCGTTCCGCCGGAAAAGATGATCGACCTGCAATCGCTGACCGGCGACAGCACCGACAATGTGCCGGGCATTCCCGGCATCGGCCCAAAGACCGCGGCGCAGTTGCTGGAGGAATTCGGCGATCTCGACACGCTTCTGGCCCGCGCCTCGGAGATCAAGCAGAACAAGCGCCGCGAGAATATTCTGGCCTTTGCCGACCAGACCAAGATTGCGCGCGAACTGGTGACGCTCAAGAACGACGTGCCGCTGGATGTCGATCTGGACGGGCTTGTGCTGGAGCCGCAGAACGGGCCGAAACTGATCGGTTTCCTCAAGGCCATGGAATTCACCTCGCTAACGCGCCGTGTTGCCGAGGCGACCGATACGGATGCTTCCTCGGTGGAGCCGAGCCATGTGGAGACCGGCTGGGGCGCCGATGCGTCCACTGCCGACCTTCACGGGCCGGACATGGATATTCCGCCAAAGGCGGATGGCGAAGTGACGGTCGTGGCCGTGACGGCAACGGTGACCGTTTCCACAACAGAAGCCGGCTACACACCGACAGCGCTTGCCGACAGACGCGCGGAAGCGGCGCGTGCGCAAAAGGTCGATACCAGCGCCTATACCTGTATCCGCGATATCGCGACATTGAAGCTGTGGCTCGCCGAAGCAGTGGAAACCGGCCTCCTGGCTTTCGACACGGAAACCACTTCCGTTGATCCGATGCAGGCGGAACTGGTCGGCTTTTCGCTGGCGCTTGCGCCGGGCAGAGCCGCTTACATTCCGCTTCAGCACAAATCCGGCGCGGGCGATCTTCTGGGCGGCGGCACGGTGGAGGGACAGATTCCGCTGGGCGAGGCGCTGGCCGCCTTGAAGACGGTGCTTGAAGACGCTTCGGTCCTCAAGATCGCGCAGAACATGAAATATGACTGGCTGATCATGCGGCGCTATGGGATCAACACCGTGTCGTTCGACGATACGATGCTGATTTCCTATGTGCTGGATGCAGGCACCGGCAGCCACGGCATGGACCCGCTGTCCGAACGCTGGCTCGGTCACACGCCGATTGCCTACAAGGACGTGGCGGGCAGCGGCAAGAGTTCGGTCACGTTCGATATGGTCGATATCGACCGGGCGACGGCCTATGCGGCGGAAGATGCCGATGTCACACTGCGCCTCTGGCAGGTGTTGAAACCGCGCCTCGCCGCAGAAGGGCTGATGTCGGTTTATGAACGTCTCGAGCGTCCGCTGGTCGATGTGCTGGCGCGCATGGAAGAGCGCGGCATCGCCGTCGACCGTCAGGTGCTTTCGCGTCTTTCCGGCGATCTGGCGCAGGCTGCTGCGGCCTATGAAGACGAGATTTACGAACTGGCAGGCGAGAGGTTTACCATCGGTTCGCCCAAGCAGCTTGGTGATATTCTGTTCGGCAAGATGGGCCTGCCCGGCGCATCCAAGACCAAGACCGGCCAATGGTCCACCTCCGCGCAGGTGCTGGAAGACCTTGCCGCCGAGGGCCACCCGCTGCCCCGCAAGATCGTGGACTGGCGACAGCTCACCAAGCTCAAATCCACCTATACCGATGCGTTGCCGGGGTTCATAAACCCTGCAACCAGACGCGTTCATACATGCTATGCGATGGCGTCCACCTCGACCGGTCGCCTGTCGTCATCCGATCCCAACCTGCAGAATATTCCGGTGCGCACCGCAGAAGGCCGCAAGATCAGGACGGCCTTCATCGCCGAACCCGG
Organism: Brucella intermedia LMG 3301; assembly: GCF_000182645.1. Taxonomy (NCBI): domain Bacteria; kingdom Pseudomonadati; phylum Pseudomonadota; class Alphaproteobacteria; order Hyphomicrobiales; family Brucellaceae; genus Brucella; species Brucella intermedia. The sequence goes on from NZ_ACQA01000001.1 coordinate 149,902, forward strand.
CAACAAGCTGATCTCGGCCGACTACAGCCAGATCGAGCTGCGTGTGCTGGCGCATGTCGCAGACATCGCGCAACTGAAGCAGGCCTTTGCAGACGGCATCGACATTCACGCCATGACCGCATCCGAGATGTTCGGTGTGCCGGTGGAGGGCATGCCTTCGGAAGTGCGCCGCCGCGCCAAGGCGATCAATTTCGGCATCATCTACGGCATTTCAGCCTTCGGTCTGGCGAACCAGTTGTCGATCCCGCGCGAAGAAGCCGGACAATATATCCGCACCTATTTCGAGCGCTTCCCCGGCATCAAGGATTACATGGAAGCAACCAAGGCCTTTGCGCGCGAGCATGGCTATGTCGAAACCATTTTCGGCCGCCGTGCGCACTACCCGGATATCAGGGCCTCGAATCCGCAGATACGCGCCTTCAACGAGCGCGCCGCCATCAATGCGCCGATCCAGGGTTCTGCGGCCGACATCATCCGCCGTGCCATGATCCGCATGGAAGATGCCTTGGCGAAGGAAAAGCTTGCCGCCCGCATGCTTTTGCAGGTGCATGACGAACTGATCTTCGAAGTTCCGGAAAATGAAGTCGAAAAGACCGTTTCCGTGGTTCGTCATGTCATGGAAAATGCGGCCATGCCTGCCGTCTCGCTTGCAGTGCCGCTGCATGTCGATGCGCGTGCAGCGCATAACTGGGATGAGGCGCATTGAGGTTTGGCCGGTTGACCTGAGCGGCCCAACCCTATAGGGAAGCATTAATTCTGTTGCTTCGGTGGTCGTCAGGGGAGTCGTGGACATGTGGTTCGCGACCAATGGGTATACGGCTTGAGAAGCTTTTTTCGTGAAAGTGGTTCATGTCTTTGCCCGAAACCATCGCTCCGGCTCTGTCCGGAGCATTAGCCGCTCGCGGTTATAATACGCTCACCGCCGTTCAAAATGCCGTTCTGGCATCCGAAACGCTCGATGCCGATCTTCTCGTTTCCGCACAGACCGGATCGGGCAAGACGGTCGCCTTTGGCCTTGCAATGGCCAACACCATCCTCGAAGACGAACTGCGTTTCGGCGATGCCGGTGCGCCGCTTGCCATGATCATCGCGCCGACGCGCGAACTGGCGCTTCAGGTGCGCCGCGAGCTGGAATGGCTCTATGCCGATACCGGCGCGCGCATCGCATCCTGCGTCGGCGGCATGGATATCCGCACCGAACGCCGTGCGCTTGAACGTGGCGCCCACATCGTCGTCGGCACGCCGGGACGCCTGCGCGACCATATTACCCGCGATGCCCTCGATATGTCGGAACTGCGCGCGGTTGTTCTCGATGAAGCCGACGAAATGCTCGACATGGGCTTTCGCGAGGACCTCGAATTCATCCTCGGCGAAGCGCCGGAAAATCGCCGCACGCTGATGTTCTCGGCAACCGTGCCGAAGCCGATTGCCCAGCTTGCCAAGCGCTTCCAGAACGACGCGCTTCGTCTCACGGTCCAGAGCGAAACCAGCCAGCACGCCGACATCGACTATGTCGCCATGCCGGTGCCGCCGCATGAGCGCGACCACGCGATCATCAACACGCTGCTCTATTACGACAGCCAGAACTCGATCATTTTCTGCTCGACCCGCGAAGCGGTGAAGCACATGGCAAGCCGGCTTTCCAATCGTGGCTTTGCGGTTGTGGCGCTGTCGGGCGAATTGAGCCAGGCCGAACGCAACAATGCGCTTCAGGCAATGCGCGATGGCCGCGCCCGCGTCTGCGTGGCAACCGACGTTGCCGCGCGCGGTATCGATTTGCCCAATCTCGACCTCGTCATCCACGCCGATCTGCCGAACAATCCTGAAACGATGCTGCACCGTTCGGGCCGCACCGGCCGCGCCGGTCGCAAGGGCACCTGCGTGCTGGTCGTGCCGTTCTCGCGCCGCCGCACGGCCGAGCGCCTTCTGCACATGGCGAAGCTCGATGCGCAGACGGTTCCCGCACCAAGCATTGCTGCGGTTCAGGGCAAGACCAATGAGCGCATCCTTAATGCCGAAGTCTTCAACCAGTCGGTCGAAGAAGAATATCAGGATCTCCTGAAGGCGCTGACCGAGCGTTATACCCCCGAACAGATTGCAAGCGCTTTCCTCAACCGCGAAGTGGCTTCCTACCCGGCGGCCGAAGAAGTTTCCGACGCGCCGGTGCATCCGGTTGGCGGCAAGAAGCCCCGGGATCGTTTTGAAAAAGGCGAGCGTTCTGACCGTGGCGACCGCTTCGAGCGTCGTGATCGTGGCGAACCGGGCGAACGTTTCGACCGCAATGCACAGTTTGACGGCGTGTGGTTCTCGGTGTCCGCAGGCCGCAAGCATCGCGCCGATCCGAAATGGCTGCTGCCGCTGATCTGCAAGGCGGGCGATGTTTCCAAGCGCGATGTCGGATCGATCAAGATTTTCGACAATGAAACCCGCTTCGAAATCACAGCCTCCAAGGCTGACGAGTTCCGCCGTTCGGTCGAAGAGCGCGGCACTGGCGAAAAGGGTCTCGTGATCCGCACCGCTGTTGCAGGTGCAGGCGGCGACGCTGCCCCGCGCGAAGGCAAGGGCGGTTTCAAGCCGCGCGGCGACAAGTTCAAGGAAGGCGGCTTCCGCGACGGCTACAAGAGCGACGGCTACAAAGGCGACCGCTCGAAGGGCGACAAGTGGGACAAGCCGCGTGATTTCTCCCGTGGAGACGACTTCAAGAAAGACGGCTTCAAAAAGGGCGGTAAAAAGCCCGAAGGCGGCGGTTACAGCAAGAAGCGCCGCGGCGAGTGATTTGACCGGATGGAGCGTTTCTCAATCAGAAACGCTCCAGTCGTTTTGGCTGGTATCAGGGCGAGGTCAACCGCCAGTCCATTGGAAGCCCGAGAAGAGCCGAATTTATAGGCGGCTACTTCACATAATAGCCAGCACTCCTCTTTCCGATTAAAATAATATTTCCTTGATTTTTCCCGACGACCGCACAGCCAATGGAGCGGTGCATGTATGGCCATTTTGCTGCGGGTTTCTGGAATTCCATGTGTTCATTCCGATGCACACTGGATGCGCGGCGCTTTAAGTGAAAGCGCGGCTGATGCGCAAGATCGCACTCCTTGCTTTTGCCCTCAACCCCATTCTATGGGCGTCGTTCTACACTGTAGCCAAACCGGCGATCATCGAAATCGATCCGCTCCTGTTCTCAACTCTCGAGCTGCTCTGGACTGTTCCGGTGGGAGTCCTCATCCTCGCCTGCCTGATCCACCATATCACGCTGCGTGATTTGCTTCGGGGCGTGATCGCGGGCACGAGCCTTTATGCGGTGGTGTTGCTGAGCGCAGGCGCTCTCTACCTGACCACCGCGACGGAAACCGCAATGTTTCCAGCCCTGAACGGCCTTCTGGCGGTTGCGTTTGCATGGCTTTTCCTGGGGCGTGGGGCGGCGAGGAAGACGTGGATTGCCGGTATCGTTGCAGCAATTGGTGTCTTGTTCGTCCTGCCCGCCTTTGGAAACCGATTCGTCGGCAATCTCGTCGCTCTGCTGGGTGCCGTGGCCTATACCGGCTATATCTATGTTGCCGAACGGGTAACGCGGGATGATGAAGCGGACGTATGGGTCATCTTTGCATCCGAACTGCTGACCATGGCTGCTTATGGCAGCATTCACGTGCTGGTGATGGGCAGCGGAAGGCTCCTGTTGAACCGGGAGCCGTCATTGTACTGGAGCGCCTGCTATGTCGGGATCGCGACCACGGTGGTCCCCACGGCGATCTCGATCATATTCCAGCGCTATGTGCCGCCGGTCACCACGGCCTTTCTCTACACCCTCGAGCCGATCTGGAGCGCAGTTTTCGCCGCCGGCATCCTCGGCGAGCACCTGTCCGCCCGCGGCTATCTCGGCGGACTGGCAATCCTGCTCGGCGCGGCCCTGCACAGTTTACCGCTCTCCTGCTTTCCATTCGTGCCGGGCAGGAAAGACAGGCAATAGAAAGCAACGGTGCCCGATACACCGTTGCTTTCCTTATCAAACGTCCAGATTGGCGACGCTCAGCGCGTTTTCCTGGATGAACTCGCGGCGCGGCTCCACTTCGTCGCCCATCAGGCGCGAGAACAAGGAATCCGCGTCGGTCGCATCCGTCACCTTGACCTGCAGCAGCGAACGCACATTCGGGTCAAGCGTGGTTTCCCAAAGCTGTTCGGCGTTCATTTCGCCCAGGCCTTTGTAGCGCTGCAAGGTCAGGCCCTTGCGGCCTGTCGCGAAGATCGCATCAAGCAGGGCCATCGGACCGGAAAGCGTTTCCACCTTGTCCTTGCGGCGCAGCACCGGCGGTTCGGCGAAGACTTCCGAAAGGCGTGCAGCCACACGGTCGATCTGGCGGGCATCGGCAGAACCGAGCAGCGCCATGTCGAGAACGGCAATGTCCTTCACGCCGCGCACCATGCGCTCGAAGCGGTAGCCACCATCTTCCGTCACATAGGCTGTCCAGCCACGCTCGGTTTCTTCCGAGATCATGTCGAGACGCTTTGCAACAATATCGGCGGAAGCTTGCGCGGTTGCATTGTCTTTCGAGGCATCCGGATTGAGCAGCCCGGCAATGGCCGCCTGTTCCACCACACGGCGGTCATAGCGCGTGTGAAGGCCGCCCAGAAGCTGACGCATGGTGCGCGCATCTTCCACCACCGAACGCAGGTCCGGCCCGGCGCGAACTTCGCCGCTTGCCATTTCCAGCGTGGCTTCTTCAAGCCCTGTCTCGATGAGGAAATCTTCGAAAGCCGCTTCGTTCTTGATGTATTGCGAGGACTTGCCGCGCGACACCTTATAGAGCGGAGGCTGCGCGATATAGATATGGCCGCGCTCGATCAGTTCCGGCATCTGGCGGAAGAAGAAGGTCAACAGCAATGTGCGGATATGCGCGCCGTCGACGTCAGCATCGGTCATGATGATGATCTTGTGATAGCGCAGCTTGTCCGGGTTGAAGCCGTGCGTTTCATCCTTGCCGATCGAGGTGCCAAGCGCGGTAATCAGCGTGCCGACCTGATCGGACGAGATCATGCGGTCGAAGCGGACGCGTTCCACGTTGAGGATCTTGCCGCGCAGCGGCAGGATGGCCTGGTTCTGGCGCGAACGGCCGCTCTTGGCGGAACCGCCTGCCGAGTCACCCTCGACGATGAAGATTTCAGACTTGGCCGGATCGCGTTCCTGACAGTCGGCAAGCTTGCCCGGAAGCGATGTCACGCTGAGATTGCTCTTGCGGGTGATGTCGCGGGCCTTGCGGGCGGCTTCACGGGCAGCGGCTGCCTGGATGACCTTCTCAACCACGGCCTTGCCGCCTGCCGGATGTTCTTCCAGCCATGTCGAAAGCGCTTCGTTGACGAGGCTTTCCACGACGGGGCGAACTTCCGAGGAAACCAGCTTGTCCTTGGTCTGCGACGAGAATTTCGGATCGGGAACCTTGACGGAAAGAACGGCGGTCAGGCCTTCGCGGCAATCATCGCCGGTAAGCGTGACCTTTTCCTTCTTGGTCATGCCCGAAGCATCGGCATAGCCCGTCACCTGACGGGTCAGCGCGCCGCGGAAACCGGCCAGATGCGTGCCGCCATCGCGCTGCGGAATGTTGTTGGTGAAGCACAGCACCTTCTCATGGTAGGAATCGTTCCACCACATGGCGACTTCGACCGTCATGCCGTCTTTTTCGCTGCGGATATAGATCGGCTCTTCCAGAAGCGGCTTCTTGCTCTGGTCGATATATTTCACGAATTCGACAAGCCCGCCATCATAGTGCAGCTCGTGTTCCACCAGATCGGCGTGGCGGCGGTCGGCAAGCTTGATGCGCACGCCGGAATTGAGGAAGGCGAGTTCGCGCAGGCGACGCTCCAGCGTATCGAAATCGAATTCGACCATCGAGAAGGTTTCCGGCGAAGGCAGGAAGCTGACCTCCGTGCCGGTTTCACCGCCCGCATCACCCGTCACGACAAGCGGTGCATCGGCAACGCCATGCGTAAAGCTCATCTCGTGGATCTTGCCGGCGCGACGGATCTTCAGTTTCAGCCAGATCGACAGCGCGTTCACCACAGACACGCCGACACCGTGCAGACCACCGGAAACCTTGTAGGAATTCTGGTCGAACTTGCCGCCGGCGTGAAGCTGGGTCATGATGACCTCGGCTGCCGAAACGCCTTCTTCCTTATGGATATCGGTCGGGATGCCGCGGCCATTGTCGGTCACGGTGCAGGACCCGTCCGGGTTGAGAGTGACGGTCACAAGCGTGGCATGTCCTGCCAGCGCTTCGTCGATCGCATTGTCCACGACCTCGTAGACCATATGATGCAGGCCGGAGCCGTCATCCGTGTCGCCGATATACATGCCGGGGCGCTTGCGAACGGCATCCAGACCTTTCAGAACACGAATGGAATCCGCGCCGTATTCGGCGGGGGCTTCGGAATTCATCTCGGGCATCTCGCTCATGAAAATCTTTCGAAAAACGCGCTGCGAATGCAGCTTCAAAGATATGTCGAATCACGCGACAAACATGGCTTTAATATAGGTGCTAACGGCCATTTTTCCAAATTCTGGCGGTAAATTTGCCGGGGATTCCGGCAGTCTGTCCATATAAGGGCGATCCGGCTGCCGTCCGGCTTCTGGAACCGCCACAATTGACGCTTATATCTGGTCTGACGGGGGCGTTCTCGACCTGTTTAAAGCATGATCCGACCGGATTATGCTTAAATGAAGCTGGGGCGGCGATCTGATCCAATCAGATAGAAACGCGCTCCATGACGAAAGGAACGCTTGATGGAAATTGCGAATGTGAGCGACCGATCGGGACCATTCGTGCCGCCTGCACCGCGTCCGCGGGAAAAGCCCGTGGGGCGTTTCGAGATGATGCGGGTCGTCTACAAGAACCCGCTCGAGCTTTGGGGCGAGCCTTCCTATAACGAGCGCTGGATTTCCGTCAGCTGGTTCGGCATGAAGACCATCATTGCCAACGATCCGGGGCTGATCCGTCATGTGCTGGTCGACAATGCCGCCAATTATCCCATGTCCGCCATCCGCCAGCGCGTGCTGCGTCCGCTGCTGCGCGACGGTCTGCTGACAGCCGAGGGGCAGGTGTGGAAGCGGTCGCGAAAGGCCATGGCTCCCGTTTTCACGCCGCGCCATATCGGCGGTTTTGCCGAGACCATGCGTGACCGGTCGCTTCGGTTCGCCGAGCGATACAAGACGCCCGGCACGATTACCGATGTCGCCCATGACATGACGCTCCTGACCTACGACATTCTCGCCGAAACCCTGTTTTCGGGCGAGATCGCGGGCGATCCCAATGATTTCGCCCATCAGATCGACAGGCTGTTCGAAACCATGGGCCGGGTTGATCCGTTCGATCTTCTGGGGCTGCCCGACTGGCTGCCGCGCTTCACGCGCCTGCGCGGACAGCAATCGCTGGGCTTTTTCCGCGAGCTGGTTTCAAACACCATCGCGCTACGCAAAGCCCGCATGGACAGGGGCGAGGACGTGCCGAGCGACTTTCTTACCCTGCTTTTGCGCGCCGAAGGACCAGATGGCTTGAGCCGCTCCGAGATCGAGGACAACATCATCACCTTCATTGGCGCTGGCCATGAGACCACTGCCCGCGCACTGGGGTGGACGCTCTATCTGCTCGCCAAGGCGCCACGCGAGCGCGAACGCATCGAGACGGAAATCGACGGCTTTTTTGCACGGGGCGGGCGTGATCTGCCGCCGCAGGACTGGCTGACGTCTCTGCCTTTCACGCGCGCGGCGTTCGAGGAGGCGATGCGGCTTTATCCGCCCGCACCCTCGATCAATCGCGAAGCCGCGACCGACGATACATATGACGATCTGAAAATCCCGAAGGGCGCAACCGTGCTGGTCATGCCATGGGTCATTCACCGCCACAGGCTCTATTGGGATCAGCCGGATGCCTTCATGCCGGAACGCTTCTGGCCCGAAAACCGCGAGAGGCTTGATCGCTTTCAATATCTGCCGTTCGGGGCGGGCCCGCGCGTCTGCATCGGCGCGAGCTTTGCCTTGCAGGAGGCCGTGATTGCACTTGCCGTCCTGCTCGACGGCCGTCGCTTCGACGTGCTCGAAACGACAAGGCCTTGGCCGGTGCAAAAGCTCACCACCCAGCCGCAAGGCGGCCTGCCGATGAAGGTTTTGAAACGCTGATCAGCGCTTCAGACGCTCCGCGTGCCAGCGCAGGTGATCGCCCATGAAGGTGGAGATGAAGAAATAGGAATGGTCATAGCCTTCACGCATGTTGAGCGTGAGGGGAATGTCGGCTTTCCTGCAGGCTTCTTCCAGAAGCCATGGACGCAAGCCTTCATCGAGAAAGCCGTCGGCTGTACCCTGGTCGACCAGAAATTCCGGGAAGCGGTAACCATCCTCGATAAGCAGCGTGGCGTCATAGCTACGCCAGGCCCGCTCTTCTGAGCCGAGATATTTTTCCAGCGCCGGTCTGGACCAGCCCGCCGTCGAAGGCTGAACGATGGGCGCGAAGGCCGAGGCTGACTTGAAGCGGTCCGGGTTTTTAAGTGCGATGGTCAGCGCGCCATGGCCGCCCATGGAATGACCGGTGATCGCCTGCCGCGCCATGTCGAGTGGAAATTCGCGCGCCACCAGATCGGTCAGCTCTTGCGTGATGTAGCTGTACATCTGATAGTTTTTGGCAAAAGGCTCCTGCGTCGCATCGACGTAGAACCCGGCTCCTTTGCCGAATTGCCAGTTGTCCGGTTCATCGGGAACGTCGTCTCCGCGCGGGCTCGTATCGGGGCAAATGACGGCAATTCCCAATTCTGCTGCCATTTGCCGATATTCACCCTTGTCCATCACATTCTGATGCGTGCAGGTGAGGCCAGACAGATACCATAGGATGGGCACCGGTCCATCCTTGGCTTGCGGCGGCAAAAAAACGGCAAAGGTCATGTCGCACTGGTTTGTTGCGCTCTTGTGGCGATAAACGCCCTGCGTTCCACCAAAGCTCTTTGCGGTTGAAATGGTTTCCATGGAAAATTCCCGGTATTGTTCAGCTTCCGAGCGCCACCGCAACATTGACGGAAGCGGCGACCAGAACGGTGTTGAAGAAGAAGGAGACGATGCTGTGCAGCAGTGTGATCCTGCGCATGGCAGGCGTCGTCACGCTGGTGTCGGACGTTTGCGCCGTCATGCCGATCACATAGGCAAAATAGGCAAAATCCCAGCCGGAAGGTTCCGGTGTGCCGGGAAACTCGAAGCCGCCGCGATGGCGGCTGGCATGGCTGCTGTCGTTGCCGGCAGGTTCGCCGGGTTGCCAGTAAGCATGCGCGTAATGCAGTGCCGCCATCATGTGGATGGTAAACCAGCCGAGCGGCACCGAGGCCAGCGTCATCACCAGCGAGAAGGCATCGGCCTGTGGCTGCCGGTTGATCAGGATGAATAGCGAGACGACCGCGACGAGCACGGTCGCGAAGGTCACAAGAAAGATGATCCAGACCGGTTCATCGGCGCTGGCGGCGTGTTTTTTCAGCTGTGCTGCGGTGAGTTTTGGCAGCGCAAAGAGCGTCAGTGCGAGATAGAACACGAAGAAGCAGTTGGCCCCGATGACGGGGGCTAGTTCCCTGTCGACAAGCCACGCAATGATGAAGGCTGCAACGCCGCCCAGGGCAGCAAGATAGAACGACATATGGCGGCGCAGCAGAAACATCAGGCAAGCGTTTCCCTTGGTTCTAAACGCATATCGACATGTGGAATGCCGTCTTCGAGATATTCGTCGGAAATCGCCTCGAAGCCGAACGAGCCATAGAATTTCTGCAAATGGCTTTGTCCGCCAAGCTCGATCGCCGTACCCGGAAAACGGGCCTGCGCAAATTCGATGGCCTCTTTCATCAAACGCTGGCCGAGCTTGTAGCCCCGGTAATCCGGCGCCACGACGACGCGTCCGATCTTCACCGGCTTGCCATCCTGTTCCGGCGGCAGAACCCGCAGCGACGCTGCAAGCTCTTCCCCGTCGAGAATGCGCAGGTGAAACGCCTCGAAATCCTTGCCGTCGATCTCCGGATAGGGACATTTCTGTTCGACCACGAAGACATCCACGCGCAGCTTCAGCATCGCATAAAGTGCGCGCGGGGTCAGGTTATCGATTTGGTCCCACCGGGAAACGAGAAGCTTTTCAGCCATCAGTAGACAACCACCGAACGGATGGACTTGCCTTCATGCATGAGATCGAAGGCAGCGTTGATTTCATCGAGCGGCATGGTGTGGGTGATAAGATCGTCGATATTGATCTTGCCCTCCATGTACCAGTCGACGATCTTCGGCACGTCGGTGCGACCGCGCGCGCCGCCGAAGGCGGTGCCTTTCCAGACGCGTCCCGTCACAAGCTGGAACGGACGCGTGGCGATTTCCTTGCCCGCTTCGGCCACGCCGATGATGATCGATTCACCCCAGCCGCGATGGCAGCATTCCAGCGCCTGACGCATGACATCCGTATTGCCGGTTGCGTCGAAGGAATAGTCAGCGCCGCCGTCGGTCAGGTCCTGGATGGCCTGCACCACCTTGTCATTGCCGATCTCACGCGGGTTGATAAAGTCGGTCATGCCGAACTTCTTCGCCATCTCGACCTTGGCCGGATTGATGTCGACGCCGATGATCTTGTCGGCGCCCACCATGCGGGCACCCTGGATGACATTGAGGCCGATGCCGCCGAGACCGAACACGACGACATTGGAACCCGGGCGAACCTTTGCGGCATAGATCACCGCGCCAATGCCGGTGGTCACGCCGCAGCCGATATAGCAGATCTTGTCGAAAGGCGCGTCTTCACGCACCTTCGCAACCGCGATCTCCGGCAGAACGGTGAAATTGGAGAAGGTGGAGCAGCCCATATAATGGAACACTTCGCCGCCATCGCAGGAAAAGCGCGTGGTCCTGTCGGGCATGAGGCCCTGGCCTTGCGTGGCGCGGATAGACGTGCAGAGGTTCGAGCGCTGCGACAGGCAGGTCTTGCACTGGCGGCATTCCGGCGTGTAGAGCGGAATGACGTGATCGCCCGGCTTGACCGAGGTCACGCCCGCGCCTACTTCGCGCACGATGCCCGCGCCTTCATGGCCAAGAATGGCGGGGAATTTGCCCTCGGAATCGAGGCCCGACAGCGTGTAGGCATCGGTATGGCAAACGCCTGTCGCCATGATTTCGACCAGCACTTCGCCAGCCCGTGGACCACCGATTTCGACTGTTTCGATAGTGAGCGGCTTCTTCGCTTCCCAGGCGACGGCTGCGCGTGATTTCATGGCGATGTTTCCCTTCCAGTTGTGTGTTGCGCGCCTATTTCAGATAGGTGCGCAAAATCCGCATGATTTCGTCGATTGCGTATCGGGATCGGCATTGGCTTCATGGCCGAACGTCTCGCGGAAATGACTTTCCAGCACTTCCGCCATCAACCCGTTGGCCGCGCCTCGCAACGCCGCGATCTGCTGCAGCAGCGCCGCGCATTCCGTGCCAGCCTCCACCGCGCGCTCCAGCGCTTCGGCCTGTCCGCGAATGCGGCGCAGACGCGTCAGGGCGCGCTTCTTGTCTTCCGGTGAATGCGGCATGGAATCTCCCGATTTCAACGAAATCTATATACTCGGGGGGAGTACGTCAATCGCTGTTCGCCAGCTGCAGGTGCAGAAGCGGATAAGGGCGTCCCTGATCGTCTGTTTCGGAACGCCCGGTTTCGACAAATCCCATATGCCGGTAAAAGCCGACGCCTTGCAGGTTCTGCTCGTTCACATCGACGGTCAGAGGATTACCGACAGCTTTTGCATGGGCGATCATAAGTTTGCCGATGCCTTTGCCGCGCTGGTCGGGGGCGATGAACAGGCTGTCGATATGATGATCGCTCATGCCCATGAAGCCGACCGGCTTGCCGGCATCTTCAACAAGCCAGACTTCGACATTCGGCAGATATTGCTCGGCCACGAGCTTTTCGATTTCCAGGAAATCATCGCGGCTAAGGAAGTCATGCGTGGCGAGCACGCTGGCGCGCCAGATTTCGGTCAGCGCAGGCGCGTCGCTGCTGTTCGATTTTCGAATATGGATCATGTGCGCTCCTTGTGTGATAAGCACGAAAGCGAAAGCCTTATCTGACGGAAACTAATTTGACGAGCCTGCCCGATCTTCCTGTGACACAGATTCTGCCTCGACTGGATGAGGCATTGGCGCATCATGCGAGTGCAGTCCTTGTCGCGCCGCCCGGTGCGGGCAAGACGACACTGGTGCCGGTTCACATGCTGAACGCCGCCTGGCGCAAGGACGGCATGATCGTGCTGCTTGAGCCGCGCCGTCTGGCGGCACGCGCCGCCGCGCGCCGCATGGCGCAGCTTCTCGGCGAGGAGCCGGGCGAAACCGTTGGCTACCGGATGCGCCTTGAAAGCAAGGTGTCGGACAAAACCAGAATTCTCGTCGTCACCGAGGGCGTCTTCGCCCGCATGATTCTTGATGATCCGGATTTGACGGGCGTTGCAGCGGTTCTGTTTGATGAATTCCACGAGCGCAGCCTCGATGCGGATTTTGGTCTGGCGCTGGCGCTCGATGTGCAGGCGGCGCTTCGCGACGATCTCAAAATCCTCGTCATGTCGGCGACGCTCGATGGCGCTCGTGTGGCATCGCTTCTTGGCGATGCACCGGTGATCGAGAGCGAAGGCCGCGCTTTTCCGGTCGATATCCGCTATCGCGACCGCAAGGCCGATGAACGGATCGAAGACGTGATGGCGCGGGCGATCCGCGATGCGCTGGCCGAAGAGACAGGCAGCATTCTGGCTTTCCTGCCGGGGCAGGGCGAGATTGAACGCACCGCACGGCTTCTGGATGACCGGCTTCCGGCCAACGTGCTGCTTGCGCCGCTTTATGGCGCCATGGAAGGCGGCGCACAGGATGCGGCGATCAAACCCGCACCGGCTGGTCATCGCAAGGTCGTTCTGGCGACCTCGATTGCCGAAACTTCCATCACGATCGATGGGGTGCGCGTGGTGATCGATAGCGGCCTTGCCCGCCTGCCGAAATATGAACCGGCCACGGGCCTGACGCGCCTTGAAACCGTGCGCACGTCTCGCGCAAGCGCCGATCAGCGGGCAGGGCGCGCCGGGCGTACCGAACCCGGCATCGCCATCCGTCTCTGGCATCAGGGACAGACGGCAGCGCTCCCCCCTTTCTCTCCGCCGGAAATCCTGGAAGCTGATTTGTCCGGGCTGGTGCTTGATGCGGCCGCATGGGGTGTGACCGATCCGGCGACGCTCAGTTTTCTCGATGTTCCGCCGGGGCCCGCGCTGAAAGAGGCTAAGGCTCTGCTGTTGCGGCTGGGCGCGCTGGATGAAGCGGGGCGCTTGACGCCGGATGGCGAAGCAATGCGTTCTCTGGCGCTGCCCGTGCGTCTGGCGCATATGGTTGCGGAGGCGGCCAAGCGTGGCGAGGCACAGAAAGCGGCTGAGCTTGCCGTATTGCTGACCGAACGCGGTCTTGGCGGCAATGAAACCGACCTGGACACCCGTATGTCGCGTTTTCGCAATGACCGCTCGGACCGGGCGCAGCGTGCAAAAGGACTGGCAAGGCGGCTCGCCGCGAATGTCCCGAACAACGGCGAAGCCGCAGGCTCAAGCATTGGGCGAATGCTCATCGATGCTTATCCGGATCGCATCGCGAAGGCGCGTGGGGCGGCGGGGCAGTTTCTGCTCGCGAATGGACGCGGCGGAGAGGTTGATCCCGCCATCAGCCTTAGCCGCGCGCCGTGGCTGGTGGTTGCCGATATGTCGGGCAAGGCAGGCCGGGCGCGTGTTCTTTCTGCTGCGGAAGTCAGCGAAACGGAAATCCGCGCTGCCTTGGGCGGCAAAATCGAGAGTGGACGACAAGTTGTCTACGACCCGGAAAAGAATGCCTTGCGGGCGCGCGAAGCCGTGCGTATCGGCGCTATCGCTCTTTCCGAGAAGCCGCTCGCCGGTCCTTCAGGAAGTACCGCCGACGAAGGCGTGATTGCCGCCGTGCGTGAACATGGCCTCGATATCCTGCCGTGGAGCAAGGAGGCCGACATCCTGCGCCGACGGCTTGGCTGGCTTCACCGTGGTCTCGGCGATCCGTGGCCCGCCATGGATGATGAACATCTTGTCGAAAGGCTGGAAGACTGGCTGCTGCCTTTCCTGACAGGTGAAGCACAGCTCGACCGCATTCCGGGGCATGTGCTGAAAAACGGCCTGATGAGCCTCGTGCCATTCGATTTGCAGCGCAGCGTGGAGCAGCTAGCGCCGACGCATTTCGAAGTGCCGACCGGATCGAATATTCCGATCCGTTACGATGCGGAGGAACCCGTCATAGCGGTTCGCGTGCAGGAACTGTTCGGTCTTGGCGTGCATCCGGCCATCGCCAACGGCAAGGTTCCGCTCCTGCTTGAACTGCTTTCTCCGGCTCACCGCCCGATCCAGATCACCCGTGATCTTCCCGGCTTCTGGAAGGGGTCATGGGCGGATGTGCGCTCCGACATGCGCGGGCGTTATCCGAAACATGTCTGGCCGGAAGACCCTGCCAATGCGGAAGCGACCCGTCGCGCCAAGCCGCGCGGAACCTGAATCCGGCCTGCGACCGGATAACGCAGTTTCGCTTGCTTTCTGGTCCGGGCTTGCCTCATAAGGGCCTGACGAGGGACCCCATGCACGCAGAATTCGAGAATCGCGCTTCCAATCTTTCGCGCCGCCCGCGCCTCACCACGTTGGTTCGCGTTCGCTGGCTGGCAATTGCCGGACAGACCGCCGCAGTCATGTTCGTGGCGCTTTATCTGCAATTTGCGTTTGCCGTCGGCATCTGTTTTGCGCTGATCGCCTGTTCGGCTTGGCTCAACCTTTATCTTGCCTTCCGCTTTCCGACCAACCACCGGCTCAATCCGGCGGCGGCAAGTCTGGTTCTGGCATTCGACATTCTGCAACTGGCAGGCCTTCTCTATCTTACCGGCGGCCTGCAAAATCCGTTCGTCATCCTGATGATCGTGCCGGTCATCATCTCGGCGACCTCGCTTTCTGCCCGCCACACGCTCGTGCTTGGCTTGCTGGTGGTTGCCTGTACATCGGTGCTCACCATCAGGCACGAACCGCTGCCCTGGTATCCGGGTGAAACGTTGAACCTGCCGTTCCTGTTCGTAATCGGCATCTGGTGCGCCATCATTTCCGCGCTCGGGTTCACCGCGGTCTATGCCTATCGCATCGCCGAGGAAGCGCGCCAGCTGGGCGACGCATTGAGCGCCGCGGAACTTATTCTCCAGCGCGAACAGCATCTGTCGGCGCTGGATGGGCTGGCTGCTGCAGCGGCCCATGAACTGGGCACGCCGCTTGCAACCATTGCATTGGTGGTGAAGGAAATGCAGCGCGCCCACACCACCGATCCGGGCCTTGCCGAAGATATCGCGTTGCTGCATTCGCAGACCCAGCGCTGCCGGGAAATTCTCAGGCGCCTGACCAGTCTTTCCTCCGAAGGCGAAGAACACATGTCGCGCCTGCCGCTCTCATCGCTCATCGAGGAGGTCATCGCGCCGCACCGCAACTTCGGTATCACCATTGACGTGCAAAAGATGGAAGGTCCGAAGCCGGAACCCGTCACCCGGCGCAACCCCGGCCTGCTCTATGGCCTGGGCAACCTGGTGGAGAATGCCGTCGATTTTGCGCGCGGGACGGTCAATGTCACCTGGGGCTGGACTGACGGCAATGTGAGCGTAACCATCCAGGATGACGGCGAGGGGTTCAAACCCGAAATCCTCGACCGGATCGGCGAGCCCTACATGACAAGCCGCGACAATACCCGAAATGGCGGTGGTTTGGGCCTCGGCCTCTTCATCGCCAAAACCCTGCTGGAACGCTCGGGCGCGCACATCACCTTCCGCAATCGCAACAATCCGGGGCAGGGCGCGGAGGTAAAGGTGGTCTGGCCGCGTTCCGCATTTACGTCTGTCTGAAGCACGCTTGCGGGCAGGTATTGGATTTTCCTATCAAATCCTCGTGTCCGTGTTTCAAAATAGCATTTGAATACAAGGGCTTGCATTGTCCCAGCGCTGGACCTCCTGCTGAAATTGCTTCAACAATTCAGTGGCTATTTGACTTTTTGACGCAGGGGTATCAATAAGGAAAGAAAAATACAGGCAGGAAGCACCCGATGGACGACTTGAAGCAGGAAGACACCGAAGCCATAGGCAACGATCCGACCCTCCTTCTGGTTGATGACGACAAGCCCTTCTTGCAGCGCCTTGCCCGCGCCATGGAGAGCCGGGGTTTCCAGGTGACGACTGCGGAATCGGTTGAGGAAGGCATCGCCGCCGCCAAGGCAGCGGCACCGGCCTATGCGGTCGTGGACATGCGGCTCGGCGATGGCAATGGTCTCGACATCATCGAGGCGATTCGCTCGCGCCGCGCTGACACGCGCGCTATCGTTCTTACCGGCTACGGAAATATCGCAACCGCTGTGAATGCCGTTAAGCTTGGCGCCATCGATTATCTGTCGAAGCCCGCCGATGCCGATGAGGTCTTTGCAGCATTGACCCGCCGCCCCGGCGAAAAGGTTGCGCCGCCGGAAAATCCCATGTCCGCTGACCGGGTTCGCTGGGAGCACATCCAGCGGGTTTACGAAATGTGCGAGCGCAATGTCTCCGAAACCGCACGTCGTCTCAACATGCACCGCCGCACTTTGCAGCGCATTCTGGCCAAGCGCGCACCGCGTTAGAGCATAAAATAGAAGAACCTGGAGCGCCGATCTGATCCAATCAGATCGAAACGCGCTCTAATTCGGACTGCCAGATCAATCGATTTCCGTCTCGGGTACGTCGAGACCAGCCAATTCGGCGATCGTCAGGCGGGAGGCGCCCGCCCGCGCAAAGCGAAGCATCAGCGCTTTTCGCGTCGCACCGGGTAATTTGTGCTCCGGCGCATCGCGCATAATTTCCGCTCCATAGCCATCAGAGAGAATGAAGCCGCATTCCTGCGGAAAGATTTCGCTCGGCACTGCCGGGTGGGTGGCGAAGAACAGCCGGTCGCAATAGGCGCGATATTCGGGCCATTTGCGATCGGTCTTCCAGTCCTCGATGGATGATTTGATCTCCACGATCCAGATTTCGCCTTTGCGGCTGAGCGCAATCAGATCGGCGCGCCGGCCCGACGCCAGCGGCAGTTCGGGCAAAGTGGCAAGTCCCATTTCCAGAAAAAGGCGCTGGACGCCGCGCCGCACAAGCATGGCGTTCTCAGACTGCCTGCCGTCGGAAAGTGGATGGGTCTGGTTGGGAATCACAATGGGCATGGGCGCATTTTGTGCCCGGTTTTAGAGCGAAACAATCGGAAATCAGCGGCATGCCGGACGAAAACTGCGGCGGCTGCGCAAAACATGGCCAAAAAATGTCTTAATCAAGGAATTTTCAATTTACGGTTAACGTCTGGTTAACAATACTGCCCCATCTTCAACGACAACGAACGATTCGCATCTATCTCCGGCCCATCGCGGTCCCATTGACGGAATGAACCAATCTGGGGGAATGCATGAATTCTCGCGTCCTAAATCTGACGGCGGCTCTCTTTCTGGGCAGTGTGTTGGCTGGCTGCTCGACCGTAGGCGGCACATTTTATACCGCTTCCTATTCTTCGGTCACTGATGCCGGCTATGTCGTCCCGGCGATCCCGAGCGAAAAGATTCAACCGCAATATCGTCGCCAGATCGTCAAATATCCGACGGACGAAAAGCCGGGCACGATCATCGTCGATACGCGGGAAAAGTTCCTTTACCTCATCATGCCGGAAGGCAAGGCCATGCGCTATGGCATTGGCGTCGGGCGTGAAGGTTTTGAATGGTCCGGCACGGCGCGGGTCGCCATGAAGCGCGAATGGCCGACCTGGACACCGCCTTCCGCCATGATCAAGCGGCAGCCGGAACTTGCAAAGTATCGGAACGGCATGGACCCCGGCCTGCGTAATCCGCTCGGCGCGCGCGCCCTTTATCTTTACAACAAGGGTGGCGACACGGGCTATCGTCTTCACGGAACGCCGGAATGGTGGTCCATCGGCAAGGCAATGTCTTCCGGCTGCATCCGTCTCATGAATCAGGATATCATGGATCTTTACGACCGCACCGAACAGGGCGCGAAGGTCATCGTAAAGCAATAAGCTGGGCCATCCGGATATGAAAAAGGCCGCTTCAGGCGGCCTTTTTCACTTGCAATTTCAAACAGATCAAATCTGTTCGACCTGCTGCACTTCCGGCACGAAATGGCGCAGGAGGTTTTGAATGCCGTGCTTCAGCGTTGCCGTCGATGACGGGCAACCCGAGCAGGCGCCCTTCATGTTGAGGAATACGGTGCCGTTTTCAAAGCCACGGAACGTGATGTCGCCGCCGTCCTGCGCAACGGCTGGACGAACGCGGGTTTCGATCAGTTCCTTGATGATTTCGACGGTTTCCGCATCGGCTTCATCGAAGAATTCTTCGTCGCCATGGGCAGCGGCGGCATCCGCATTGCTGTTGCCTGCCATTGCAGGCGCACCGGACATGAAATGTTCCATGATCGTGCCGAGAATGGCAGGCTTCAAGTGCTGCCACTCGCCATCATCCTTCGTTACGGTGATGAAATCATAGCCGAAGAAAACACCGGTTACGCCTGGAACCGAAAAAAGCTTGGCTGCGAGCGGCGACGTGTTGCCAGCGGTGGAAGGGTCGCGGAAATCGGCGGTGCCTTCCGGCATGACGACCTTGCCGGGAAGAAACTTCAGGGTCGCCGGGTTGGGCGTGGTTTCAGTCTGGATGAACATGCCAGTTGTCCCGCTTTCAGATTTTGGAACGATTCTCGTAAGCGCAGATCCATATGGACGCAAGTGCTGTCCCGATGCTGCGCGTGTCAGTTGCCATCAATATAGGGTGATCACGTCACCGCATCAATGTCGTCGTCGCTCATACCTGCCGGAATGACCGTGACCGGGATCGGGAACTGCGAGCGGCTGGCAAGCGATTGCACCAGGGGGCCGGGGCCTTCCTTGCCCGAACCGGCAGCCAGAACCAGAATGGCGATATCCTGATCTTCCTCGATGAGGCTGATCAGCTCTGCGGCGGTTTCGCCCTCGCGAATGCTGATTTCCGGCTCGATCCCTTGATCCGTGCGCACGGTTGCCGCGAATTTTTCCAGCGCCGCCTGCGCGCGATCCTGTGCTTCTGCGCGCATGATTTCTCCAACGCCCAGAATTTGCTGGAAATCGGAGTCATCGATCACGAAAAGCAGGATGAGCGAGCCGCCCGTGTTTTTTGCACGGCGTGCGGCATAGGCAACGGCGCGCCCGCACTCGGGCGTCTCGTCGATGACGGCAAGAAACTTGCGGCGGTGACCGGCTTCCCGGCTAAGTCGTTTTGATACCATGGCCGCAATTTGCCATCGGGACCGGCCATCTGCAAGCTGACATTTGCAGGAGCTTGAGGATCGAAAGTCGATCTTCGAACGGAGAGGACGGCAGCAAAAAAGCTGCCGCCCGCTGGTCAATCGGGATTTAGTTCTGCAGCCAGCCGACGATGTCGCGGACATGACGCATGGTCTGTTCGGCGATCACGCCGGCCCGTTCGCCGCCATCGCGCAGAACGCTGTCGATGTAGGCCGGGTCAGCCACCAGCCGACGCATCTCATGGGTGATCGGCGAAAGCTTCGCGACCGCCAGATCGGCAAGCGATGCCTTGAATTCGGAGAACTGGCGTCCGCCGAATTCGTTGAGCACGTCTTCCTTCGATCGAGCGGAAAGTGCTGCATAGATGCCAACCAGATTATCCGCTTCCGGACGTCCGTCGAGGCCGTCGAGTTCCGTCGGCAGGCCATCCGAGTCGGTCTTTGCCTTGCGGATCTTCTTGGTGATGGTCTCTTCGTCGTCGATCAGGTTGATGCGCGACAGATCCGACGGATCGGACTTCGACATCTTCTTGGTGCCGTCGCGCAGCGACATGATCCGCATGGCCGGGCCGGAAATAACCGGCTCGGTGAGCGGGAAGAAGCCAGAGACCCGCTCGTCACCGACCTTCATATCCACACCGACCCCAAGCGAGGCGATACGGTCGGAATAGTCGTTGTTGAACTTCTGCGCGATATCGCGGGTCAGTTCCAGATGCTGCTTCTGGTCCTCGCCAACAGGGACGGCAGTGGCGCGGTAAAGCAGGATGTCGGCGGCCATCAGGCTCGGATAGGCGAACAGTCCGAGGGAAGCATTTTCGCGGTCCTTGCCTGCCTTGTCCTTGAACTGGGTCATGCGGCTCATCCAGCCGATGCGCGCGACGCAGTTGAACACCCATGCCAGCTCCGCATGCTGCATGACGCGGCTCTGGTTGAAGACGATGCTCTTCTTCGGATCGACGCCAGCGGCGAGATAGGCAGCGGTCACTTCCCGGGTCGAGTTCGTCAACTCGGCTGGATCGGGTGAAATGGTCAGCGCATGCATATCAACGACGCAATAAATGCAGTCGTTGGTGTCCTGCATGTCCACCCACCGCTTGATTGCCCCGAGATAATTGCCGAGGTGAAGATTTCCGGTCGGTTGGGCGCCGGAGAAAACAAGCGGTTTGAACGTGCTCATGATCGTTTCCTAAAAAAGTTAGCCCCGCCGGTGGAGAGCGGGGATTTTGAATGCTGGTCTTTTCGCAGAGACGCAGTCGCCTTTCAAGCGCGAATTATTGCTCGCTTTCAGGCGCTTTCTTTGCCGCACCGCGCTTTATGTTGCGGCGGATCATCCCGGTATTGGCGCCGCCGAGACCAAAGGCAAAGCCGAAATAAACGACCATTGCGGCAATGACGATTGCGGTCACGGTTCCCGCCCGTACAACAAGCGGCGCAGCCGAGGAAAGCTCGTGGGCGAAGTAGCCGATGGCAAAATGGATGCCGACAGCCATGATCGCGGCAGCCACGAGAAGACGCGGGATGCGGGTGAGGAGTGGAATATCCTGTCCCCAATGGCCCCGCTTCACCAGTGTCGCAAAAAGCAGCACAGCATTGACCCACCCAGCGACGATTTCGGCGGTGGCGATGCCCGTCGGCCCGAAATGGGGGAAAAGCGAGATGGCAAGCGAGACATTCACCGCCACCGAAATGGCAGCGAAGATCATCGGTGTGCGGGTATCCTCGCGGGCAAAGAAGCCCGGAATGAACGCCTTTATCAGCACGAAAGCAGGAAGACCGAGGCCATAGATCGCCAGAATATTGGAGACGACGAGCGTGGAATCCGGGCTGAACTTGCCGCGTTCGAACAGGAGCCGCACGATTGGCTCCGACATGACGAGGAGGGCGGCCGCGGCTGGCAGCGTGAGGAACAAGGTGAACTCGACCGAACGGTTTTGCAGGTTCGACGCTTCCTTCATGTGACCGCCACGCAATGCGCGTGACAGTTCCGGCAGAAGCACGGTCGCGACCGCGATGCCGACGACACCGAGTGGAAGCTGATAGATGCGGTCCGCATAAACGAGCGAGGAAACCGCGCCTTCCATGCCCGACGCGATATTGGTGTTGATGAGCAGGTTGATTTGCGTGATGCCCCCGGTGATGGCGGCAGGAAGCGCCAGCACCAGAAGCCGCCTGACATTGGGCGTGAGGCGCGGACGGCGGAAGCCGATCTTGATGCCTGCATTGCGCACGGCAATCCAGACGATGGCAAGCTGCACCAGGCCCGCAGCCATGACGCCCCAGGAAAGGCCATATCCCACGGCCAGCGCATCATAGCCGCGCCACCAGGCCACGGCCAGGACGCCGATCAGGATGATGTTGAGAAAGACCGGGGCTATTGCCGCCGCGAAATAACGGTGCAGCGAATTCAGCATCCCGCCCATCATCGCGGCAAGCGACATGCAGGCAAGGTAGGGGAACATGATGACGGCGAGGCGCACCGTGTTCTCGAACTTCACCGGATCGTCGGTGAAGCCCGGTGCGATCACGGTCCGCACGATGAAGGGCATCGAAAGTTCCATCACGATGGTCAGGAACAGGAGCACGGTAAAGAGCACGCCGAACACTTCTTCGGAAAAGCGACGCGCGCCGTCCATGCCGTTCTTTTCGATCTCCTTGGCAAAAAGCGGCACGAAAGCGGAGTTGAAGGCGCCTTCGGCAAAGAGTCGTCGAAAGGTGTTCGGGAAACGGAAAGCGGCATTGAAGGCATCGGCCACCGGTCCGGTGCCGAGTGCCGCCGCCATGAACATCTCGCGGGTGAAGCCGAAAATGCGGCTCATCAGCGTTCCGGACGCGACCGTGGCGAACTTTTTGACCAAACTCATTTACTGAAAAACCTATGCTGCGGCCTGCGACGAGCGGCCGTTTGTCTTGCTGCCATTTTCCGCGCCCAGCACACCAAGCAGCTTGCGCCTGATATTGCCCTGACGGGTGGCATTTGAAATCTTGTGGCCCACTAGGTCGGTTACGTAAAAACTGTCAATCACCTTCTCGCCAAACGTGGTGATATGGGCAGAAGCAATATCCAGCGAAAGGTCGGAAATAAGGCCGGTCAGTTCCGAAAGCAGGCCCGGGCGGTCCAGGCCTTCCACCTCGATGACTGTGAACTTGTTGGAGAACGTGTTGTTGATCTCGACACGCGGCTCCACCTTGAAAGCCTTGGCGGCCTTCTTCGGCTTGGTACGCTTGGCCAGAACGTCGGGCAAATGCGCCTTGCCGGACAGGACGTCCTCAATGACCTTGCCGACGCGTTCGGCACGGCGGCGCTCGTCGTCGTCGGTATCGAATTCACGGCTGATGAGAATGGTATCGAGCGCCCGCCCGTCGCCGGTGGTGAAAATCTGCGCGTCGACGATGTTGGCCCCTGCCGCCGCGCAGGCGCCCGTTATGATCGACAGGAGGCGGGGATGGTCGGGCGCCAGCACCGTGATTTCGGTCACGGCCTCGAAGGTGTGTGGCTTCGCCATGGTGGCCAGCGCCCGCTCGTTGCGGTCGGCTTCGCGGATGAAATGGGCGTGCCGGACCTGATCCTCGAGGCTGACGGTCAGGAAATAGTTGGTGTAGTGGAGGGCCAGATAGGCATCGCGCTTGTCCTTGGGCCAGTCGGAAAGCCGTTCTGCCAGCGCCTCTCGCGCCTGATAGTCACGGTCGGCGCGGGACAGTTCCGAGAAACCGCCGGTCAGGACCAGCTCGGTTTCGTAGAAGAGCGTGCGCAGAAGCTGGCCCTTCCAGCCGTTCCATACACCGGGGCCGACCGCCTTGATGTCGCAGACGGTGAGGATCAGGAGAAGCTTCAACCGCTCCATCGTCTGCACTGTATCGGCGAAGTCGATGATGGTCTTGCGATCATTGAGGTCGCGCGATTGCGCCACCATGCTCATGGTCAGATGTTCCCGCACAAGCCATTCGACGGTTTCGGTTTCGGCGGGGCTGAGACCGAAGCGGGGACCGAGCTTGCGGGCAATGCGCGCACCGGCAACCGAGTGGTCTTCCGGTCGCCCCTTGGCGATGTCGTGCAAGAGCAGGGCCACATAAAGCAGGTTGCGGTCGCGCTTCACCGTCGTGATGAGGTGGTTTGAAAGCGGATGTTCGTTTTCAAGCTCGCCATGCTCGATTTCCGACAGCACAGCGATGCAGCGCAGCAGATGCTCGTCCACCGTATAATGGTGGTACATGTTGAACTGCATCATGGCGACGATCTTGCCGAAATCCGGAATGAACTTTCCGAGTACGCCGGATTCGTTCATGCGGCGCAGAATGAGTTCGGGATTGCGCGGCGAGGTCAGGATTTCGAGAAAAAGCCGGTTGGCTTCGGGATTCTCGCGCAGATCGGCGTTGATAAGTTTCAAGGAGCGGGTGAGGCTTTGCATCGCTTCGGGATGAAATTCCAGCCCGTGCTTGTCTGCCAGATGGAAGAGACGGATGATGTTGACCGGGTCCTCCTTGAAAACATCGGGCCGCGCGATGTTGATGCGGTGATTTTCCGAAACGAAATCGCCGTCTGCGGAAAGCTTGCGCTTGCGCCGTGAAAAGGTGAGGAAGATGCGGTTGAAGCCCGGCACATGCTTGGCCTGCTGCTCCTCCAGCGCTGCGCTGATGATGCGGGTGAGATCGCCCACATCCTTCGCCACGAGGAAGTAATGCTTCATGAACCGTTCGACATAGTTCTGGCCGGGATGCGCCGTATAGCCAAGGCGCTGGGCGATTTCCGGCTGGATGTCGAAGGAAAGCCGCTCTTCTGCCTTCAGCGTTGCGAAGTGCATGTGGCACCGCACCGCCCAGAGAAAATCTTCCGCCTTGTTGAACAGTTTCAGTTCGGCCCGCGACAGAACACCGAGCTTGACCAGCTCTTCCTTCGTCTTGACGCGGTAAAAATACTTGGTGATCCAGAACAGCGTATGCAGGTCGCGCTGCCCGCCCTTGCCTTCCTTGACGTTCGGCTCGACCAGATAGCGGGTTTCGCCTGCCTTGCGGTGGCGCTGATCGCGTTCGGCAAGCTTGGCCTGAATGAATTCAGGTCCCGTATCCTTGACGATTTCCTCGTCGAAGCGGCCAACAAGCGATTTGAAGAGTTCGCGATTGCCGGTGAGAAACCGCGCATCGAGAACTGCCGTGCGGATCGTCATGTCCTCGCGCGCCAGACGGATGCACTCATCGATGTTGCGCGTGGAGTGTCCGACTTTCAGTCCCATGTCCCACAGCATGTAGAGCATGTATTCGACCACCTGCTCGCCCCACGGAGTCTGCTTGTAGGGCAGCAGAAACAGAAGATCGATATCCGACCCTGGCGCCAGCCCGCCGCGCCCGTAGCCGCCCACCGCGACGATGGCCATGTTTTCCGCCTTCGACGGATTGATCATCGGATAGGCTTTGGTGGTGGCGAATTCGAACAGCGTCTCAATCAGCGTGTCCATCAGAAAGGAAAGGCGTTTGGCGCAGAGCGTGCCGCCGCCGTCCTTCATCAACATGCCTTCCGCGTTGGCGCGGCCGCGCACCAGCGCGTCCTTCAATGCCTGAAGCACCACTTTGCGCACGGTAGGGCTGGTGTAGTTTTCGTCCGTGGAATCCGCCAGTTCGTTGAGCTTGCGGCGCAGCGTCTCGGGATTGACGATCTCTTCCAGCTTAAGGTCGTGTGCGCTCATGCGGCATGTAGATCCGGTTTGCGGGGAAAGGATAGTGGACGATGGCCATCCTAGAGCATTTCCAGCAAAAGTGCGAAGCGGTTTTGCGTGTGGCAAATGCGACAAAACAAATACTTAGCGCGGTTCCGACGATTCCGTTTTAACCGGAACCGCTCAATAGCCGCTTTTATGCAAAGGCCGGGGAGACCCCGGCCTTCGTATTACTATTCGCTGATCTTTCAGTTCGTCGCATTGTAGGCGGTGATTGCCGCCATGTTGACGATGTCGGAATCCTTCGCACCGATGGTGACGATCTGAGCAGGCTTGTCGAGGCCGACGAGCAGCGGGCCGATGATGGTTGCGCCACCCAGCTCCTGCAGCATGTCGGCGGCAATCGACGCAGAGTGATTGTCGGGTGTGACGATCACATTGGCCGGACCCGACAGGCGGATGAACGGATATTGTTCCATCAGCTTGGGGTTCAGCGCCACATCGGCACTCATTTCGCCGTCGAATTCGAAATCCACATGGCGCGTTGCAAGAATGCGGACGGCTTCCTGAATGCGGGCGGAACGTTCGCCGCCCATATGGCCGAAGGTCGAGAAGGCGGTGAGCGCCACGCGCGGTACATAACCCATGCGGCGCGCCATGCCCGCAGCCTCTACTGCGATATCGGCAAGCTCGGCTGCGGTCGGCATTTCATGGACGGCAGTATCGGCGATAAACACGGTGCGCCCACGGCAGAGCGCGATGGAAACGCCAACCACGCGATGGCCGGGCTTGGAATCGATGACGCGACGCACGTCGTCGAGACCCGTCGCATAATTGCGGGTCACGCCCGTCACCATGCCATCCGCATCACCCAGCGCCACCATGCATGCCGCAAAATGATTGCGGTCATTGTTGATGAGGCGGTGGCAATCGCGCGTCAGGTAGCCCTTGCGCTGTAACTTCTCGTAGAGATAGTCGGCGTAGGCCGCATTGCGGCTCGACAGGCGCGCATTGATGATTTCGATGCCCGGACGGTCGAGGTCGAGACCGGCAGCCTTCGCCGTATCCTGCACCCGTTCCTCGCGGCCCACCAGAATAGCGGTGCCGAGCCCCTGATTGACGTAGGAAACGGCAGCACGCATCACCTGTTCTTCCTCGCCTTCGGCAAAGACGATGCGCTTCGGCTGGCGGCGCACGCGTTCATAGATGCCGCGAAGGGTCGAGGCGATCGGATCGCGACGGGCCGACAGTTCGCGCTTGTAGCCTTCGATGTCGGCAATGGCGCGTCCGGCAACGCCGGTTTCCATCGCGGCCTTGGCGACGGCAGCCGAGACGGATGCAAGCAGGCGCGGGTCGAACGGCACCGGGATGATGTAGTTCGGGCCGAAGCGCGGGCGGCTCCCCTGATAGGCAGCGACAACATCGTCGGGCACGTCCTCACGGGCAAGTTCGGCCAGCGCGTTGACGGCGGCGATTTTCATCGCATCGTTGATGGTGGTCGCACGCACGTCGAGCGCGCCGCGGAAGATGTAGGGGAAGCCAAGCACGTTGTTGACCTGGTTCGGATAATCCGAACGGCCAGTCGCAACGATGGCGTCGTCGCGGATGCGCGCCACTTCTTCAGGCGTCACTTCCGGGTCGGGATTGGCCATGGCGAAGATGATCGGGTTCGGCGCCATGGAGCGCACCATGTCTTCCGTGAACGCGCCTTTGGCCGAAAGGCCGAACACCACATCCGCGCCATTCATGGCATCCGCCAGCGACCGCTTGTCGGTCTTTACCGCATGCGCCGATTTCCACTGGTTCATGCCCTCTTCGCGACCCTGCCAGACGACGCCCTTGGTGTCGCACAAGATGACGTTTTCTGAAGCAAAGCCCATGGCCTTGATGAGTTCTATACAGGCGATGCCGGCTGATCCCGCGCCATTGCAGACGAGCTTCGTCGTCTTCATGTCGCGACCCGTCAGATGCAGCGCATTGATGAGGCCGGCGGCGGCGATGATGGCCGTTCCATGCTGGTCATCGTGGAAAACGGGAATGTCCATCAGTTCGCGCAGGCGACTCTCGATGATGAAGCAGTCGGGCGCCTTGATATCTTCCAGATTGATGCCGCCGAAGGACGGGCCGAGATAGCGCACCGCATTGATGAAAGCGTCGATATCGGTGGTGTCGACTTCAAGATCGATGGAGTCGACATCGGCAAAGCGCTTGAACAGCACGGCCTTGCCTTCCATGACGGGCTTGGATGCGAGCGCACCCAGATTGCCGAGGCCCAGAATGGCGGTGCCGTTCGAAATGACGGCGACCAGATTGCCCTTCGCCGTATAGTCGTAGGCGCGGGCGGCGTCTTCGGCGATTGCCTTTACGGGCACGGCAACGCCCGGAGAATAGGCGAGCGACAGATCGCGCTGCGTGGTCATGGGCTTGGTGGGGTTGATCTCCAGCTTGCCCGGGCGACCCTGCGCGTGAAAGTCTAGCGCTTCCTTCTCACTGGCTGTGGGTGCGCGTTCTGATGTGTTGCCCTTCGGCGTCGAGGCTGGCATGTTCCCTCCGGTTTCATCTGCGGGAGAACCTCGATAGCGCCAGTCACGCATTGTGTAAACAGCGCTTGCGGGAATAGATATTCATCCAAAAACGATGGAATACGAAATTTTATGACCCTGGCATTGTTTGCCAGGCAATAAATGAAGGTTTACCGATGGAATCGAAGGCGAGCGAAAATATGTTGGAAGCGGAAGAAGATGCCGCCGAGGCAGCGCCCGTTCGCCTGACGCCCATGATGGAGCAATATATCGAGATCAAGGCCGCGAATGTCGATTCGCTGCTCTTTTATCGCATGGGCGATTTCTACGAATTGTTCTTCGATGACGCCGTGGAGGCATCTGGGGCGCTGGGCATTACGCTTACCAAGCGCGGCAAACATCTGGGCGAGGATATTCCGATGTGCGGCGTGCCTGTCCATGCCGCCGACGATTATCTGCAAAAGCTGATCGCCAAGGGCTACCGGGTTGCAGTCTGCGAGCAGGTTGAAGACCCGGCGGAAGCGAAGAAGCGCGGCTCCAAATCCGTGGTGAAGCGCGATGTGATCCGCCTCGTCACGCCCGGCACGCTGACTGAGGAAAAGCTGCTGGACCCAGCGCAAGCCAATTTCCTGATGGCGATGGGGCGCACGCGCGGCGATGGCGCACTGGCGCTTGCCTGGATCGATATTTCTACCGGCACCTTCCGCGTGGCGGAAACAACGCCCGATCGGCTTTTCGCCGATGTGATGCGGGTGGATCCGCGTGAGCTGGTGGTAGCCGACAGCGCCTTCCACGATGAGGAATTGCGCCCCGTCTTCGATCTGGTCGGCAAGGCGGTGACGCCGCAACCGGCGACACTTTTCGACAGCGCGGCTGCGGAAGCGCGTATCCAGCGCTATTTCAACGTCGCGACGCTGGATGGCTTCGGCCAGTTCAGCCGCTCCGAGCTGTCGGCGATTTCCGGCGCGATTGCCTATATCGAAAAGACGCAGATTTCCGAGCGTCCGCCCCTGATGCGACCGGAACGCGAGCATGAGGGCGGTACGCTTTTCATCGACCCGGCCACACGCGCCAGCCTGGAGCTTGCCCGCACCATGTCGGGCAACCGCGACGGCAGCCTGTTGAAGGCAGTTGATCGCACGGTGACTGGCGGTGGGGCGCGGCTTCTCGCCGAGCGCCTGACCGCGCCGCTCACCAATCCGAAGGAAATTGCGCTGCGGCTTGATTCCGTTTCCTGGTTCCTGAGCGAGCCGTCGCTCTGCGAAGCCATGCGTGCGGAACTGAAAGGTGTGGCGGATATGCCGCGCGCGCTTTCGCGCCTTGCGGTCGGACGCGGCGGGCCGCGCGATCTGGGCAGCCTCGCGCGGGGTTTCGAGGCTGCGCACACGATTGCAAACCTGTTGGAAAGTGCGTTGCTGCCGGACGAACTGGCACATGCCCGCGATGCCGTCAGCGCCATGCCCGCCATCTTTACCGCGCATCTTGACCGGGCCCTGGCCGACGAATTGCCGCTTCTCAAACGCGAAGGCGGTTTCGTGCGGGCAGGCTATAATGCCGAGCTTGATGAAATGCGGGCCTTGCGCGATCAGTCACGCCGCGTAATCGCCGGTCTCCAGGCTGATTATATAGAAGAGACCGGCATCAAGTCGCTCAAGATCAAGCACAACAATGTGCTTGGCTATTTCATCGAGGTGACTGCCAACAACGCCGGGGCGATGACGGATACGGATGAAGCCAAGGGCCGTTTCATCCACCGGCAGACCATGGCCAATGCGATGCGCTTTACCACGACCGAGCTGGCGGAACTGGAAAGCAAGATCGCCAATGCCGCAGACCGCGCCTTGTCCATCGAGCTTGCCGTGTTCGAGGAACTGACGGCGGAGGCCGTCTCCCATGCCGACAGCATCCGAGCGGCTGCATCGGCGCTCGCGGTTTTCGACGTTTCGGCAGCGCTCGCCGTGCTGGCGGATGAGCAGGGCTATTGCCGCCCGCAGGTCGATGACAGCCTGTCCTTCAATATCGTGGCAGGCCGTCATCCGGTGGTCGAACAGGCCCTGCGACGTCAGGCGGCCAATCCGTTCGTCGCCAATGATTGCGATCTCTCCCCACAGAAGGATGGAGGCAACGGTGCGATCTGGCTTCTGACCGGCCCGAACATGGGCGGTAAATCGACATTCCTGCGCCAGAACGCTTTGATTGCCATTCTCGCACAGATGGGTTCCTTCGTCCCTGCCGGTTCCGCGCAGATTGGTGTCGTGGATCGCCTGTTCAGCCGTGTCGGCGCTTCCGACGATCTGGCGCGCGGGCGTTCAACCTTCATGGTCGAAATGGTGGAAACGGCAGCGATCCTCAATCAGGCAGGCGAGCGTTCGCTGGTGATTCTTGACGAGATCGGGCGCGGTACGGCGACTTTCGACGGGCTTTCCATTGCCTGGGCTGCGGTCGAATATCTGCATGAGAAGAACCGCTGCCGTGCGCTGTTTGCCACGCATTTCCACGAAATGACGGCACTTTCGGAAAAGCTGGAGCGGCTTTCCAACGTCACCATGCGGGTGAAGGAATGGGACAATGATGTCGTCTTCCTGCATGAAGTGGCAAAGGGGGCTGCCGACCGTTCCTACGGCGTGCAGGTCGCGCGTCTTGCCGGTCTGCCCGAGGCGGTCGTCAATCGTGCGCGCGATGTGCTGCACCAGCTGGAAGCCGGTGAAACTTCCGGCAAGGCGGACAAGCTGATCGATGATCTGCCGCTGTTCTCCGTCGTCTTGCAGCAGGAAAAGCCGAAGCCGCAGGTGCAAATGAAGGACAGCGAACTGGCGAAAGCCGTCTCTGCCATCAGCCCTGACGAACTGACGCCCCGTGAAGCGCTCGACCTGATTTATAAGTTGAAGGAACTGGCCGGAAAGGCGTGAGATTCTGGACCCTCGCCCTTCGAGGCTTCGCTATGCTCCGCACCTCAGGGTGAGGGCGTCGAGTTTTCCGGCGAGGGGTATCCAGATGATTTCCCCTCATCCTGAGGAGGCCCGTAGGGCCGTCTCGAAGGGCCAGGGGAAATATCTACAGACTAAACAAACCTGTTCGCTTCAGCGCCGTAATAAGTAATGTAGCGGCTGGAGATGCGCTCAATTGGCAGGATGATGAACACATCGGTAGTGCCGAATGCTTCGTCGATCACGGCACCATCCCCAATCATCGCGCCAAGGCGCAGATAGCCTTTCACCAGCGGCGGCATCGAGAAGAGTGCAACCTTGTTGTTGATGGCTTCCTTCGGCATCAGGTCCATGGCCTGATAGCGGTGCGGCAGGGCGCGCACGTCCCAGTCCGGGGTGGCCCGGCAGTTGTGATGCAGGAACGACAGACCGAGCGCATGCGCGGCAGGCACGGCCCCGTGGAAGGAGGCGCAGCCGAACATCACATCGATGGAGTGGCGTCGGCAGTAGGCCCAGGCACCTTGCCACAGCAGCTCGACGGTGCGCTTGGAGCGATATTCCGCCTTCACGCAGGAGCGACCCAGTTCGAGCAGACGAAGATTTGGGCGCGAAAGGGCCAGACGCTGCACGTCATATTCATCGGCGGAGTAGAAGCCGAGCGCTTTGTCGGCCTGATCGCTCCGCATCAGACGATAGGTGCCGACAATCTGCTGGTGTTCCGGCACGGGCAGGGCGGTATCGTAAACAAGCAGATGATCGCAAATAGCGTCGAAGCGGTCGGCATCGCGAAGCTCCACAGCCTCGATGCTTTCGCGGCGCGCACCCATTTCGTCGAAGAAGACACGAAAGCGCAATTCCTGCGCGGCTTCCACGGCCTCAGGTGAATTGGCAAGCCGTACTTCCAGCGATCCGATGCGTCCCAGAACGATGGGATCGCCGCCGGACGCGAACAGCGCCTGTTGTGCTTCTAAGCCTGACATGACGGTATCATCAATGATTTGCTGGTCCATTCCAAGCAGTACTGTCATGATGATGGCTCCTGATTTGTCTATTCACGTATTCCTGAACGGCTTTCCCACCGATATTTCAGCAGGAACCATTCCAATCCATGTTCGGACAAGATTGCGTGGACACGACGTCCAGTTCCGCCGAAGCATTACAGATTCAGTGCTACGCGAGGATGACAGAAGCATGTCACCAATGTGTCAATTCAAGTGGATGGACCGTATCCTCTTCAAAAATCTTATAATTTCACGAGATTAAATTATGCGAAAGGCTGAAACCGATCAAGCTGCCTTGTCAGCGGGCGGCCCGCTCGCGACGCCAGCCGAGAAATTCTTCCAGAATGATGAGCCCAGCGCCGATGGTTATGAACGTGTCGGCGAGATTGAACACGGCGAATGACCATGTCGGCAGGTGGAACAGAATATAGTCCACGACATAGCCGTGCATCACCCGGTCGATCAGATTGCCGATAGCCCCCCCGACGACAAGCGCAAAACCGTAACGCGCGAAAATGCGGTCCGGAGCGTTGGTCCACCACAGATAAAGCACGAACAGGATAACTGCGGCAGTGATCGCGACCAGTCCCCAGTCGTGCAGCCAGGCCAGCATGGAAAAGGCGATGCCTTCATTGTGCGTGCGGAACAATGCGAGAAACGGCAGAAGGTCGATCTGCTGGCCGTAGCCCATCCGTGTTTCCACCAGATGCTTGACGCCCTGATCGATCAGTATGGTGAGAATGACGACAAAAAGTGAGGACCAGACAGCGTGCCGCTTCATCCGGAAGCCCTTTCATCAAGCGTGAGCGCGTCGCGACGGATTTCGTAGAGCATCACGCCGGTGGCAATGGCAAGATTGAGAGAATCGGCACGTCCCGCCTGCGGGATGCGGGCAAGCTTGTCGCAGGCACCGGCAAGGCTGTCCGGCAGGCCCTGCTGCTCATTGCCCATCATCAGCACGACCGGCTTGTTGGCATAGGGAATGGTGCGATAGTCGACCGCGCCTTTCAGGTGCGTGCCGACGACGAGACCGGACACGCCTTTGCGCCAGTTGAGGAAATCGGCTTCGCTCACCTTATAGAGCGGCATGGAAAAGACCGAGCCCATGGTGGCCCGCACGGTTTCCAGCGAATAGGGATCGGTCGTGTCGCCGATCAGAATAACGCCCTTGGCGCTGACCGCATCCGCGGTGCGGATGACAGTGCCAAGATTGCCCGGGTCACGCACGCGGTCGAGCGCGATATAGACGTCGTTGCCCTTTGGCTTGAGGCTTGCAAGCGGGCGGTACTGCTGCTCGAAGACGCCGACCACCATCTGCGGATTATCGCGGCGGGTAATGGCGGCCATGATCTTTTCGGTCACTTCCAGCACCAGTCCGCCCTTGGCGAAGGTGCGGGCGGCGACCTGCTCAACCATTTTGTTGCCCTTGCCGGATTTCGCAAAGACAAGCGTCTTGATGCGCCAGTCCTGTTCCAGCGCGTCGATGACAAGCTTCAGCCCTTCGGCCAGAAACACGCCCTGCTGGTCGCGGAATTTTTTCAGCGCCAGCGAGCGCAGGTCCTTCACAATGGGATTGGTAAGGCTGGTGACTTCCTTGACCTGTCCGACTTTCGAATATTCGGCCCGTTGGCCTTTTGAGAAATCGTCGTCACGGCTCATTTTGCTACCCAGCGGCTGAACATGGATGTGGAAAGCGCGCGCCCTTTCGACTGGTCGGCGGAACGTTCACGCAGAATAAGTTCGCCCGATTCGACCGTGCCGCCAAGACCGGTGAAACGGGTCGCGCATCAACTCATGAATGGCGAAGAAGGAAGCCCGGATCGAATAGGCGGTCAGGATGACTGCAAGCGGCTTCGGCGTCAGGATAGACCGGCATGTATCGACCATTGCGGGCAGATGCTCGAACAATTGCCAGACCTCGCCGCTCGGTCCGCGCCCATAGGCAGGCGGATCAAGCAGGATGATGTCGTAGAAGCTGCCGCGCCGTTCCTCGCGAGCCACGAATTTCATCGCGTCTTCGCAGATCCAGCGGATCGGTTTATCGGAAAGCCCGGCCATTTCCTGGTTTTCACGCGCCCACAGGATCGCTTTCTTGGATGCGTCCACATGGGTCACTTCCGCACCGGCCCGTGCCGCTACCAGCGAGGCGACGCCCGTATAGCCAAAAAGATTGAGCACTTTCACGCTGCGCCCGGATTTTACGCCGTCCCGGATAAGCCCATCCATATATGACCAGTGCGCGGCCTGTTCGGGGAACACGCCGACATGGCGGAATGAGGTGAAACGGCCATGAAAGGAAATGCCGTCGTGCTGCATCGGCCATGTTTCACCGAGCGGCAGTTTCGGAAATGCCCAGCGGCCCATGCCTTCCTCATCGGTATTGCCGGTGAAGACGGCATCCGCCTGATCCCACTCTTTCTGAGGCAGGTTCGGCAGCCAGATAGCCTGACCTTCCGGGCGGACAATCCGATAGGGGCCGTATTGCTCGAGCTTCAACCCATTGCCGCTGTCGAGAAGCGCATAATCGGGTGACGGTTCCGTTTCGAGGATGAGCGGGAGCTTTTCAGCCGGGCGGGTGCCGGCATAGGGCTTGATTTCGCGAAGCGGAGCGGCGGGTTTGTCGTCCGCAGGTCGGGGGGCAGCCTTGGCGAACTGGGGACGAGGCTTTTTGAAGGACGAGCCCTTATCGGACTTGCCTTCAAATCTGCTCTCAAGCTTGTTTTCCGGACGTGGCGCATCGTGTCTTGTGCGCTCAAAACCACGCTCCTGCTTGCCGCCCGACGGCTTTTTGCCTTTTCCCTTTGGCGCTTTCACCCGAAACTCCAATCATCATGATTGGGGTCTAGGTAGGATAAACAGGGCCGGTGTGGAAGGGGAAAACGACGTTCAACCGCGCACAAAGGATATTTCAGCGGTCGAAAACCCGGAAGTTTGCTTCCGGGTTCGAGAATAAAGGCCGTTTCAGGAATTCGCGACCGATATGTTGCGCTTTTCGGCGGCTGTGCTGCGTTCAAGCAGGCGGGCCGCCTCCTGCTTGTACAACCGTTCCTTGCGCCGATGCGTGCCCTGCGTGAACCAGGTCACCAGGGAGCCGATGACGACACCGAGGAGAAGTGCTCCAAACAGCCACAGGAACAGCGGTGCTTGATAGGAGAGGGCCGGATTGCCCGGATTGAACGGATCGATCGTGAATTGCACCGACGCGCGATTGGCAACCGACAACGCAATCAGAACCACGGCGAGCGGTACAAGAACGATGATGGCGATGATGCGTTTTGCCGCCATAGCGTCTATCAGACTGCGCCGTTCAGACGGTCGCGCAGTTCCTTGCCGGTCTTGAAGAAGGGAACCCACTTTTCTTCCACGTCCACCGTTTCGCCGGTACGCGGATTGCGCCCGCTGCGAGCAGGGCGGTTTTTCACGGAAAATGCGCCAAAGCCGCGCAACTCCACACGATTGCCTTCGGCAAGCGCGTTTGTGATCTCGTCGAATACCGCGCCGACGATGTTTTCGACATCGCGCTGGAAGAGATGCGGATTGCGGCTGGCGATAATCTGAACGAGTTCCGATTTGATCACGGCTTTAAACCCCTGTTCTTCTGTTTGTTTCGTCCGGTATCTGCCGGATATTGTGTGCGTTTGCCCGGACGGCGTCAATTCGCTTCAGGCGTACCGTCAACGTGCCAAACCGAAAGAAGTCCGTCAAGAAAGATGCGTTCCTTGGCAATCTGCTTCAACACGCCATCGGCTTCCTGCGGCACGCCGATGAGGCGGGCACCGGCATGAATGATCAGGTCGCGCAGCGAAAATCCGGTATCGTCGTTGACCGGCTTCCATTCCAGGCGAGGCAAATCCTTCGAGAGCCCCTTGCCTGCAAGCCAGGCAACGGCTTCCTCTTCACCGCCCAGCCCGTCGATCAGCTTCTTGTCGAGTGCCTGCCGTCCGGTGAAAACGGCGCCATTGGCGAGCGCCAGCGCCTGTTCATGCGTAAATGAACGGCGTTTTTCGACAATATCCACGAACCAGGCGTAGGAATCCATGATCATATTGCTGATCATTCCCTTGGCTTCGTCGCTGGCCGGGCTGAAATAGTTGGGTTCGGCCTTGAGCGGCGAAGACTTGATGGTTTCGACTTTCACGCCGATCGTATCGAGAAGCTTCGAGAGGTCGGGATATTGAAACAGAACCCCGATGGAGCCGACGATGGATGTCTGCCGCGCGATGATATGATCGGATGCGCTGGCAATCATGTAGCCCGCGGACGCGGCGAGCGTGCCCACCTGGGTCACGACCGGCTTCTTCGCGGCAATCTTGCGCACGGCTTCAAAAATGGCTTCCCCGCCAACCGTCGTTCCGCCCGGCGAATCGAGGACCAGAATCACACCCTTGACGGCATCGTCCCTGGCGATCTTGTCGAGGCGCTTCAGCAATTCCTCATTCTCGAAGATGGTGCCTTCGATACGAACCTTGGCGATGTGCGGCTGGCTGAAATTGGTGCCGCGCATGGACCACGAAGCGAAACCGGCGATCAGGGCTGCGATTAGAAGCAGGAACGCTCCGCGCCAGACTGTCAGCTTTCTGCGCAATTTCCGGCGTTCGATGATTGCTTCGGCGTCTTGAGCCATTCCCGTCCATCCGTTCGTTCAAATAGCGTGGTTCGCGCTTGCAGTTCACCTTTTGCCTTGAATGAAGGCATGCGGCAAGTCTCTTCGAAAAATAGGACTGGCCGGATATCGTTCCTGTTTCGCGAAATGCTTCCCTACCGGGTATATATAGTCATGACGACGCGCGCGATTCCCGGTTTGTTGCCGGTTCAGCTTTCATGGTGATGCCACACCCGACTGTAATTTGGGCCAGATTTGTGATATCAAAGAGTTGATTAGCATTCTACCAATCCTGGTAGAGCGCAAATTGGGATGAATTATCAAGCACATAAACCGTTCCTGCTGCCCTGTTGGGAGGCGGGTGCGGTGTTTTGTGCGGTGTGAAGCTATTGAGCGACCGTCTATTTCACCCCAAATAAACCTTATTGAAATGAAAAAGCGCGACATAGGCGCGCCGATTATTGAATTCCAGGAAAGCATTGAGGAACTGAACGCAACATGACCGCCGACACGACACCTAGCCATGCGCCGCAGAACGTGACCTCCCAGGGTCGCGGCAAGGGCGGCATGCGCTTTGGGGCGTCGGAGAAGGCAGAGGCGCTCTTCCATGCGGCACAGCGCCATTCGGTCCGTGTTCGTGTCTTGAAGACCGCGCTGCCGGTGGCCGCTGTTATCGTGGCGGCCGTGTTCTCATGGTACACGTTTCTTGCGACGCCGAACACGCCCATAAAAGTGGAAGTGAATAATGGCGGCGAAAGCGGCAAGCTTGTCATGACGAGCCCGCACCTCAATGGATACACCAAGGACAACCGCCCCTATTCGATGACCGCTGCCAAAGCGACGCAGGATGCGAAGAACAGCGGCGCGATTTCACTGGAAGGCATTTCCGCCGAATTGCCGGTTGGTGAAAAGGGCATGGCCAAGGTCGAGGCGACGTCCGGTGTTTACGACAATGCCAATGGGCGTTTGCAACTTGATAAGGACTTTACTGTTACCACGGATGATGGTTTGCGTGCGGTGATGCATTCTGCGGACGTAAATCTGAAGAGCGGGCAGATCACGACCGACAAGCCCGTCGACATCCGCAGCGGCAGCACGCATATTCTGGCGGACAGCATGCAGGTCAAGGACAACGGCAAGGTTCTGATTTTCGAGAACAAGGTTCGAATGACCGTTGACGGCAGCGTTGTTTCGCCCAACAAGGCTCCCTGAAAAGGAAGCCTGATTTGAGGACAGGCGAAGCGTTCGGACCGATTCATATCTGTGCGGGCGCTTGAGTACGTTGCGAAGCCGGTTTTCGGATTGAAATGTGCTCGAAAACAAATTGTTAGAGCGTGATTCTGATGCAATCGGAATGCCACAGGCTCTAAACCGCTTTTTTGATCGCATTTTGCGATGCCGAATGTTCCCATTTGGACGCAAAGTGCTTAATGTTGCGTCTGACCGCATGTCGGCCCAGGAATGGTCGAATGCTTCGGGGAGCTGGTGATATATGGAACGCGAGACGGGCAAGATGAACAAGGGTACGATGGCCCGCACTTTGCGGATGGGATTTGCAGTTCTGGCGCTCGGCATGGTCGCGGCCCCGACAGCCTCTCTGGCGCAGGAAGGCGCGGCTGTGAACGGCCTGAAGCTTTCCAACAGCAAGGCTCCCGTAAAGATCGATGCCGACAAGCTTGAAATGCGCGACAAGGAAGGCGTTGCCGTCTTCACCGGCAATGTTGCCGTTTCGCAGGGCGATGCACTGCTGAAGGCCGGCCAGATGACGGTCTATTACAACAAGGCCAAGAAGGACGGTGACGCTCAGGCGCCGGAACCGGCAAGTGCCGGCGTGGGTGGCCTCGATTCATCGAGCATCGATCACATCGACATCTCTGGAAAAGTCTATCTCAAGTCTGGCACCCAGGTCGCAACCGGCGATACGGGCCGCTATGATGCCAAGAACCAGGTGATGGTTCTCCAGGGCCAGAAGGTGGTGCTGACCGATGGCGACAATGTCGTGACCGGCTGCAAGCTGACCGCGCATCTCGATACGGGACGCGCCAATGTCGAAAGCTGCAAGGGGCAGTCCAAGGGTCGCGTATCGATCATTATGGCTCCGAAAGATCAACAGCAGGGCGGTGCTGCGCCCAAGCAGAACTGACCGGAGCAGGCGTGGGATTGTTCTGGAACAAGAAGGCCGACGGGTCGCAAGACGCATCGCAAAATGTGAACGCACCATCCGATGTTGCCGGAGCCATGCCCGGCCAGCCGGGTAAGTCGGCGCGTCTCAAGGGTACGCTGGTGGCACGCGGTCTCTGCAAGAGCTATCGCGGCCGTCAGGTCGTCAACGGCGTGTCGTTCGGCGTGCGGGCGGGTGAAGCCGTCGGTATTCTGGGGCCGAACGGTGCCGGCAAGACTACCTGTTTCTACATGGTGACCGGTCTCGTCCCGGCTGATGCGGGCTCCATCGAGATCGATGGTTTTGATGTCACATCGATGCCGATGTATCGCCGTTCGCGTCTTGGCATTGGCTATCTGCCGCAGGAAGCGTCCATTTTCCGTGGTCTTTCGGTGGAAAACAACATCAAGGCCGTGCTTGAAGTGGTGGAGAAGGATCGCTCCAAGCGCGCATCCGAACTGGACGCACTTCTGGAAGAATTTCACATCGCGCATTTGCGCAAGGCACCCGCCATTTCGCTTTCCGGCGGTGAACGCCGCCGTCTCGAAATTGCCCGTGCGCTTGCCTCGCGCCCGAATTTCATGCTGCTGGACGAGCCTTTTGCGGGCGTCGATCCGATTGCCGTTTCGGATATTCAGCAGCTTGTCCGCCATCTGACGAGCCGCGGCATCGGCGTCCTGATCACCGATCATAATGTGCGCGAAACGCTCGGCCTTATCGATCGCGCTTACATTATTCACGCCGGTCAGGTGCTGACGCATGGACGCCCTGCGGAAATCGTTGCCAACCCGGACGTGCGCAGGCTTTATCTCGGCGACCAGTTCACTCTCTAGAGCGCCCATCGGTCTGAACGAATTCAGGCTGGCGCTCCAAATTCCCATGTTGACGCATCGTGATCTGGGAGCGCGCGAAACAGCGCGCCTCCACATTTGCCCACGCTTCCGCGACTAATTTCCCCTTTTGCTTGAAAAACGCGCATTCTGAATTGACAAGCAAGGTTCATACCAGTTTTCATTCCGTTCGGCCTGAACATGCGGTCCGTGGAGGTCGGCAGGGGTAAACCGGGGAGAAAACACGTCGCATGGCTTTGTCGCCCAAGCTCGATTTCCGTCAGTCGCAATCGCTGGTGATGACTCCCCAGTTGATGCAGTCGATAAGACTGCTGCAAATGACGCATGTGGAGCTGGAGCAGTTTCTCGACGCCGAAATCGAAAAAAATCCGCTTCTGGACCGAATCGAGGCAGCAAATGATGATTTTGCAGGCTCGGATTCCGTCCGCGACGATGGAGAAGCCGGTGAGGGGGAAATAGAGTCCCAAGCCTCGGAGGACGACTGGTTCAAGACGGAAGTCTCTGGCGATGCGGAGAGCCTTTCTTCCACCTTTGACAGTTCGCTTGAGAACATCTTTCCCGACGATCCGGGGCGTTCCGATGAGATCGGGCCGGACCTTGTCGCGCAATGGAAATCCGCCGGCGGCGACGGATATGTTTCAGCCAGCGCTTATGACATCGACCAGGTCACGGCGAGCCGGGTTTCGCTGGGCGAGCATGTGGCGGAACAGATCGCGCTGACTTTTTCCGCGACGATGGACCGGTTCATCGCAACCGCGCTTGCCGACGCACTGGACGAGAGCGGCTATCTGCGTGTTGATATTGTGGGGCTCGCCCAGAACCTGGGCGTGGAAACGGTCGAAATCGAGCGCGTGCTCGGTGTAATGCAAACCTTTGATCCCCATGGCCTTTTCGCTCGTGACCTGCGGGAGTGCCTGGCGATACAGTTGCGTCTCAAGGACCGGTTCGATCCGGCGATGGAAGCTTTGATCGACAATCTCGATCTTCTGGCGCGGCGCGACTTCGCGACGCTCAAGAAACTTTGCGGCGTCGATCAGGCCGACATTCTCGATATGCTGACCGAAATCCGCATGCTCGATCCAAAACCGGGCGCATTGTTCGAGATTTCGGTCGCCGATGCCATCGTGCCGGACGTGCTGGTGACGCCGTCGCGCGATGACGGCTGGGCCATCGAGTTGAATGCCGCGGCCATGCCGCGCCTCATCGTTAACAATGAATATTATGCTGAGGTGAACGCCTCGGTGAAAGCCGAGGAAAAGGCGTTTCTCTCGGACTGCATGCAGACGGCGAACTGGCTTGTGCGCAGCCTTGACCAACGCGCCCGCACCATCCTGAAGGTCACGCAGGAAATCGTGCGGCAGCAGGACGGTTTTCTGCGCCACGGAGTGACCCATTTGAAGCCGCTCAACCTCCGCATTGTCGCGGATGCGGTCGGCATGCATGAATCCACCATCAGCCGGGTGACCGCGAACAAGTTCATGGCGACGCCACGCGGCGTGTTTGAATTGCGCTATTTCTTCAATGCTTCCATCGCCTCCTCCGAGGGGGGCGACGCGCATTCATCCGAAAGTGTGCGTCATCGCATCCGCCAGATGATTGACGCCGAAAAGCCTGACGACGTGCTTTCCGATGACGCCATCGTGGATGCCCTCAAGAAGGACGGTGTGGATATTGCGCGAAGAACGGTCGCAAAATACCGGGAATCGATGAATATTGCCTCATCGGTACAACGCAGGCGGGAAAAGAAGGCGAGATTGTCGGCTTCCTGATTGTCCGCCAAGACGGTCCCGAAAATGTATTTCAAGCTTCGTTCTCCTGTGAAAACAGGGGAGGAACGCTCTAAAATTTTTGACTTGGCGCGCTGTTCATTCAGAAAAATTCGATCTCGATTTGTGAAAAGATCGACATTGCAGGGCGATCAACTGGCAAGAGGGCCAATTGACAAGCGCCATTTCAACCAATAGAAGCCCGGCTCGCGCTGCGGCCCGTAATTAAAGCCTCGGTTTTCCGGCTTTCACGACAGGCGGTCAGCGTGAACTGGGGCGCTGGTCCGTAATACGGCTCGTTACACGGAAGCCGCGTCAAAGCAGAATTGAAGCATGTCTTCCGGATTGGCCGGTTTTCGGGAGAAAGCATGAGATTGACGTTTCCAGCATATGTTTCTGCGGGAAATGTCCGGGAATGCGTAATTTCTGGAAGAAATTGCGATTGTGCATATGTTTGAAGGAAGGACAATGTGGCGTTCCAAGGCATGTCATCCAAACGGGTGACGCTAACCGGGCGTTACGTAAGAGAAATGTGTGGCAACCACCCCGTCAAGGGGCTTTTCCGGGAGCAGCCAGGACTTCAAAGGCTTTTCGGAAGGTGTTTCAACACCTCTGCGGAGAGTGCGCCTTAGAAGCTTGTCGGCATCATGGATCTGGTTGGAAAACGCACTGGATGAAAAGCATCTTTGATGCTGGTTCGCTTTGCGCTTCGCTCGCCTTGTGATTAGACTGGGTTCTGTGGTGTAACGCAAATGAGGTGTGCCAAATGACTCTGCGTGTATCTGGAAAGCATATGGACGTCGGTGAAGCTTTCACGACCCGGATCATTGATCGGGTTAACGAAGCGGTCGGCAAATATTTCGATCATGGCTTTTCCGGACAGGTTACGGTCACCAAGTCCGGTTCGCGTTTCAGTGCCGATTGCACCCTGCACCTCGATAGCGGTGCGACTCTGCAAAGCACTGGCGAGGCGCAGGATCCGCAACTGGCTTTCGAAGCGGCTGCGGACAAGATCGAAACCCGCCTTCGCCGCTACAAGCGCCGTCTGAAATCGCGTCCTGCCACGCAGCCGGATGCGATCTATGATGACGTTGCATATCGTGTTATGGCACCCCTGCCGGAGGAAGAGGAGGATCTTCCGGCGGATTACGCGCCGACAATCGTTGCGGAATCGTCCGTCGCCCTGCGCACCATGTCGGTGGCGTCGGCGGTCGTGGAACTGGATCTCATCGAGAATCCGGTTCTGGTATTCCGCAATGCCGGCAATGATGAAGTTAATATCGTCTACCGTCGGGCGGACGGCAATATCGGCTGGGTCGATCCATCGATGGTCACCCGCCAGGCCGCGCCCCGCGCCTGACGGCAAACCTGAAGCGCACGCAGCGGACCGCGATCGGCGGCCGCGTGCGCTTCCCAAAACCGGGCTGAAAAGGCCTGATTGAAGAAGGAACGGAGAGAATGGATCTTAGTGATCTGATTCAGCCAGGGGCGATTATCCCTGCGCTGAAAGCCAGCTCCAAAAAGCAGCTTTTGCAGATTCTGTCTGAGAAGGCTGCGGAACTGACCGGTCTCCCTGAGCGCGAAGTTTTCGAAACAATTCTCCAGCGTGAACGCCTCGGTTCCACCGGGGTGGGCAATGGCGTTGCCATTCCGCACGGTAAGCTGGCGAACATCAACAAAATAGCCGGAATCTTCGCTCGTCTGGAAACCCCGGTCGATTTCGAGGCGCTGGACGATCAGCCTGTCGATCTTGTTTTTCTGCTTCTGGCGCCGGAAAATGCCGGCGCGGATCATCTGAAGGCTCTCTCGCGCATCGCCCGTATGCTGCGCGACGCCGATACTGTTGCGAAGTTGCGCGGCACGCATGACGCGCAGGCGCTATATTCATTCCTGACCGCTCAGCCAGCGTCCAACGCGGCCTGAGTTCAAATAGTTTCTCGTAAACAAAACCGCCGTTCAGCTTGAACGGCGGTTTTGTTTG
Organism: Brucella intermedia LMG 3301; assembly: GCF_000182645.1. Taxonomy (NCBI): domain Bacteria; kingdom Pseudomonadati; phylum Pseudomonadota; class Alphaproteobacteria; order Hyphomicrobiales; family Brucellaceae; genus Brucella; species Brucella intermedia. Next base: position 192,744 of record NZ_ACQA01000001.1, read on the forward strand.
TCCGCTCGCAGAAACGATGTGCGGGGAAGGCAGATGCCGCCAGCGACGCGATACCGGCGATGGCCGTTATCGCACCAAAGATCAGTGCAGCATCACGGTGCGCAGTTCGTGCTCCTGTGCGCCCTGCAGCGCGGTGGCGCGAACATCGGAAAGCACGATTGGCTCACCGCTGGCGCCAAACAGCGCCCAGAGTTCCAGGCCCGGCTCGATCGGTGGGAGGGCAGGGAAGCTGCGGGCAAGGTCATCAGAACGGATCTTGCGCACATAGGCAACTTCACCTTCGCCGAGATGGGCGAATTCGTTTTCGGTGAATATCTGTCTGTTCATGGTCGTAGCCTCCATTTCGTCGGCATGTCATTTGCGACCATGCCGCTTCAGAGCTTCACATTTTCAATATAGCGGACTTGTGCTGAACAAAAACTGAACAGTTTCAGTCTTTCACCGCTATGTTGATTCGTTTGATCAGCCGCTCCGGTTCCGGGCGGTCGAGATCGATGGCCAAAAGGCCGTTTTTCAGATCGCAACCGAGAACCCGCATGCCGTCTGCCAGAACGAAAACGCGCTGGAACTGCCGGGCAGCGATGCCGCGATGCAGAAATTCCCGTTCGGTATCGTCGGTCTGGCGTCCGCGGATGACGAGCTGATTGTCTTCCGTCATGACTTCGAGGTCGTCGCTGGAAAACCCGGCCACCGCCAGGGTGATGCGCAGACGTTCGGAGCCAGTCTCGCCACGCAGGCGTTCAATATTATAGGGCGGATAACCATCGCCGGATTTAGCGATCCGTTCCAGCGTCTTTTCCATCGTGTCGAATCCGAGCAGCAGAGGGCTCGAAAACGGTGTCATTCTTGTCATTGCATCAGTCCTTGATGAGAAGCGACCGTTATGAAGAGAACCCATACGGCGTACTCTTCGCTAACTGATATGGCTTGTGAAAAGCCTGACTTCAAGGGCCAATCCGGATTCCTTCACTCCATCGTAGGGTGAAGTTCAGGCGCAAGATACCCGGGAACTTTAGGAGCGCTTACCGACGCGCTTCGGCGAGTGCCGCGCCGAAGGCCGTGGCGAAGCTTTCCCGATCATCGGGATTGAGGAATTTGCCGACCGCGACGCTCGCTTCGCGGCTCTCGACGCTCATGCCGGTGATGCCAATGTCAGGCTTTCGCGCAACCTTGAACCGTGTCCAGAACGGATTGAAGCGATGCGCGGTCACCTTGCCGGATGCCGCATATTTGCGAATATGCAGGGCGGAGCGCGATATGGAGATTTCCTCCCGCGCCCGGGCGGCACGATAATTCCAGCGGAAGGCCAGATAGATGAGCAGGACATCAAGGCCGAAAAACCCGAAGATGGGCCAGGCCCCGATGGACCAGAACAGAATGCCTACGAACATCCAGCAACCGATCAGGGCTCCCATCAGCACGGCAAAGCCCGTCCGCCCCAGGGAACGATAGGGCGTGAGCAGGGCCTCGAAAATGGGTTTGTCGAACCGGTCGGGTTCCGCGCCGTCTGGGTGGTGCATCGTTTTCAGATCATCTCGCAATGCCGCATCGGGCCTGCGTCAAGCTGCTGATTGTTTTGTCGATAGGGAAACCATTATAGAGGCGGAATGGAAAAGGCCAAAATCAAATCGCCCGTGAACGCATCTCCCGCCCGTTCCCAGCGCCGGGTGCGGGGCACGCTTTATACGGCGGATGAAATTCATGAGATATTCCGCCGTTTCTCCATCCAGAGACCCGAACCGAAGGGCGAGCTTGAGCATGTGAATGCATTCACGCTTCTTGTCGCCGTCGTTCTTTCGGCGCAGGCCACCGACGCAGGTGTCAACAAGGCGACGCGGGGGCTCTTTGCCGTTGCCGATACACCGCAGAAAATGCTGGCGCTCGGCGAGGAGAAGGTCGGCGACTATATCCGCACCATCGGTCTTTGGCGCAACAAGGCGAAAAACGTCATCCTCCTGTCCGAAGCCCTGATCCGCGATCATGGCGGCAAGGTTCCCGGCGACCGGGATGAACTGGTGAAATTGCCGGGCGTTGGCCGCAAGACGGCCAATGTGGTGCTGAACATGGCTTTCGGCCAGCCGACCATGGCGGTGGACACGCATATCCTGCGCATCGGCAACCGGATCGGTCTTGCGCCCGGCAAGACGCCGGAGGCCGTGGAAGCCATCCTCGTCCGGGTCATTCCAGCCGAATACATGCTTCACGCACACCACTGGCTCATCCTGCATGGCCGTTATGTGTGCAAGGCGCGCAAGCCCGAATGCGAGAAATGCGTGATTGCGGATATCTGCAAATATCCGGCGAAAACCTGCGACGTGCCCGCGCCGCTTATCCCCTTGCCGCCGCAGGCGTGAGCTTGCTTTCGCGCTGCGAGATCGCCTTGTGCAGATGGACCATCATCGTTGCCGCAAACAGCGGGGTGAGAAGGTTGACGATGGGGATCGCCATGAAGCCTGCAATCAGCAGCCCGGCCAGAAAGACCGTCACGCCATAATGTGACCGTAGCGCCTTCGCCTCAGCTTCGGACCGATAGCGCATGGCCGCAAACTCGAAAAATTCCCGCCCGAGCAGATAGGCATTGATGACGAAGAAGGCGATCAGGTTGATGCCGGGTATGAACAGCATCAGCAGGGCGGCGATATTGCCGATGATGACGATGCCGAGAAATTTCAGCGAAACGACGATGGAACGGCCGGTCGGCAACGGCGTGCCGCGAGGATCGTTGGGATAGTCCTCGCGTTCGACTACTTCGGCGACATCATCGAGAAACAGGCCTGCAACGAGCGCTGTAACAGGTGCAATCATCAATGCGAGCACAAGCGCCAGGCCAAGTCCCGCAACGATGGCGGCAACGATGCCGAGCCAGCCTGCCCAATCCGGCATGCCGGGCAATATCTGCTCCATCCATGGCCAGGCAAAAGTAAAAAAGATTTGACGGACTGCGGCCCAAAGACCGATTAGCAGCAACAGCGTCAAACCGAGGGTCTTCCAGAAAACTGCGCGCAATTCCGGTGTGGTCAGGCGCTTCAGAGCCTTCAAGGCAGCATCCAGGATCATTTTGGCCCCAATTCCGACTGTGGACAAAGATGGAAATAGGTATGCCTCCATTCCGAAGCAAGCCGCACGATCACGGTAGGGAAGCCTGCAGGGTAGCCAAAGGGATTGCAAACGGCTAAACCGGCACCCACGTGACCGATCTGCTTCTGGCGGACAGGAGACCAATCAAAAGGGGAGCTTCTCGCGCTCATGGCCACATTCGACGTCCTTTGCATCGGCAATGCCATTGTCGACATTATATCGCGCACTGATGAGTCTTTTCTGGAAACAAACGGTATCGTCAAAGGCGCGATGAACCTGATCGACGCGGATCGTGCCGAATTGCTTTATGGTCGCATTGCGGGCCCAGTGAGGGAAATGTCCGGCGGCAGCGCCGGAAATACCGCAGCAGGCGTTGCAAGTCTCGGCGGACGATCGGCCTATTTCGGCAAGGTCGCGACCGATCATCTGGGCCGTGTTTTCGCGCATGACATCCGCGCGCAGGGCGTTGCCTTCGATACGCGCCCGTTGGAAAATGGCTCGCCGACCGCCCGTTCCATGATTTTCGTGACGCCGGACGGCGAACGCTCGATGAATACCTTTCTTGGCGCCTGTGTGGAACTTGGCCCGGAGGATGTCGAAACGTCCAAGGTGTCCGATGCGAAAGTGACCTATTTCGAAGGCTATCTGTGGGACCCCGCCGCGCGCCAAGGAAGCCATCGTCCTTGCATCGAAGATCGCGCATGAGAAAAACCGCCAGATGGCGATGACGCTTTCCGATCCGTTCTGCGTGGACCGGTATCGCGAGGAATTTCTGGAGCTTATGCGCTCGCGCAGGGTCGATATCGTCTTCGCCAATGAGGACGAGGCCAAGTCGCTCTATAAGACGAAATCGCTCGAAACGGCGATTGCCTCCATGCGCATGGATTGCGCGCTTTCAATCATCACCCGTTCGGAAAAAGGCGCGGTCGTGGTCACGCCCGACCAGACCCTGACCGTTCCCGCCATCGAAATCGATGCGCTGGTCGATACGACGGGGGCAGGCGACCTTTACGCCGCCGGTTTCCTGTACGGCTATACGAACGACCGTTCGCTTGAAGATTGCGCGCGTCTCGGTTCGCTGACGGCAGGCCTGATCATCCAGCAGATGGGCCCGCGCCCGCAACTCAGCCTGCAGGCAGCCGCAAGCCAGGCCGGGCTGCTATAAGGCCTATTCCGGCCTGATTATCCGGTCGCGCTGAAGCTCTTCTTCGGTGCGCCCGGGACGGCTTTTATAGACGGGCAATGTCCAGCCGAAATAAAGGGCGCCCCCGCGAATGACGAAGGCGGTCAAAGCCGCCGCCACTGCGCATATGGCTGGTTCGACATGCAGCCAGGCAAGCAGGACGTAAAGGCACGCACCGGCAAGCGAAGCCGTGACGTAAATCTCGCGGCGCATCAGCACTGAAGGCTCGCCCGCCACCATGTCGCGCAATATGCCGCCAAGTGTGGCCGTGGAAATGCCGGTCACAATGGCGACGGACGGCCCGAAACCGAGCCCCAGCCCCTTGGCGGCGCCCAATACCGTATAGGCGGCCATACCGATGGCATCGAGCCAGAGCAGGACGCGATAGCGCGACTCCACCATGTGCGCGGTGAAATAGACGACGATCGCGGCCAGCGTGCCGGCCAGCAGATAGGCGGGCTCGACGACCCAGAAAACCGGCGCACCGAGCACCAGATCGCGAAAGGTCCCGCCGCCAATACCGGTGATATTGGCAAGGAACAGAAAGCCGATAATGTCGAGCTGGCGGCGCGAGGCGGCAAGAGCACCGGTCGCAGCGAAAACGAAAACGCCTGCGAAATTCAAAAACTCAGGAATCGTCACGCTGTTGCTCTCCTCCGCACATGCCGGAGCATGTCCCGTTTAAACGAAACGCCGGAATCCCCCGAAACCGGTGCCCACTTTCGGGAAGCATGCTCTGTGACAACTTTTCACCGGTGTGTCCCAATAGCAATATGCATGTTATCGGAAACCAGACCGCAGATATGAAAAGAGCGGCAGACAAAGCCGCCGCTCCAATTCTCGTCGGTTTTTGTTCGGATCAGGAATTGCCTTCGGGAGCGGCAGCGCCATTGTCGGCAGTTGCCTTCGGGCCACCCTTGGAGACGCCGACCATGGCCGGGCGCAGAACGCGGTCGCCAATGGCGTAACCATCCTGCACGACCTGCACGACGGTGTTGTTCGGCAAATCCGCATTCGGCACTTCGAACATGGCCTGATGGAAATTCGGGTCGAATTTCTGGCCTTCCGGTTCCAGCTTCTTGACGCCGTGGCGTTCCAGAGCGTGGAGCATGGCGCGTTCGGTCATTTCGACGCCATCGGCGAGCGACTTGAGGCTGGCATCGGTTGCCATGGCTTCGGCAGGGATAGCCTCGAGTGCACGGCGCAGATTGTCGGAAACCGACAGCATGTCGCGGGCAAAATTGGTCACCGCATAGGTGCGCGCGTCCTGTACGTCGCGCTGGGTGCGCTTGCGCAGGTTCTCCATTTCGGCGGCAGCACGCAGCAACTGGTCTTTCAGTTCGCCGTTATCTGCTTCCAGCATGGCAATCCGGTTCGCGGTATCGTCCACTTCCGCTTCGGCTTCGTCCTCGGCAGCTTCTGCACGGGCTTCGGCCTTGCGCGCCTTCAGAAATTCGTCGGCAGCACGGTTGAGCGCCTCACGATCCCGGGGATTGTTGATATCGCGCTGCTCAAGATCGGGGTTCTGGGATTTGTTTTTTTCGTCAGCCATGATGCTACTTCCGTCTTGAATAGAGCATTTCCAGCAAAACTGCATGAGCCTTTGCGTCGGATAATGCGAAAAACAAACTATCGTCTGGGGCGGATATCGAGTTTCATGCCAATAAAATCAAGGTCTATTTTCAGTGCCTTGGTTTGCCCCGGCAAGTCTCACAGTTAACGCAGGAGCCGGGACACGATCTGTGCGGTATAGTCCACCATCGGGACGATCCGCGCATAATTGAGCCGTGTCGGCCCGATGACCCCCAGGGCACCAATAACCCTTTGCTCGCTGTCGCGATAGGGGGCCACCACCAGCGACGAGCCGGAAAGGGAGAAAAGCTTGTTCTCCGAACCGATGAAGATGCGGACGCCCGAACCGGCCTCGGCAAGATCGAGAAGCTGGACCATGCCATCCTTGGTTTCAAGGTCATCGAAGAGATGGCGCAGCCGCTCGATATCTTCCTGCGCATGGATGTTTTCCAGAAGATTGGCGCGTCCGCGCACGATCAGCCGCGCCGGCTGATCCGTCCCGGCTCCGCTCCAGACTGCCAGTCCCTGGGCAACCAGTTCCTGCGACAGCTGGTCGAGTTCCTGCCGCGTTTCTTCCGTCAGTTTTTTCAGCTCCGCCTTGGCTTCGGAAAGCGTGTGGCCATGAATATGCGCGTTGAGGAAATTCGATGCCTCGACCAGTTGCGAATTGCTGATGCCGACGGGCAGGTTGACAACGCGGTTTTCGACGTCGCCATTCTGCATGACCAGAACGGCTAGTGCCCGGGTCGGCTCCAGACGAACGAATTCGATATGTTTGAGCGCGCCTTCCGCCTTGGTGGCCAGCACGAGGCCAGCGCCGCGCGACAGGCCGGAAAGAACCTGACTTGCTTCTGTCAGGACGCTTTCGACCGAATTGTTTGTGCCGGCGGAACGAACCTGCGCTTCAATGGAGGAGCGTTCCTCCGGCGGCAGGTCGCCCACTTCCAGAAATGCGTCGACAAAGAAGCGCAGTCCGATCTGCGTCGGCAGGCGTCCGGCCGAGACATGCGGCGCATAGATCAGGCCCAGGTGCTCCAGGTCGCTCATGACATTGCGGATCGTCGCGGGCGAAAGCGTGTGCGGCAGCAATCGCGACAGGTTGCGTGAACCGAGCGGATCGCCATCGTTCAGATAGGTTTCCACAATCAGCCTGAAAATATCGCGCGAACGCTGGTCGAGCGAACTCAGAAGCTGGTGTTCCGGCGTTTTCATCATATTATGGTCGCGAAGTTTACGAATGACATAGGCCAAATATAAGGGCACAAGCCAAAGCGTCAAAGGCTTTAGGCTATAGTGACAGGGCTCTCAACATCTCTGTCGGTTTTTCGGACAGAGCGCCTTTCTATTTGTGTGTGGGAAGCCTAAAAAGCCGCACAGGTAAATGAATCGAGGAATTCTCAATGCGTCCATCCAAGCGTGCGGCTGACGAAATGCGCGCCGTCTCATTCGAACGCGGCATCTCCAAACATGCCGAGGGCTCCTGCCTCGTCAAGTTTGGCGATACGCATGTCCTGTGCACCGCGAGCCTTGAGGAAAAGGTGCCGGGCTGGATGCGCAACACGGGCAAGGGCTGGGTCACGGCGGAATACGGCATGCTGCCGCGCTCGACCGGCGACCGCATGCGCCGCGAAGCCGCCGCTGGAAAGCAGGGTGGCCGCACGCAGGAAATCCAGCGCCTGATCGGACGAAGCCTCCGCGCCGTTGTCGACATGCAGGCGCTCGGCGAAGTGCAGATCACCGTGGACTGCGACGTCATTCAGGCCGACGGCGGCACCCGCACGGCGGCTATCACCGGCGGCTGGGTGGCGCTTCATGAATGCTTGCGCTGGATGGAAGCACGCCAGATGGTGCGCGTCGAGAAGGTTCTGAAAGACCATATCGCCGCGATTTCCTGCGGCATCTATGAAGGCGAGCCGGTGCTCGATCTGGACTATGCGGAAGATTCTGTCGCCGAAACCGACAGCAATTTCGTGATGACCGGCAAGGGCGGGATCGTTGAAATTCAGGGAACGGCGGAAGGTGCGCCTTTCTCGGAAGAAGAATTCGCCAGCCTGATGAAGCTTGCTCGCGGCGGCATTGATCGTCTTGTGTCCTTGCAGAAAATGGCTGTCGCCTGATAGGAACGAGGTCTGCTCCATATATCGAGGAGACCTCATCCATGCGCGCAGCACGCATTCTTGAAACCGCTCTCTATGTCCGCGATGTCGCCGAGGCGATAGAGTTCTATCAGGGAACGATGGGACTGGAGCCGGTTGGCAAAGTCAGCGAGCGCAATGCATTTTTCCGCTGCGGAGAGGGGATATTGCTTCTCTTCAAGGCGGAAGAAACGTTGAAGCCGCCGCCCGCCGGACATTTGCCCGTGCCGGCCCACGGCACCAGCGGGCCCGGTCATGTCTGTTTCGCCGCAAGCCGCGAGGAGATGGAAGGCTGGCGCAGCCATCTGGCAAGACATGGCGTGGCGATAGAGGCCGAGTTCGATTGGCCGAATGGCGCGCATTCAATTTACTTCCGTGATCCGTCCGGCAATTCGCTGGAGATTGCCGAACCCAAACTATGGAACTGACAATGAGAAAACTGGAACAGGGCAAGCTGATCGTTGCTTCGCACAATGCGGGCAAGCTGAAGGAATTCGACGGCCTGATCGGCCCGTTCGGTTTCGAGGTCAGTTCGGTAGCTGCCCTTGGCCTGCCGGAGCCGGATGAAACTGGAACGACCTTCGAGGAAAACGCCTATATCAAGGCGCTCGCGGCTGCCGAAGCAACGGGACTGCCCGCCCTTTCGGACGATTCCGGCATGATGGTCGATGCGCTTGACGGTGATCCGGGGGTCTACACGGCAAACTGGGCCGAGACGGAGGACGGTACGCGCGATTTCGACATGGCGATGCAGAAGGTGGAGAACCTGCTGCAGGAGAAAGGCGCCCTCGAACCGCAGCAGCGCAAGGCACGGTTTGTGTCGGTCATCTGCCTTGCCTGGCCGGATGGCGAGGCGGAATATTTCCGTGGCGAGGTTGAAGGCACGATTGTCTGGCCACCGCGGGGCAATACCGGTTTCGGTTTCGACCCGATTTTCCTGCCTGACGGCTATGAAAAGACTTTCGGCGAAATGACCGCCGACGAGAAGCATGGCTGGAAACCGGGCGACGCTTCCGCCCTGTCGCACCGTGCGCGTGCCTTCAAGCTTTTTGCCGAAAAAGCGCTCAATGTGGAAGCGGCGCCCGCGAAATGAACAAGCTGTTTCCCCCTTTGCAGGCAATGGACGCTGCCCGCGCAAATACCGCCGGGGCGATACCGATCGCGCGTGCAAACGGGGAAGATGCGTTCGGCGTATATTTGCACTGGCCGTTCTGCCTGGCCAAATGTCCCTACTGCGACTTCAACAGCCATGTTCGGCACAAGCCGGTCGATCAGGCCCGCTTTTCCGAGGCGTTTCTTCGCGAGATGGAATGCCTGCGCGAACGCACGGGCCCGCGCACGATCACCAGCATATTTCTGGGCGGCGGCACGCCGTCGCTGATGCAGCCCGAAACGGTTGGCGCGCTTCTCGATGGTATTGCGTCCCATTGGTCCGTTGCACCGGATATCGAGGTGACGCTGGAGGCAAATCCCACCAGCGTGGAGGCGGATCGCTTTCGCGGCTATCGCGCAGCGGGCGTCAATCGCGTGTCGCTCGGCATTCAGGCGCTCAACGATCCCGATCTGCGCCGCCTTGGGCGCATGCATTCGGTCGAGGAAGCCAAGGCGGCAATCCGGCTGGCGCGTGAGATTTTCCCGCGCCTGTCGTTCGATCTGATCTATGCGCGCCCCAACCAGACCATAGAGGCGTGGCGCGAGGAACTGAAGGAAGCCATCGGCCTTGCTGCCGATCACCTGTCGCTCTATCAGCTGACCATCGAGGAAGGCACGCAGTTCTATAATCTCTGGAAGGCGGGCAAGCTGACGACGCCCGATCCGGATCACGCCGCAGCCCTTTATGAGGAAACGCAAAGGGTGACGGCTGAGCACGGGCTTCCGGCCTATGAAATTTCCAACCACGCCGTGCCCGGGCGCGAGTCGCAGCACAATCTCGTCTATTGGCGTTACGGGCAATATGTCGGCATCGGTCCCGGCGCCCATGGGCGTTTCGTGGAAAACGATGTGCGCACCGTCACCATGACCGAAAAACACCCGGAAACCTGGCTGGACAAGGTCGAGCGCAACGGCCACGGCATTATCGAGGAAGAATATCTCGATGGCGAGCAGGAAGGCGACGAGTTCCTGATGATGGGCCTGCGCTTGCGTGAAGGCATCGACCTTGCCCGTTACGAGCGGCTTTCGGGCCATGCCGTCGACGAAAAGCGATTGGCGAAACTGATCGCGGAAGGCATGATCGAACCGATGGATGGCAGCTTCATCCGCGCAACGCCGGATGGCGCGCTGGTGCTGGATGCGTTGGTTGCCGATCTGGCCGCTTGATTCAGACACTGAAGGACGCATGATGACGGATGAAACGAGCGGTGAGCGGCGGGAATATGTGGTAGGCGGCACGGTGATGCGTGCCCGGCCGCTGGAGCCTGCGCTTTATATCGTCTCGACCCCTATCGGCAATCTCGGCGATATGTCGCTGCGCGGCATCGAAACGCTGGCTTCCGTCGATATTCTGGCTTGCGAGGATACCCGCGTCACCCGCGTCCTGCTCGACCGCTATGGCATAGCGCGCCGTCCGATCAGCTATCACGAGCACAATGCCGCAGAGGCCGGTGAAAAGCTGATTGCTGCGCTGACGGCGGGCAAAAGCGTCGCGCTGGTGTCTGACGCCGGAACACCCCTTGTTTCCGATCCCGGTTTCCGGCTGGTGGGGGAGGCGCGCGAGGCGGGCATCCGTGTCGTGCCTGTTCCGGGTGCTTCCGCCGTTCTGGCCGCACTTGCCGCTTCCGGCCTGCCGACCGATGCCTTCATGTTCTGCGGCTTCCTGCCGTCCAAGCACGGACAGCGATTGTCGAAGCTTGAGAGCCTCAAAAATATCGACGCAACGCTGGTGTTCTACGAGTCGCCCAACCGCACGGCCGCGACACTGGGCGACATGGCTGCCGCTTTCGGAGCGGAACGCGCGGGCGCGCTTTGCCGCGAATTGACCAAGGCCTATGAAACCGTAGTCACGGCATCGCTGGGTGAACTTGCGGAAAAGTTCGATGGCGAGGATCGTATTCGCGGCGAGGTCGTACTGCTGGTTGGCCCGCCTGTCGGCGATGCTGTTGCCCAAAGCGAAGAAGATATCGACAGGCTGCTTCTGTCGCTTGCCGCCGAACTGCCGCCGTCCAAGGCCGCAGGCGAGGCGGCGCGTATGACCGGCGGGCAGAAATCGGTTCTCTATCAGCGCCTCATGCAACTGAAATCGGATCAGCCATGACGGACCTCCGCGAGAAAAAGCGAACGGCTTTCTTTCGCGGACACAGCGCCGAACGCTTTGCTTCGATGGTGCTTCTCCTCAAGGGTTTTCGGGTCGTCGCGCGGCGTTATCGCACAAGGCTTGGCGAGATCGACCTGATCGCCCGGCGCGGCGATCTGGTGCTCATCGTCGAGGTCAAGGCGCGGAACAGCCTCGAAGCGGCCCAACTGGCCGTCACGCCGCAGGCCATGCACCGTATCGAAGCCGCAGCCGATCTCTGGCTGCAACGCCAGCCCGATCATGCCCGCCTGTCGCTGCGTTTCGACCTGATCGCCGTGCTGCCGAGGCGGTGGCCGAAGCACGTCCCTGCATTCTTCACCAGCGGCAATTACTTATAAGCCTATCGAAATCCTATAAAAATTGTAGAGTATAATTGCCCCGCTTCCGGGAATGAAAATCCTGCAATTGCCTGATTTGAGAAAAAGTGATGCGCGGCGAGATTTTCGCGCGCAAGGGCGTTTCTTATAAAGCAAGGCCCTTCCATGAATAATAGCACCGTCTTGTTGCCTGATGCTTTTCCAGACACGAAACCGGTATCCGCTTTCGCTGGAAATGCTTCAAAGGATGGTGCTCATGTCTTTTTCGCAGAAGCGTCTGCTGGCTGATTTCCCTGCTTTCTTCCGGGTTTCGGAAGAGGTGGTTGTCGTCGTTGGCGGCGGCGAGGAAGCCTTGAACAAGGCGCGCCTCGTGGCGCAGACCTCCGCCCGCATTCGCATCGTCGCCGAGGAAACGGAACGCCATCTGGCCGATTTCATCGCCGCGCATGATGTGGAGCATGTCGCAGCTCCCTTTGCCAGCGAGCACCTGGAAGGCGCAAAGCTCGTCTTCGTCGCGACCGGCGATGAAGCACAGGATCGCGCCGTCGCGGCATTGGCCAGAACGCAGAAGGTTCCGGTGAATGTGGTGGACCGGCCTGCGCTTTGCGATTTTCTGACGCCAGCCATTGTCAACCGCGCCCCCATCGCAATCGCCATCGGCACCGAAGGTTCGGCCCCGGTACTGGCGCAGATGGTGCGTGCGCGGATCGATGCCGCCTTTTCGCCGCGCCTTGGCGAGCTTGCGCATTTTGCCGAAAGCTGGCGTCCGCTGGTCGAGCGCGTGCTGCCGAAAGGGCTGGCGCGTCGCAGCTTCTGGCGCGGTTTCTTTTCGGGTAGCGTTTCGCGCGCAATTGAAGATGGCGACCGTGAAGGGGCTTATCGCGCTGCCAATGATCTCATCGAGCGGCCACTGGACGCATCCGGCTATGTCTGGCTGGTGGGTGCCGGTCCCGGCGCTGAGGACCTTTTGACCTTGCGGGCGCATCGCGCTTTGATGGAAGCCGATGTGATCGTGCATGATGCCCTGGTGCCGGAGGGTGTCATTGCCATGGGCCGCCGTGACGCGGAACGCCTTGCCGTCGGCAAGCGCAAGGGCTGCCATTCCAAGAGTCAGGAAGAGATCAACCGCCTGCTGGTAACGCTCGGCCGGGAAGGCAAGCGTGTCGTGAGACTGAAATCCGGCGATCCGCTGGTGTTTGGACGCGCAGGCGAGGAAATGGCGGCATTGCGTGCTGCCGGTATCGGCTTCGAGATCGTGCCCGGCATTACTTCGGCCTTCGCCGCCGCAGCCGATATGGAACTGCCGCTGACGCTGCGCGGCGTCGCGTCGTCGCTGGTGTTTACGACCGGCCACGACATGACAGGCGATGTGCTGCCGGGCTGGGCAAAGCTTGCCGTCTCCGGCGCAACCATCGCCGTCTATATGGGCTCGACGGTCGCGGCTTCCGTTGCCGCGCGCCTGATTGCAGCGGGCCTGCATGAAGATACTGCCGTGGCAGTCGTGGAAAACGCAAGCCGTCAGGACAAGCGTCTGTTCCACGGAACGTTGAAGGATTTGCCGGATCTCGAAAGCCGCAAGGAGCTTTCCGGCCCGGTCATGGTGATCATTGGCGATGCGGTCGCCGGTGCAGCAATCGACAAGGCCGAAGCGCTGGCGCTCAAGCCGGTTTCCGTCGCAGCCTAAGAGCGCATCCCGAAAAGTGTGCAGCGGTTTTCGGACAAGATGCGCTCAAAAACAAAAAGTTAGAGCGCAGGATGCGCGGTTAACAAAAGTTTGGAGTTTGGAAATGGTCGTAAAAGTTCTCACTGCAAACCGCCTCATCGACGGGCAGGCTGTGTGGCTTGGTGCCGATGGCTCCTGGCAGGAAACCATCGACGGCGCGCTGGTCGCCCGTCATGCGGAGGCCGTCGAGGCGCTGGAAGACGCGGGAAAGATTGCCGCGAAAGCCAATCTGGTCGTGGATGTGAACGTGATCGATGTCGAGGAGCGCGAGGAGGGGCTTTACCCGATCCGCTTGCGCGAACGCATCCGTCTCTCCGGCCCGACCATCGTGACCTTCGGCGATTTGCCTCTCGACAAGCCTGAATTGAAGCGCGCTTCCTGATTGCGGATTTGGACCTAGCCTATGTATCGTTATGATGAATTCGACCGCGATTTCGTTGCGGCCCGTGTTGCCCAGTTCAAGGATCAGGTCGAGCGCCGTCTGGCGGGCGAGTTGACTGAGGATCAGTTCAAGCCGTTGCGCCTGATGAATGGCCTTTATCTGCAATTGCATGCCTATATGCTGCGCGTGGCCATTCCCTATGGCACGCTGTCGAGCCGCCAGTTGCGCAAGCTCGGCCACATCGCGCGCGTCTACGATCGTGGGTTCGGCCATTTCACCACGCGCCAGAATATCCAGTACAACTGGCCTGCATTGAAGGACGTGCCCCGCATTCTGGAAGAACTGGCGGAAGTCGAGATGCACGCCATCCAGACCTCCGGCAATTGCATTCGCAACGTGACCGCCGATCATTTCGCAGGCGCTGCCGCCGACGAAGTGGCCGATCCGCGCCCGTTTGCGGAAATTCTGCGCCAGTGGTCGTCGCTGCATCCGGAGTTTTCCTATCTGCCGCGCAAGTTCAAGATCGCCATTGTCGGCTCGGAGCATGACCGCGCCGCCATCCAGGTGCATGATATCGGCTTGCAGCTGAAGAAGAACGAGGCAGGCGATCTGGGGCTGGCCGTCTATATTGGCGGCGGTCAGGGCCGCACGCCGATGGTGGCGAAGAAAATCCGCGACTTCCTGCCTATCGAGGACATGCTGACCTATGTGACGGCAATCGTCCGCGTCTATAATCTGCATGGTCGCCGCGATAACAAGTACAAGGCGCGCATCAAGATTCTCGTCCATGAAACGGGCGTGGAAGAACTCACCCGCGAGATCGATGCCGAATGGGAAGACATCCGTTACGGTGAGTTGAAGCTGCCGCAACGCGATATTGACGCCATCGAAAGCTATTTCCGTATGCCGAACCTGCCGCAGCGGCCGGAAGGCTGGGAGATACTGGCCGTCACGCAAAGGGCCGATCCGGCTTTCGCGAGCTGGGTTGCCCGCAATGTCACGCCGCACAAGCACCCGGATTACGCGGTCGTCACCATTTCGCTGAAGCCAATCGGCGGCATTCCGGGCGATGCAAGCGCTGAACAGATGGAACTGGTCGCGGATATTGCTGCAACCTATTCCTTCGATGAAATCCGCGTGAGTCACGAGCAGAATCTGGTTCTGCCGCATGTCGCCAAGGCCGATCTCGCCGCCGTCTACGATCTGTTGCAATCGGATGGTCTGGTGACGCCCAATGCCGGTCTCATCACCGACATTATCGCCTGCCCGGGTCTCGACTATTGCGCGCTTGCCAATGCGCGTTCCATCCCGGTGGCGCAGCGCATTTCCGAGCGCTTCGGCGACCAGCAGCGCCAGCTTGAAATCGGCGATCTGAAGATCAAGATTTCGGGCTGCATCAATGCCTGCGGCCATCATCATGTCGGCCATATCGGCATTCTGGGCGTCGAGAAGAAGGGTGAGGAACTCTATCAGATCACGCTTGGCGGTTCGGCGGACGAGCATTCGGCCATCGGTGAGATCACCGGTCGCGGTTTCTCCTCGGAAGACGTGGTGGATGCCATCGAGACGGTGGTGGACACCTATCTCGCCTTGCGTGAGAGCGCGGACGAGACCTTCCTTGCCGCCTATCGCCGTGTCGGCATGGAGCCGTTCAAACGCGCGCTTTATGGAGAAATCAGCCGTGCAGCTTGATGCCGAAGAAAGTGCTGCCGCCGAAGCCCGCCTTCTGGAGGCTAGCCACGGCGCATCTTCCCCGCAGGAAGTGATCGCGCTCGCCACGCGTGAACACTATGGGGGGCAGATCGCGGTCGTGTCTTCCTTCGGCGCGGAATCGGCGGTGCTTCTGCACATGATTTCGGAAATCGACCCGGCAACCCCGGTTCTGTTTCTGGATACAGGAAAGCATTTCCGGGCGACGCTCGATTATCGGCACGATCTGGTGGACAGGCTTGGCCTGACCGATGTGCAGGACATTCTTCCCGTCGAGGAAAGTCTCAAAAGCGAAGACCCGTTCGGCGCCCTGTCGATGACCGACAAGGACCGCTGCTGCTTCATCCGCAAGGTCGAGCCGATGGCGCGGGCTGTCGCGCCCTATCGGGCCTGGATGACAGGCCGCAAGCAGTTTCAGGCATCGACCCGTGAAAGTTTGCCGGTATTTGAATCGGTCGGCCCGCGCATCCGCATCAATCCGCTGGCGCGCTGGCAGGCGGCGGACCTGAAAGCCTATGCCGAAAAGCACGATCTGCCGCCGCATCCGCTCACCGCGCAGGGCTATCGCTCCATCGGCTGCATGCCATGCACGCGCCCCGTGAGCGATGGCGAGGATCAACGTGCCGGACGCTGGGCGGGATCGGAAAAGACAGAATGCGGCATCCATCTGACGGGTCTTGCCGACAGCCTTAAAACATTGGGAGCCACGGACCGCAAATGAGCGAAATCAACGAAACAAAACTCTGGTCTGCCGATGGCTTTCGCGAGGACGACTATGTCTTTGCCGACGATCTGGACGCAGCGGGCGATGCTTCGGCTGTCATCATTCCGCTGACCATCTGGCTCGGACTGGATGAGGAGCGCCGCCGCGCCTCCAACCGCCGGATCGGCGTTACGGTTGCGCCGGGCGAAGCAATCGATCCGCTTCTGGACGATCTTGGCAGCATACCATTGATCGCCTTGCAGTTTCCGGCTTTCAATGACGGACGCTCCTATTCCAAGGCCGAGATTTTGCGCCGTGAAGGCTTTGCGGGCGAATTGCGCGCCGTTGGTGACGTGCTGATCGATCAGGCGAGCCTGATGCTGCGCACGGGCTTCGACACATTGCAGGTGACAAACAAGGTCGCGCAGAAGCGGCTTGATGAAAACCGGCTTGTCGATACCCCCGGCTATTATCAGCCGGGTCGCGGTTCCATTCCGGAAGAGGGCGGGTTTGCCTGGCGTCGCGTCAAGGCAAGTTAGGCGCATCGCTCAAATTTGCCATTTTTCTGCACGCCTTGATGCGCTAGACACGCCTCAGCAATTTCAGGGAGTCGCGGCGTGATCCGGCACATTGTTTTCTTCAGCGTCAGGCAAGATCAGGATATCGAGACTGTCAAAAGGGGATTGGAGCAACTTGCCACCATTCCCCACGCTGACCTTTTTGAAGTCCTGCCGAATTCCAAGGTCGACCCGATGTGCGACCGCATCGATCTGGTTGTCTATGCCGAGTTCAAGGATGAAGAAGCGCTTCTCGCTTTCAAGAAGCATCCAACTTACGACGCCACGACACAGCTTGTGCGTCCCATGCGCGAATTGCGTTTTTCCGCAGATGTGGTGACGGACAAGGGCTGAAGCATCTTCGAGCCAAGTGTGAAACGGTTTTGCGTTCGCAAATCATAACTACCAGTCGGACTGCGGCCTTTCCTGCAATGGCAGGCCGCCAAAAAGATCGGGCTCGCTGGACGTTCTCGCCCGCTCGATATTGAGAAGCTTCAGTTTCGTCGCCGTGCCACCCGCCGCCGAAAAGCCGCCGACCTTGCCATTGGAGCCGAGCACCCGGTGACAGGGCACGATGATCGGAAACGGATTCTTGCCCAGCGCATAGCCGACAGCCTGTGAGAGACTCACATCACCCATCCGTCGTGCAATTGCGCCGTAGGTCGTGGTCTCGCCCGTTTTCAGTTCGAGGATGATTTCATAAACCTGCCGGTTGAGATCGGGTTGGGCATCGAGCGCCAGCGGCGTGCCCGAAAAATCAACATCGGCTCCGGCCAGAAGCGCACGCACACCCTCGACTGCCCGGGTAACGAAAGCTGGCGCCTCGTTATCGTCTGCCCCGGGAAACCGCTCGCGGAGCCGATACCGGGTTTCCTTTTCGTCGGCATCCCCGATTTCGACGCCAACGATTTTCCGGCCGCGCCACGCTATGCCGCACGGTCCGATTTCTGTTTCGAAAATGGTGACGCCTGACGATTCCATGGCTGTGATGTTAGCACGGTTTTGATCACGACAATGCCGTTTATCGGGCCGCTTATCGGGCCGCTACAGGAACGTTCACGTGAAAAGTCGCAACAATTGCCAAAAATGGCGCAGCGAAATGGTTGAAGAACGACACGAATAATGATTGTGTGAAAGCGACCGGCCAATGCCCTTAAATGGCCAAATGGATTGACGAAAGTTTCCGGCACCTGTCACGGCGGGAGCGGAACCGAGGAATTTAAATGGACGATTACGAGCGATATGCCACAGGGTTGATGATCGTTTTTGGCGCGCTGATCATCGGCGGTCTCATGGCGGCCAACCTGTACCACGGCGACAAGCCGGGCTTCTTATTCGCGCTTGGCGCGGCGGTCGTCGGCTGGTTTTCAGCTTTCGCCGTTCTTTTCGACAAGCCGCGCGTCTATGGCGTGATGATTGCGGTCGCAATCGGCCTCGTCGCGGCTTCCATCGGTGCTTATGTTACCTGATTTTTGAGCCAGTTCATTTAGAAAAAGCCCCGGGAAACCGGGGCTTGTTCGTTTTAGAGATATGGCGAATAGCACTGGCGCCGCGGCCCGTAATTGGGCTGGAATGTGTTATCATAGGCTCGATAGGAGCGATAACGATTGTAGCACCAGCGCACATGCGGGTTGCCGCCGCGATAGACCGGCGCTGCACGGTAGCGGTAGGCAGGCGGCGGTCCCCAATAGCGTCGGTCATAGCGATGGTGTGGGCGGTAACGCGGGTAGTCATGCCGCCAGTGGCGGCGATGTTCGCGCCAGTAGCGACGATCGCCCCGGTAATCGTAATACTGGACCTGATGCACATTCGGCGCCGAAGTCTGTGCGGACGGCGTTGCCATTAGAGATGG
The DNA here is from genome assembly GCF_000182645.1 of Brucella intermedia LMG 3301. Taxonomy (NCBI): domain Bacteria; kingdom Pseudomonadati; phylum Pseudomonadota; class Alphaproteobacteria; order Hyphomicrobiales; family Brucellaceae; genus Brucella; species Brucella intermedia. The sequence continues at coordinate 211,248 of NZ_ACQA01000001.1, forward strand.
TTGCGCCGCATTCGCAGTCCCGGAAGCTGCGGATAGTCCCAGGCCGAGTGACAGGCAGGCGGCAAACAGGGAATAAGCAAACTTTTTCATTGGTCTCTCCTCACAGCGCATCCCGAAAATGCGATACCGCCTTCGGTGAGGATGCGCGCAAAAATAAACAACACATATCGTCCCTGCGCCCATTTACGCCCGACATTATGGCAGAGCGGTGGCCCTCCGCAGTCACAATTTCTTGGATCCGGCAACAGATCGTTGATGTCCCGGCAACGCGATTGGAGAACGGCTTCCGAATTGACATAAAGATATGTTTATGTCATTAAGCGACCTTCGTAAGATGCGTATGGCAGGCAATTCCGGTTTGACGTCGCGAACCGGCCCCGTTGCCTGGTAACAGACAGAATACAGGCGGTGTTTTATGGCCTCTTCCCTCGAAGGTCTTTTTGGTGCAACGGCAGCGCAGCCGGATGGCTCCGAAGTACTGGCAGCTCTCACCAAGGCGGCGCGTGAGCGCATCCTGATCCTCGATGGCGCGATGGGAACCCAGATCCAGGGGCTCGGTTTTCATGAAGAGCATTTTCGCGGTGAGCGTTTCGGTGCCTGCGATTGCCAGCTTCAGGGCAACAACGACCTTCTGACGCTGACGCAGCCCAAGGCTATCGAGGAAATCCACTACGCCTACGCGATTGCGGGCGCGGATATTCTCGAAACCAACACCTTCTCCTCCACGAGGATTGCCCAGGCCGATTACGGCATGGAAGATCAGGTTTATGAGCTGAACCGCGATGGCGCGCGCCTTGCCCGCCGCGCCGCCCTGCGTGCCGAGCAGAAGGATGGTCGCCGCCGCTTCGTTGCCGGTGCTCTCGGGCCGACAAACCGCACCGCGAGCCTGTCGCCGGATGTCAACAATCCCGGTTTTCGCGCTGTCACCTTCGACGACCTGCGCATTGCCTATGCCGAGCAGATCAGGGGGCTGATCGACGGCGGCTCCGACATCATCCTGATCGAAACCATCTTCGATACGCTCAATGCCAAGGCGGCTGTCTTTGCTTGTGAGGAAGTGTTTGCGGAAAAAGGCATTTTTCTTCCGGTAATGATTTCCGGCACGATCACCGATCTTTCCGGCCGCACGCTGTCGGGCCAGACGCCGACCGCATTCTGGCATTCGCTGCGTCATGCCAAGCCATTCACTATCGGTCTCAACTGTGCGCTGGGTGCCAATGCCATGCGTGCGCATCTCGACGAATTGTCGTCGATTGCCGATACCTTTGTCTGCGCCTATCCGAATGCCGGTCTGCCGAACGAGTTCGGCCAGTATGATGAAACGCCGGAAGCAATGGCCGCACAGATCGAGGGCTTTGCCCGTGACGGTCTGGTCAATGTGGTTGGCGGTTGCTGCGGTTCGACGCCGGAACACATCCGCGCCATCGCCGAGGCTGTCGCAAAACATCCGCCACGCAAGCCCGTCAAAGTTGCGCCGCTGATGCGTCTGTCCGGCCTTGAGCCATTCACGCTGACTAAGGACATTCCCTTCGTCAATGTGGGCGAGCGCACCAACGTGACCGGTTCCGCGCGTTTCCGCAAGCTGATCAAGGCCGGTGATTTCTCTGCAGCCCTCGATGTCGCGCGGGATCAGGTCGCCAATGGCGCGCAGATCATCGACATCAATATGGATGAGGGCCTGATCGATTCCGAAAAGGCGATGGTCGAATTCCTCAATCTGATTGCCGCCGAGCCGGATATTGCCCGCGTGCCGATCATGATCGACAGCTCCAAATGGGAGGTGATCGAGGCTGGCCTGAAATGCGTTCAGGGCAAGGCGGTGGTCAATTCCATCTCGATGAAGGAAGGCGAGGAAGCCTTCATTCATCACGCCAGGCTTGTCCGCGCCTATGGCGCGGCGGTGGTCGTGATGGCTTTCGATGAAACCGGGCAGGCCGATACGGAAGCCCGCAAGGTCGAAATCTGTACCCGCGCTTACAAGATCCTGACGGAACAGGTCGGTTTTGCACCGGAAGACATCATCTTCGATCCGAATATCTTTGCCGTCGCGACCGGTATTGAGGAACACAATAATTACGGCGTCGACTTTATCGAGGCGACCCGGCAGATCATCGCCACCCTGCCGCATGTGCATGTGTCGGGCGGGGTGTCGAACCTGTCCTTCTCGTTCCGAGGCAATGAGCCGGTCCGTGAGGCGATGCATGCCGTGTTCCTCTATCATGCCATTCAGGCGGGCATGGATATGGGCATCGTCAATGCCGGGCAGCTGGCGGTCTACGACACGATCGATCCCGAGCTGCGAGAGGCTTGCGAGGATGTGGTGCTCAATCGCCGCTCCGATTCAACCGAGCGCCTGCTGGAAATCGCCGAGCGGTTCCGCGACTCAGGCTCGAAGGAAGCCAAGGCGCAGGATCTGACGTGGCGCGAATGGCCGGTTGAAAAGCGTCTTGAACATGCGCTGGTCAACGGCATTACCGAATATATCGAAGCCGATACGGAAGAAGCGCGCCAGTCTGCCGAACGCCCTCTTCATGTCATCGAAGGCCCACTGATGGCCGGCATGAATGTGGTTGGCGATCTGTTCGGCGCGGGCAAGATGTTCTTGCCGCAGGTGGTGAAGTCCGCCCGCGTGATGAAGCAGGCCGTGGCCGTGCTCCTGCCTTACATGGAGGAGGAAAAACGCCTTAACGCCGAAAATGGCATCGGCGGCGGTGAACGTCAGAGCGCCGGCAAGGTGCTGATGGCAACCGTCAAGGGCGATGTGCACGATATCGGCAAGAATATCGTTGGCGTCGTGCTCGCCTGCAATAATTATGAAATCATCGATCTCGGCGTCATGGTGCCTTCGCAGAAGATTTTGCAGGTGGCGCGTGATGAAAAAGTGGATGTGATCGGCCTTTCGGGCCTCATCACGCCGTCGCTTGACGAAATGGTGCATGTCGCTGCGGAAATGGAACGGGAAGGTTTCGACATTCCGCTGCTGATCGGCGGCGCCACCACCAGCCGTGTTCATACGGCGGTGAAAATCCATCCGCGCTATGAACGTGGGCAGGCCGTTTATGTCATCGATGCCAGCCGCGCCGTCGGCGTGGTATCCAGCCTGCTGTCGCCGGAAGGCAAGAAAGCCTATATCGATGGCCTGCGGGGGGAATATGCCAAGGTAGCAGCCGCCCATGCACGCAACGAAGCGGAAAAGCAGCGCCTGCCGCTTGCCCGCGCTCGCGCCAATGCACACAAGCTCGACTGGGAGAGCTTTGTACCGACAAAGCCGACCTTCACCGGCACCAGAACCTTCGATGATTACGATTTGACGGAGATCGCCCGCTATATCGACTGGACGCCTTTCTTCCAGACATGGGAACTGAAGGGCCGCTATCCGGCGATTCTGGAGGATGAAAAGCAGGGTGAGGCCGCTCGCCAGCTCTGGGCCGACGCGCAGGCCATGCTGAAAAAGATCATCGACGAAAAATGGTTCACGCCCAAAGCTGTCGTCGGCTTCTGGCCAGCCAATGCGGCAGGGGACGATATTCGTCTTTTCACCGATGAAAGCCGGAAGCAGGAACTTGCCACCTTCTTCACGCTGCGCCAGCAATTGAGCAAGCGCGATGGTCGTCCAAACGTGGCCATGTCCGATTTCGTGGCCCCGGTCGAGAGCGGAAAGCAGGATTATGTCGGCGGCTTCGTCGTGACTGCGGGCATTGGCGAAGTGGCGATAGCCGAACGTTTTGAGCGCGCCAACGATGATTACTCGGCCATTCTGGTGAAGGCACTGGCTGACCGCTTCGCGGAAGCCTTTGCCGAATTGATGCATGAGCGGGTGCGCAAGGAGTTCTGGGCCTATGCTTCCGACGAAACCTATACGCCGGAAGAGCTGATCGGAGAGCCGTATAAGGGCATTCGTCCGGCTCCGGGTTATCCGGCTCAGCCGGACCATACCGAAAAGACGACACTTTTCCGCCTTTTGGACGCGACTGCGAATACGGGCGTGGAACTGACCGAAAGCTACGCCATGTGGCCTGGCTCCTCGGTATCGGGTCTCTATATCGGCCATCCGGAAAGCTACTATTTCGGCGTGGCCAAGGTGGAGCGCGATCAGGTCGAGGATTATGCTGCGCGCAAGGGAATGGCGGTCGAGGAAGTGGAGCGCTGGCTCGGTCCTATCCTCAATTATCTGCCGGGTGCTGGAAAAGACGAGGATGCGGCGGCCTGACCGGCCGTCCCGGACCTCTCGCTCACCGGCGTTTATTAATCATATCTCAAATACTAGTCATTCTGACAGGTTTGCCGAACCTGTCAGAGGGCTCTACTGTTCCTCAATGCAAATCGGTTTCAGGTTCGGCGGTGCAGGAGCATTTCCAGCGGAGTATGAAACGGGTTCCATTCGGAAGTGCTTACAAGAAACAGTTGGAGGTTTTTGGCTATTCCGGCAGCGGAAGCGCAGACCTGCTCGCGGCCGTATGGGAAGTCAAAGTATTTCATTTAGTGCTAATTTAGTAACTGACTGTTGTGATAAAAATATTCACAATTTATCGCTTTGAGTTCATATGAGACTATTTTGCTATATAGTCAGAAACCGATGGTTGTGATAGCCATCCACCGCGCAACTGTTTTGTGTAAGGGCGCTACATTTTAATAAATTCAAAATTAGTCTTTAATTGGGATGTCTGCAATGAAATGGGAACAAATTTATGAATCCATGCAATCTGCTGACGATGCCGGACAGCTCCTTGAATACATAAACACCTATGCCAGACAGTGCGGATTTGCACACACGGCCTATCTCATGCGCATTCCACTGCTGAACGGCGTGGTCAAATGGCTTAGTTTTGGCTCGTTGCCCCAGGAATGGACCGATCATTATGCCGACAAAAAATATGCGGACATAGACCCGTTGGTTCGCAAGGCGTTGAACAGCATCGAACCGCTGGTCTGGTCATCGAAGCTGTTTGCGGAGGCTCCGCAGATATGGACAGATGCCCAGCGCTTCGGCATCAGGGTCGGCATTTCGCAACCGTGCTGGGCCGCGCAAGGCGTGTTTGGAATGCTGTCCTTTCTCAGAAGCGGTCCGGCGCTGTCGTCCGGCGAGATTTCAATGTTGCGGCGTCAATTGCAGACCGTAGCCAATATGCTGCATCTGGCCATGTATGAACATCTCGATGTTCCAACCATGAACTGCGTGTCGGAAGTGAACCTGACGATGCGTGAGCGGGAGATCCTGCGCTGGACGAGTGAAGGAAAGACTGCCGAAATCATCGGCACGATCCTCAATATATCCACGCGCACGGTGAATTTTCACATCAGCAACGTGCTTACAAAGCTGGTAGCGGTCAACAAGGTTCAGGCAGTCGCCAAGGCGCGCACATTCGGACTTCTCTAAATATTTCCCAAGTCCCTCGGCGGTTTGTTCCGAAGGGCATTTTTCAGCAGCTTCCGGTTTGCGCTTTTTCTGAAACGGGCTACAAATTCATTATCTTTCCGGAGGATCAATGAATGACTGCTCAGCCAAACTCTCTCGAAGCCCGCGATATCCGTTATCATCTGCATTCCTACACCGATGCTGTCCGACTTGAGGCGGAGGGCCCGCTTGTCATCGAGCGCGGCGACGGCATTTATGTCGAGGATGTAACGGGCAAGCGCTACATCGAGGCGATGTCCGGGCTTTGGAGTGTCGGCGTCGGCTTTTCGGAGCCGCGTCTGGCGGAAGCGGCTGCGCGGCAGATGAAGAAGCTGCCCTTCTATCATACCTTCTCCTATCGTTCGCATGGTCCCGTCATCGATCTGGCAGAAAAGCTCGTTTCGATGGCTCCCGTGCCGATGAGCAAGGCTTATTTCACCAATTCAGGTTCCGAAGCCAACGATACCGTCATCAAGCTGATCTGGTATCGCTCCAACGCGTTGGGCGAACCGGAGCGCAAGAAAATCATCTCGCGCAAACGCGGTTATCACGGCGTGACGATTGCCTCAGCCAGCCTGACAGGCCTGCCCAACAATCACCGCTCCTTCGACCTGCCGATCGACCGGATATTGCATGCGGGCTGTCCGCATCATTATCGCGAAGGGCAGGCGGGAGAGACCGAGGAGCAGTTCGCAACGCGGCTGGCCGATGAACTGGAACAGCTGATTCTCGCGGAAGGTCCGCACACCATTGCCGCTTTCATCGGCGAACCGGTGATGGGCGCTGGGGGCGTGGTCGTGCCGCCCAGAACCTACTGGGAAAAGGTGCAGGCTGTTCTCAAGCGCTACGACATTCTGCTGGTCGCCGACGAAGTCATCTGCGGTTTCGGACGGACAGGCAACCTGTTCGGCAGCCAGACATTTGACATCAAGCCGGACATCCTGGTCATGTCGAAGCAGCTTTCGTCATCCTATCTGCCAATCTCCGCATTCCTCATCAACGAGCGCGTCTACGCGCCGATTGCCGAAGAGAGCCACAAGATCGGCACGCTTGGCACCGGCTTCACCGCATCGGGCCATCCGGTGGCGGCGGCTGTGGCATTGGAAAACCTTGCGATCATCGAAGAGCGCCAACTGGTTGCCAATGCGCGGGACCGCGGCGCCTATATGCAGAAGCGCCTTCGTGATTTGAAGGATCACCCGCTGGTCGGCGAAGTGCGCGGCGTCGGTCTTATTGCCGGTGTCGAGCTTGTCACAGACAAGCAGGCCAAGACAGGCCTTGAACAAGCCGGCGCGCTGGGCGCACAGGCAAATGCAGCCCTGCAGGACCGCGGCGTGATTTCGCGCGCAATGGGCGACACGCTCGCCTTCTGCCCGCCGCTCATCATCAACGATCAGCAGATCGATACGATGGTGTCCGCACTGGAGGCGGCACTGAACGATGTTCAGGCAAGCCTCGCCAGGTAATAATTTGCTCCGGAGCCGTCCGGCGGACGGGCGGCTCCGGAACGGAAAATTTGTTTAATAGCACAAAAATTGTAGGATTTTCCGTAACTTGGCGGAAAATCGGCTTTTGCCGGCACGCGCAAGTTTGTTCCGGCCCCGCTTGTAAATACGGTAAGTTTTTCGCGCAAGCCAGTTGCAATACGCGATAGGTTTCTTTCACTTTCCCGCATCATTTCACGACAATGCGCGCACTGTGGCTTTTGCCGCATCTGCGCCGGATGAAAGCCCGTTTTCTGACCTTGGGCATCCCTCCCGCGTTCGAGCATTTCCAGCCAAAAGCGCAAAGCGGTTTTGCGTTGGATAATGCGAAAAAACAAAGAGATAGAGCGGTTCCAAACTCCGTTTGGATGGAACTGCTCTGGACCCCATCCGGTTTCCGGGAGTAAGTAGTCGTGCATCATGCATCCCTGACCAAGAACCTGACGCATCTGCAGCGCCTCGAAGCGGAGGCGATCCATATTTTTCGTGAGGTTGCGGCAACATTTTCCAACCCCGTGATGCTTTACTCGGTCGGCAAGGATTCGTCGGTGATGCTGCATCTGGCGATGAAGGCATTCTATCCGGCGCCACCGCCTTTTCCCTTTCTGCATGTCGATACGACCTGGAAGTTCCGCGAAATGATCGAGTTTCGCGATGCGCAGGCCCGCGAAAAGGGTTTTGAACTGCTCGTGCATATCAACGAGGATGGCGTGCGCGAGGGCATCGGACCTTTCAGCCACGGGTCGAATGTCCATACCCATGTGATGAAGACGGTCGCCTTGCGGCAGGCGTTAGCCAAGTACAAGTTCGATGCTGCTTTCGGCGGCGCCCGCCGCGACGAAGAAAAATCACGCGCCAAGGAGCGTATCTTTTCCTTCCGTAACGCACAGCACGGTTGGGACCCGAAGAATCAGCGGCCTGAAATGTGGAAGATTTACAATACGCGCGTTTCCGCTGGAGAATCGATCCGCGTCTTTCCGCTCTCGAACTGGACCGAACTCGATATCTGGCAATATATCCTGCAAGAGAATATCCCCATCGTCCCGCTTTATTTTGCAGCGCATCGCCCGGTGGTCGAACGCGATGGCATGCTGATCATGGTCGATGACGAGCGCATGAAGCTGCGTCCGGGCGAACAGGTGGAAAACCGTCTGGTGCGATTCCGCACGCTTGGCTGCTATCCGCTGACCGGCGCAATTGAATCCAGTGCGGCGGACCTCTCCGGGATTGTCGAGGAAATGTTGATCGCCCGTACATCCGAGCGACAAGGTCGCGCTATTGATCGCGACGAGGCCGGGTCGATGGAGAAGAAGAAGCGCGAGGGCTATTTCTGATGAATGCTATAATCAAGCCTGTTGCGACCAATGCCGCAGTCAGCGATTTTCTGGCCGATCAGGAACGCAAGACACTGCTGCGCTTCCTCACCTGCGGCTCGGTGGATGATGGAAAATCAACGCTCATCGGGCGTCTGCTTTACGACACGAAACTGATCTTCGAGGATCAGCTAGCGTCATTGAAGAACGACAGCCGCAAGTTCGGCACCACGGATGACGATTTCGACTTCGCGCTTCTGGTCGATGGTCTGGAGGCCGAGCGGGAGCAGGGCATCACCATCGACGTCGCCTATCGCTTCTTTTCGACGCCCCGCCGCAAGTTCATCGTCGCTGACACGCCGGGTCATGCGCAATATACGCGCAACATGGCGACCGGCGCATCGACAGCCGATCTTGCCATCGTGCTGGTCGACGCCCGTCAGGGTGTGCTGACCCAGACACGCCGCCATTCCTTCATTGCGTCGGCGCTCGGTATTCGCCACATCGTTCTGGCGGTGAACAAGATCGATCTCGTCGATTTCTCGAAAGAGGCCTTTGAGCGCATCGTTGCCGACTATATGGGCTTCGCAAAGGAGCTTGGCTTTGCCAGCATCCAGCCAATCCCGCTTTCGGCACGCTTTGGCGACAATGTCACCCTGCCATCCGCCCGCATGGGCTGGTATGACGGGCCGCATCTGCTCGAACATCTGGAAACCGTGCGCATCGAGACGGAAGTGGCGGCAAAACCCTTTCGGTTCCCGGTGCAATATGTGAACCGGCCCAATCTCGATTTTCGCGGTTTCTCCGGCACTGTCGCATCCGGTTCGATCAGCGCCGGTGATGCCGTCGTGGTAGCCAAATCAGGCAAGACTTCCCGCGTGAAGCGCATTGCCACCTATGACGGCGATCTGACACGGGCTTCCGAAGGACAGGCTGTCACTTTGGTGCTCGAGGATGAGATCGAGGTCTCGCGCGGCAATATGCTGGTGGGGACGGAATCGCGGCCCGAAGTGGCGGATCGTTTCTCCGCCAATATAGTCTGGTTCGGTGAGGATGCCTTGCATCCCGGCCGCTCCTATCTGCTGCGCACCGAGACCGATCAGACGCCGGTAACGATCAATGAGATCGTGTACAGGACTGACGTTGACAGCTTCACCCGGAAGGATGCATCCCGCCTCGACCTCAACGAGATCGGGCTTTGCCATCTCCAGACCGTGGATCAGATTGCCTTCGACCCATACGTCGACAATCGCGTAACGGGCGCATTCGTCCTGATCGACCGGCTTACCAATGCGACCGTCGGGGCTGGAATGATCGACAGCGCGCTTCGTCAGGCGACGAATGTGCACCTGCAGTCCTTCGATCTCGACAAGCAGGCCCGCGCTGCGCAGAAATTCCAGAAACCGGCTGTGCTGTGGTTTACGGGCCTGTCCGGCTCCGGTAAATCCACCATCGCCAACCGGCTGGAACAGCGGCTGCACGCGCTCGGCAAGCACACCTATCTGCTCGACGGCGACAATGTTCGCCACGGCCTCAACAGCGATCTGGGTTTTTCCGAGGAAGACAGGGCAGAAAATATCCGCCGTGTCGGTGAAGTCGCCCGTTTGATGACCGATGCAGGTCTGGTGGTGCTCGTCTCCTTCATCTCGCCTTTTCGGGCCGAGCGGGATCGCATTCGGTCCCGGTTGCCTGAAGGTGAATTTGTCGAAATCTTCGTTGATACGCCGATAGAGGAATGCATTGCCCGCGATCCGAAAGGGCTTTATGCGCAGGCCCTGCGCGGCGAGATAAAGGCTTTTACGGGCATCGATTCTCCGTATGAGCCGCCGGTATCGCCCGAGCTTCGGCTGAACACGACGGGCCGGGACGTTGACGAAATCGTCGCGGAAGTAGAAAAGTATCTTGCCGAACGTGGTATCATCGGCAGTTATGGCAGCGATACCTGGTCAATCTGAGCAAATGAAGATTTCAGCCTCCCCGAAAGCCGATCCGAGCGGCGAAGCAATGCTTGCCGTGCTGCTGGAAGCCGCATTGGAGGCAGGCCGCACGATCATGAAGCACTATGCCAATGGTTGCGCGGTTCACAGCAAGAAAGATTCTTCTCCGGTCACGGAAGCAGATCGTGACGCGGAGGCCATCATCCTTTCCGCACTGGCTTCGGTCGCCCCGGATATTCCGGTTGTGGCTGAAGAGGAAGTGGCGGCGGGACGCCTGCCCGCGCAACTGGGACGGCGATTTCTACTGGTCGATCCTCTGGATGGAACCCGTGAATTCCTGCTGCGAAACGGCGATTTCACGGTGAATATCGGCCTGATCGAGGATGGCGCTCCGGTTATGGGCATCGTTTATGCACCCGTTCGCAATCGCTTGTTTGTCGGAACCGGCAGCGGTGCTGAAGAAATAACCACGACCAAGGATCACGCGCTGGGAACACGGCGGGGGATAGGGGTGCGCGTGCATGGGGCCGAGCAGGTGGCGGTCTGCAGTCGGTCCCATAAAAACCCGGAAACGGAAAAATTCTTGAACGACAACCGGATTACCAACTGCGTTTCCATCGGTTCGTCGCTGAAGTTCTGCCTTGTTGCCAGCGGCGAAGCCGATATTTATCCGCGTTTCGGTCCCACCATGGAGTGGGATACGGCGGCCGGCGATGCCGTGCTGCGCGCCGCAGGCGGTCTAACGACCACTTTCGAGGGGATACCGCTCTCCTATGGCCAGCGCGCAAGCGAAGGTGTCGCCGGTTTTGCCAACCCCAATTTTGTGGCGTTTGGCGGCGGGACGCTGCCGGTTTTCGAGACCGTTTGAAGCTCTTTCCAGCTTTTCGGGTTCGGCATTCAAAAAAACGACAAGATGCTCTTGCGGCTTGAAATCTGGAGCGTTATAAGCCGCCTCAATGGTCAAGGCCACATGGTCACGGAGTGTAGCGCAGCCTGGTAGCGCACCTCGTTCGGGACGAGGGGGTCGGAGGTTCGAATCCTCTCACTCCGACCATCTTTCAAGTCGCTGAGAAACTTGGATATTCCCCGATTTATTGATTTCGGCTTCGTGATCTTCTCCCATTGAAATGCAAGATGGCGCCCTACGGGGCGATTTTTCTATGCTGCGGCGAAAAGCTACACCATTCTGCAATCTGAAATATGCTTCATTCCCGAAAAATAGGGGGGAGGCATGGACGAGTTATCAAACCCAGCGGTCCATACACGCAAGAAGCGAGTAATTGTAGTCGATACGGAAACGACTGGACTGTTGCCATACGACCGGATCGTGACCATAGGGGCGGTCAAAATCGAAGGTGATGACTTTCTTCACCAGTCTCTACATCTGATATTCGATCCAAGGAAAGACAGCCATCCGCAGGCGGAAGCCGTGCATGGCTACGATAATTGGATGACACGATATCAGGACTTGTTTTCTGATCTTGCCGCTCCAATCCGTAAGTGGTTCGATTGGGCGGATGAAATCGTGGCACATAACGCAGATTTCGATATGCGCTATGTGCAACGGGAGTTTCGGAAGGCGGAAGTGGATATGCTGCCCCATCCGGTGTTCTGCACCATGGAGCGGTCGCGAGAAATATGGTCTGGCCAGTCCGCCAAGCTCGATGACTGCTTGGCCCGAATAGGTTTATCACGTATCGGAAAGCGGCACGGAGCGCTTGAGGACGCGTACTTGACAGCAGGTCTTTACCTTCATCAGCGAGGCATCAAAAAGTCGCTACCGAAGGTCAACTCATGGTCACCGCCTAAGAACTTGAAGCCATATCCGCCTCGGCCAGAGGGTGAACTGCCCAGAAGAGCGCCAAAGCGGAAATAAAGCGGGAAACAGCACCTACCATTAATGTGGGGTCTGTGGGATCGAGTACTTACATCGGTTGTCATTCTTCTTTCCCAAAAACCGACATCCGCATGAACTCTCCGTCGTACTGGGCAAGGGCGGCTACGCGCTTCCGGTCCAGAATTTCCACCCGGTTTGAGCGGAACAGGATCAGCCCTTCTTCCCGCAAGTCGCGCAGCATCCGGTTGAGATGAATTGGCGTCAGCCCCAGTGCATCGGCAAGCTGATATTGTGTCAGCGGGCAATAGAAGGAATTCGCATCGCCCATCCCCGAGGATTGCACGCGGTCGGAAAGTTCGAGAAACAGATGCGCGGTGCGGACGAAGGCAGCGCGGCACCCGATATTGGTAAGATGCTCGATCAGCAGGGATCGCTGGCGCGCGAGAAGCTCTATGAAGATCAGGCTGAGGCGCGGCGCGTATTCGATGGAGGCCTCGAGAGAGACGAGCGGAATTTCGAACACCGACATGGGCGTGATTGCCGTGATGGTGTTATAGCTGTAACCGTCCGCCGTTCGCAGCCCCAGAAAATCGCTCCGCATGGGAAAGTCGATGATCTGCCTCTCTCCGCTGGCCAGATCGCGATAGACACATCCCCAGCCGGAACGCACGAGATGGAGGCTTCTGATTTGTTCTCCCTGCCTGATGATCGCGGCATCGGCGGCAAAGTCGCCTTCGATAATGGTGAGAGAAGAAAGCGCGTCTATCTCCCGCGCTCCGAGCTTGGCGAAAATTGGAGAGGCCTCCAATAAACCAATGAGCGCTTCAGTCGATGGGTCTGTGGTCTGCCTGCCACTGTGCATTTTTAACCCGTTGGAGCATATTTTGATATGTGTGAAACGGCCTTTCGGCAAGAATGCGCATTAAGACGAACAGTTAGGGCGCTGATCTCATCTAAGCAAATCGAAATGCGCTCCAAACATTTTCTGAAAACTACAGGGCGATCTTCCGCTTGGAAGAACACATGAATAATCGAGGGATATTTCTGCCAGTGAGCATGAATATCCTTGAGCAAGAGTTACTCAAATTCCGTCTTGAGCTTCTCAAATTTCAGTAAAGTCGGAAATCAACTAAACCAAAGATATAGAGGCTATATCTCCTGCCGTTCAAGTCTTTCTTACAAGTGGTCATAAATTTTATGCATTGCTAACATAAGTTAATGACACGATTATTTCCCGATAGCAATATTCACGCTGGTCATGGTTAGGGCTCTATCCATGTAAGCATTGGAAAACACTCGTCTCTGACGAAAGTAATAGTAGGATGCATAAACATAGAGCAACTTGAGTATGCCGGGAGCATCACATGTTGGAAGTAAGAGGGGATAGCATTTGGACTGCTCCGGAGCACGGGGATGACAGGGGGGGTGCTTCGGGTATTGAGGCCGTACGGGAACGGCGCCTGTTGCTGGTATGCAAGAGCAATCTTGAACGGCAATGTCTTTATAACGGGCTTGTGCTGAACGGGCTCAAGCTTCCCGTGGAAACCCAAGCGACGATCGAACTGGCAGATCCAACCGAGGATATTGCTGTTGTTCTGATCAATATAGGTTCGAAGCGACTGGCGGACCCATTTTTCTCAGAAAAGCTGCAGGCTGTGATTGAGCTCTGGCGTCCGGTGCCGGTCGTGTTTCTCGCTGAACGCGAGGAGTGGGCTCAGGTCGTACGTGCCATGGAAATCGGCGCTCGCGGCTATATTCCGACTTCAGTCGATATAAAAGTCTGCGTCGAGGCCATTCATCTTGCCACCGCCGGCGGCATGTATGTGCCCGCTTCCATGGTTTTTCAGACCGCGCCGGCCGATATCGACGACGACGTTCTGGGAGAACTGCTCACCGCACGCGAGATCGAGGTTGTCCATGCGATCCGGATTGGCAAGTCGAACAAGATCATCGCCTTCGAGCTTGGCATGAGCGAGGGTACAGTGAAGGCGCATGTCCATAACATCATGAAGAAGATCGGCGCCGCAAACCGTACGGAAGTGGCTTGCAAGCTGCACCGGATGTATGGCGAAAAATTCGATCTCGATTAAATCATCATTTCTCGTTTGGTCCGGTGTCGTTGCTCCACATTGGGAGCGCCGGCACTCGGTCCCGCTTGCCTGACGTGCAGGTTTTTCCTGCGTTTCCGCGCCGGGCAAAACGGCCATTCTGCTTCAGCGGCTGAAGAAAGGCGGCCTATGTCGAAAATTGTTCCGGCTGAAGTGGTTGCTTTCTATTGAAAAACCGCGAAATTATCCGGACGCGATCAGAATAATGCCAGCCTCAGGACAACAATGCAGCTCACTCCCCGTCACAACGCAATTCTAGAGCTCGCTCGCAAACAGGGGCAGGTTCTGGTGGACGATCTTGCCGCGGCATTCGAGGTGACGCCGCAAACGGTGCGCAAGGACCTGAACGACCTCTGCCGGGCTCGGATGCTGCGCCGCATCCATGGTGGGGCGCTCTATCCATCCGGCGTCGAGAACATGGAATATGAGGCGCGGCGTCGCATCGCGGCGCATGAGAAGGAAGCGATCGGGCGCGCTGCCGCGGAGATCATTCCCGATGGTGCTTCTTTGTTCATCAATATCGGCACCACGACAGAAGCCGTCAGCCAGGCACTGGTCGACCATGACAATCTGATGGTCATCACCAATAATATCAATGTTGCCAATACATTGCGGGTTCACGCCTCGATCGAGGTGGTGGTCGCGGGCGGTGTCGTGCGTCCGTCGGACGGGGGGATCGTCGGCGAAGCCGCCGTTGATTTCATCCGGCAGTTCAAGGTCGATTACGCGATCATCGGAGCCTCGGCCATGGACGAAGACGGAGCGCTGCTCGATTTCGATTTCCGCGAAGTGAAGGTGGCGCAGGCCATCATTGCCAATGCCCGGCATGTCATCCTCGTGACCGACGCCACAAAGCTGGAGCGAACCGCGCCGGTGCGCATCGGCCATATATCGCAGATCGACACATTCATTACCGATCACTGCCCGTCGGACCAGTTGCGGAGCCTGTGCCGGGAAAACGAGGTCGAACTGATTGAAACCCTTGGCGAAAGCCCGATAGGGGAAAAAGAGTCCTAGTTTCGTTTATTTTCGATTTGCTTTCGTATTAAATGAATTATATTCGCTTTGGTTTTCGGAGAGCGGTCTTCGGGGTTCGCCATGGCGCAAGAGAAACTATTCGACATTTTTGTAATCGGCGGCGGCATCAATGGATGCGGTATCGCGCGCGACGCGATTGGCCGGGGATTTTCGGTTGGCCTGGCCGAGATGAACGACCTGGCCAGCGGCACATCCTCGCGGGCCACCAAGCTCATCCATGGCGGATTGCGCTATCTCGAGCATTATGAATTTCGTCTGGTGCGCGAGGCGTTGATGGAGCGGGAAGTGCTGTGGGCCAATGCACCGCACATCATTCACCCGATGCGGTTCGTGCTGCCTTATCACAAGGGCGGAGTGCGCCCTGCATGGCTGCTGAGACTGGGGCTGTTCCTCTACGACCATCTGGGCGGACGCAAAAAGCTTGCCGCCACGCGGACGCTCGACATGCGCTCCGATCCCGCGGCCGCGCCCTTGAAGCCGTTTTTTACCAAGGCATTTGAATATTCGGACTGCTGGGTCGACGATGCGCGCTTCGTTGCCCTGACCGCCCGGGATGCGGCGGATCGCGGCGCGATGATCCGCACCCGGACCAGGGTCGTGGCGGCCCGCCGTGACCGGGAATGCTGGACTATCACATTGGAAGATACCGACACGCACGAGCGCGAGGAAGTTCGCGCCCGCCTGCTGGTCAATGCCGCCGGTCCGTGGGCCGACAAGGTGCTGCAGGGCGTGGAGGGAGATCGCCAGCTTCACAATGTCCGCCTCGTTCAGGGCAGCCATATCGTGGTGCGCAGGAAATTTTCCGATCCGCGCTCCTATTTCTTCCAGAACAATGACGGGCGCATCATCTTCGCCATTCCTTATGAAGATGATTTTACCCTGATCGGCACGACCGATCAGGATTATGAGGGCGATCCGGCCAAGGTCGCGATCACCGACAGGGAGACCGACTATCTCTGTGCGGCCGCCAGCGAATATTTCAAGGAACCCGTCAGTCGCGCGGATATCGTGTGGACCTATTCCGGTGTGCGTCCGCTTTATGATGACGGCGCGAGCAAGGCGCAGGAAGCGACCCGCGATTACGTGCTGAAAGAGGATGCGCCCGATGGGCTTGCTCCCCTGATCAATGTGTTCGGCGGCAAGCTGACCACGGCGCGCCGGCTTGCCGAACATATGCTGGAGAAGATCGAGCAGCGGCTGGGGCAGAAGGGAGCGCCATGGACCCATGCCGCCCCGTTGCCCGGCGGCGATTTCGTGGATGTCGAGTTCGAGCGTGAGTTGCAGAAGGTAAACGCCGCTTATTCCTTCCTCGCCCCGGCCCATGCGCGACGGCTGTTCCGGCAATATGGAACGCGCATCCACAGCCTGCTCAAGGGTGCCGCTTCCCTGACCGACCTCGGACAATATTTCGGCGCCGACCTTTACGAAGCCGAAGTGCGGTATCTTCAGGAAAATGAGTGGGCAGTCAGCGCCGAGGATATCTTGTGGCGGCGCACGAAACTGGGTCTTCGCCTCAATGCGGCGGATGTTTCCTCGCTTGAGGAATATCTGAAGCCAGCGCGCGTCGCCTGACCCTCTCGATCTTTAGAGCATTTCCAGCAAAAGTGTGAAACGGTTTTGCGTTGGATAATGCGATAGAACAAATAGTTAGAGCGGTTCCGGCGATTCTGTTAGAACAGGAACCGCTCTAGCCGCACTTGCCAGTTGTGTTTTGAGCAGTCATTATTCTCCCATACAGCGGGTTCCAGCCTTCCTGGGAGGAAAAGATGGGCACACCGCAAGACCGGACACATGCTGACCGCATCCAATCCGCGATCACGACGGCGGGTGGGGCTGCACGGTCTGCTCTCGTCGCCTCGTGGCGGCGCTCGGCGGAACTGCACGGGCTCGACCCTGCCGAACCGGGATCGGTGCGCACACTTTCCGATGGCGAGTTCCGAACCGCCCATCAACGGATCGAACGCCTCGTCAGCATAGCGCAAGCCAGTATGGACCGCCTTTATCTGGCCGTCGGCGGCGTTGGCTGCTGTGTGCTGCTGGCCGACAGCGAAGGCGTGCCGGTCGAACGGCGCGGCGCACCAGGCGATGACGACACCTTCTACCGTTGGGGGCTTTGGACCGGTGCTGTCTGGAGCGAACAGAGCGAAGGCACCAACGGCATCGGCACCTGCATCGTTGAACAGCGCCCGCTGACGATCCATCGCGACCAGCATTTCCACACGCGCAATATCGGGCTTTCCTGCACGGTCGCCCCCATCCATGACCATCAGGGGCGCCTGATGGCAGCACTTGATGTTTCCTCCTGCCGCGCCGACCTGACAGAGGCTTTCGCGCAGCTTATATCGGTGGCCGTTATCGACGCTGCGCGCCGCATCGAGGCTGAAAATTTCCGTCAGGCTTTTCCTGATGCGCGCATCATGCTGGCGCCAAGCCCGGACCGGACCGGCGGCGCGCTGATCGCCGTCGACAAGGACGACCTCGTCGTCGGCGCGACGCGCGCGGCGCGCCTTGCGCTGGAGCTTGACGATGATGCACTGGCAAGCCCCTTGCCTGCCGCCGATCTTCTGGGGACGCCCGCCGACCCGCGCGAGGACATGGCGGAATCGGAGCGCGGGGTGATCCTGCGGGCACTGGCCCGCGCGGAAGGCAACATTTCTTTTGCGGCGCAGCTTCTGGGTATCAGCCGGGCGACGCTGCACCGCAAGCTGAACCGTCTGAAGATCATTCGCGCCCATTGATGAAGCCACGCTGAAATAGGCGGGCGAAACTGTCTCAATATTGCGACACATGATCTTGCGAGCTTGAATGCGTGGGATGACTCTTCCCCGCTCCCGCGCGATCCTCACCATGAAGCGCTGTAGGAGCAGCGTTGTTTCTGGGAGGATGTCATGAACAAGGTTGAATTCAGCCGGACCGTGAAGCCGGCTTTTGCAAAGCGTTACGGAAACTTCATCGGCGGCAAATGGGTCGAGCCCAAATCGGGGCGCTATTTCGACAACACGTCGCCCGTCAACGGACAGGTGCTTTGCGAAATAGCCCGTTCGGATGCCGCTGACATTGAAGCGGCGCTCGACGCAGCGCATGCCGCCAAGGATGCCTGGGGCAAGACGAGCGCGGCTGAACGCGCGCTCATCCTCAATCGCATCGCCGACCGGATTGAGGAAAACCTGCCCGCGCTGGCGGCTGCCGAAACGTGGGACAACGGCAAGCCGATCCGTGAAACCACCAATGCCGACCTGCCGCTGGCTATCGACCATTTCCGCTATTTCGCAGGCGTCATTCGCGCCCAGGAAGGCGGCATTTCGGAAATCGATCACGACACGGTCGCCTATCATTTTCATGAACCGCTCGGCGTCGTCGGCCAGATCATTCCCTGGAACTTCCCGATCCTCATGGCGACGTGGAAACTTGCGCCCGCCCTTGCGGCAGGCAACTGCGTCGTTCTGAAACCGGCCGAGCAGACCCCGGCATCGATCCTGGTGCTTATGGAGCTGATCGGCGATCTGTTGCCGCCCGGTGTCGTCAATGTCGTCAACGGCTTCGGCCTTGAGGCAGGCAAGCCGCTCGCATCGAGCCCGCGCATCGCCAAGATCGCCTTCACCGGCGAAACGACGACCGGACGCCTGATCATGCAATATGCCAGCCAGAACCTCATTCCGGTTACGCTGGAACTGGGCGGCAAGTCGCCGAATATCTTCTTCAAGGATGTTGCCGCGGAAGATGACGATTTCCTCGACAAGGCCATCGAAGGCTTCGTGATGTTCGCGCTCAATCAGGGCGAAGTCTGCACCTGTCCGAGCCGCGCGCTTGTTCATGAATCGATCTACGACAGGTTCATGGAAAAAGCGCTGAAGCGCGTGGAGGCCATCGTGCAGGGCGACCCGCTCGATCCGGCCACGATGATCGGTGCGCAGGCATCCAGCGAGCAGCTGGAAAAAATCCTGAGCTATCTCGATATCGGCCGTCAGGAAGGCGCCGAAGTGCTGACCGGCGGCGAGCGCAATATTCTGCCGGGCGATCTCGCCGGTGGCTATTACGTCAAGCCTACGGTGTTCAAGGGCAACAACAAGATGCGCATCTTCCAGGAGGAAATCTTCGGTCCGGTCGTGTCCGTCGCTACCTTCAAGGACGATGCCGAAGCGCTATCGATTGCCAACGATACGCTTTACGGCCTCGGCGCCGGCATATGGACCCGCGACGGGACCCGCGCCTATCGCTTCGGACGGGCCATTCAGGCTGGCCGTGTGTGGACCAACTGCTACCATGCCTATCCGGCCCATGCGGCATTCGGCGGTTACAAGCAGTCGGGTATCGGTCGCGAAAACCATCTGAAGATGCTCGATCATTATCAGAACACCAAGAACATGCTTGTGAGCTACAGCCCGAAGAAGCTGGGCTTCTTCTAGAACTCCCGGCAGACGCAATGCGGAGAAATCGTCTTCGCATTGCGTTCAATCAAGGGTCGGGATCGCTCTTCATGCCAGTATTGCGTCGACTTTAACGATTCCCAATACCCTCCCAAGGGGCCTGGGCGGAAACGCCCGGGCGACCTTTTGTCCATGACTGCGAATTTTCACATTTCTTCCGTCCCCCAGGAAGCCAGCTCAGTTCGACAACGAAGGAGAAACTTCATGGCAAAGACAATGAAAGCCGCCGTGGTGCGCGCATTCGGAAAGCCCCTGACGATTGAAGAAGTGCCGGTACCCGAACCCGGCCCCGGCCAGATACAGGTGGCCATTCAGGCGTCGGGGGTTTGCCATACCGATCTGCACGCAGCCGAGGGTGATTGGCCGGTCAAGCCCAATCCCCCGTTCATTCCGGGCCATGAGGGCGTCGGTTACGTCTCTGCCGTGGGTAGCGGCGTCAAACATGTGAAGGAAGGTGACCGGGTCGGCGTTCCCTGGCTCTACACCGCATGCGGGCATTGCCGCCATTGCCTGGGCGGCTGGGAAACGCTCTGCGAAGCACAGGAGAATACGGGCTATTCGGTCAATGGCGGCTTTGCCGAATATGTGATTGCCGATCCCAATTTCGTCGGCCATTTGCCGAAGAGTATCGATTTCAACGAAATCGCGCCGGTCCTGTGTGCGGGCGTAACGGTCTACAAGGGCCTCAAGGTTACAGATACGAAGCCCGGCGACTGGGTTGTCATCTCCGGCGTTGGCGGACTGGGCCATATGGCGGTGCAATATGCCAAGGCCATGGGGCTCAATGTTGCTGCTGTCGATATCGACGACAAAAAGCTCGATCTTGCGCGCAGGCTCGGCGCAACTGTAACCGTCAACGCCAAGACGCATAACGATCCGGCGGCCTATATCAAGAAGGAAACCGATGGCGGCGCGCAGGGCGTGCTGGTTACGGCGGTTTCGCCGATCGCCTTCGAACAGGCGCTGGGCATGGTGTCGCGCGGCGGCACGGTCTCGCTGAACGGCCTGCCGCCCGGCGACTTCCCGCTTTCCATCTTCAATATGGTGCTGAACGGCGTTACAGTGCGCGGATCGATTGTCGGCACCCGGCTCGATCTGCAGGAGTCGCTCGATTTTGCCGGTGATGGCAAGGTGCGAGCCACCATCCGCACCGAAAAGCTGGAGGATATCAACTCCATCTTTGACGATATGCGGCAGGGCAATATCGAAGGCCGCGTGGTCATGGACCTCACGCAATAATGCCCCGTGCCGCATCGAAGATGCGGTAGAATGCACATCCGGGCGGGCATTGCACAAGTGCCCGCTCGTCTTCCCGGGAGGAGGATATGGCGGAGAAACACCCCGATACGGACCACGGACAGGTGAGCGCCACACCGGCCGCACTTGATCTCATCTGGCAATTGCAGGCCGAATATGGGCCGATCATGTTTCACCAGTCGGGTGGTTGTTGCGATGGGTCATCGCCGATGTGCTATCCACAAGGCGAATTCATCGTGGGCGACACGGACGTGAAACTCGGAGAAATCGGTGGTGCCCCGGTCTATATCAGCGGTCCGCAATATGAGGCCTGGAAACATACCGAACTCATCATCGATGTCGTTCCCGGACGCGGAGGCATGTTTTCCCTCGACAATGGCCGCGAGGTTCGCTTTCTGACGCGATCGCGGGTCTGCTCAATTCCCTGATTTCTCTTTTCGTTTTGCGGCGAAGCGGTTAGAGCATTTCCAGCAAAAGTGCGAAGCGGTTTTGCGTCGGATAATGCGTGAAAACAGAAGGATAGATCGGAGAGGGAGGGAGACGATCCGATATGGCCGCAGCAGGAAAACGAGCAACCATTCATGATGTGGCACGCCTTGCCGGCGTGTCGATCAAGACAGTTTCACGCGTCTATAATGACGAACCGAATGTGCGCGAGGCCATCCGCGAAAAGGTCCGGCAGGCGGGAAGCGAGTTGCGATACCGCCCCAATGCCGCCGCCCGCAACCTTGTCGAACGCCGGTCTCACCTGATCGGTCTTTTCTTCGAAAATCCCAGCGCCAGCTACGTCACCGAATTGCAGATGGGTGCGCTGGAGCGGCTGCGCGACACACGATACCGCCTGCTGATCTTTCCCGTCGAAAATCGGGATGATATTCGCGGCGCGCTGATCGAAACGGCGCATGCCTCCGGCCTCGACGGCATCATCGTGACGCCGCCCATGTCGGACGATCCTGAAATCCTGGCCGAGCTGACGGCATCGGCGATGCCGTTTGCGCGGGTCGCGGGCGATGTGAATGTCCATCCGACCGACAGCGTCACGATTGATGACGGGGCTGCCGCCTTCGATCTCATGGAATATCTTCTGAAACTCGGCCATCGCCGGATCGCCATCGTCATTGGCGATCCAACCCATCGTTCGGCTGAACTGCGCCTGGCGGGCTATCGGCGCGCGCTGGAGCAAGCGGGGATCGAGCGTAACCCGGATTACGAGGTGCAGGGCGGTTTCAGTTTCGCAAGCGGCCTTGCTGCCGGAGAGAAACTGCTTTCGCTCGATGAGCCGCCGACGGCGGTGTTTGCGTCAAACGACGATATGGCGGCTGCCGTCATGCAGATCGCCTATGACCATAATGTTGCGATACCCGACCAGCTGACGGTGGTCGGCTTCGATGACAGCGCTATCGCCAGCATGGTCTCGCCGCAGATCACCACTGTCCGCCAGCCGATTTTCGAGATGACGCGCGACGCGGCGGACATGCTCTTGAAACAGATCGAAACCGGCCATTTGTCGGCTTCGCGACAGATTGATTATAAACTCGTCATCCGCCAGTCGTCCGGCAAGGCGCCGGTATAGACCAGTCTAACTCTGTTCGGGATGCGAGGGGAAGAAGCGCTCGCGGGCAAAATTGCTGCCGAAGATCATGTCATATTGCAGCATCTGATAATCGCGCAGCAGCGGCGGGAAGGGCGGCCGTTGTTGCCAGCCCTCTTCGGCATTCTCCGACCGGTCAAACACTGCATGATTGTCAACGACCCGGTAGCGCTCGTGCAACTGGCGCAGGAAGCCGGTGTAATAGGGGTGCTGCATCCCGGCCATGTCCAGAATGTGCAGCGGCAGGAAGGCGGGGCTGATCGTGCCCGATCCCCGTTCGGCCCCACGCTTGTTTGACCAGAGAACCAGCGGGGTTTCGTGCTGCAGCATCATGTCTTCGGCAGATGCGGTGCGGCTTGCAACCCGGTTTGCCATGAAGCCGGTCTCGACATAGACGGGGCCGAGTGGCGGCAGATGGTCGCCGAAGAAGACGAGAATGGTTTCGCGGTCACGCTTGGATGCCCACTCCATCAGCCTTGCAAGGCTTGCATCGGCATCCATCGCCCCTTGCGAATAGGAACGGATCGACTGGCGGGTATGCTCGCTGGCGTCGGTCTGCACCTCGAGTTTGGAATCCGGATAGCGGTTGGCCTCATATGGGCCATGTCCCTGAAGAGAAACGGCGAAGAAGAAGAACGGCGCATTCATGGAATCGGCTTCGCGGATGATTTCCTCGGTCAAGGCAGCGTCGGACGCCAGCGCACCGCGCTTTTCCAGCGGCGGCATGTTTTCCTCTGACATGAACCGGTCGAAGCCCATGCTTTCATAGACGGGACCACGGTTCCAGAACCATTGGCGATAGGGATGGATGGCCCGCGTGGCGTAACCCTGATCCTTGAAAAAGCTTGCAAGCGAGGGAAGCGGGCGACGGATATATTGCTGGTACGGAATGCTGCCCGAAGGCAGGAACGCCTTGGAAAAGCCGGTCAGAGCCTCGAACTCGACATTGGCGGTCATCCCGCCGAATTCCGGCGAGAAGACATGGCCGGACTGTTCCGCACGCACTGTCGGGATCGGATCGGCGCTGAAGGCCACGCCGGGAAGGCGCGTCGGATCCCAGAAGGATTCGCTCATTACCATGATGACATCCGGCTTGCTGCTGTCGAATGCGGCAGGGATGAGCTGCGCGGGCGGTTCGATGGCGGCAATCGCCTCCGGGGAATAGCCCTCCGGCGCGAAGACGGTTGCCATCGGCACATTCAGGATGAAAGCCATGGTGAAGCCGTTATGCGCGTAATTTTCCTTCTGGTCCCACATGATGGGCAGAATGCGCAGACGGTCACGGGCCAGCGAAAAACTCGCATAATCAGAAATGACCGCGAACCAGGCGAGCAGCGGCAGCGCGAAGGCAAGACGCAGCATCCGCCCCTTCCACGGAATCGGATCGAAACGCCGCCACCAGAACAGCGTCACGGTGAACATCAAGGCTGCCGAGGCGATGAGCAGCAGGGCTATGCCCACCGCGCTCCATGGCCGGTCGCGCACCAGCAGCGGCAGAAGATCCACGATCTGACGGGCATAGAGAAAATCGCTCGGATAGAGCGGATCGCCGAGATAAAGGCTTTTTTCACGGGCGGTCGTGGCGGCAATCAGCGCCAGCGGCCCGACGACGATGAAGCCATAATGGATGCGCCCGAAAATGGCGTCGCTTGCGGTGAGCACGACGACGAAAAGCGCCACGGTCGTCCATGCGGGCTTGTGCGGTGTGCGGAAGAACTGCATCGTATCGGCGAACGAGCCGCGCACGATCCATTCGATGGCGAAAACCAGCAGGGTCGAAAGCACCATGGAAGCAAGCGCAATGGCGGCCAGGCGCAGCGGCCAGGCAATACGGGCAGGCCCGAAAATCGCGGCATCGCTCCAGCGACGCGCTGCGGTATTTTCCATCACACCCGGCATGTTTTTACTCACCAACTCCCAGACTTCACAAAAATCCTGTCACATTTCTGTCATGGAAATGTCAACTCACGTTTGGGGCACGCTTGGGCCGCGAGTGATACGCACCGTGATCTGAACGGATGATGAATGGCGCATGTCTCCCGAAAGCGGAAAACGGTTTCGGGTCGAAGACATGTGAAAAAACAAACAGATAGGGAATATGAAATGAAGACAGGGGCCGGAATCATCCGGCCCTGTCGGTGGCGACATGGGAGACTGGATTACGAAAAGACGTCTTCCAGCCCCTTGGTCAGTTCCAGCGCCTGACGCTCGAACAGGCGGCGGTAGATGCCGTCCGGCTTGCGGATAAGCGCATCATGGTCGCCTTCTTCGAGGATATTGCCCTTGTCGAAGACCAGCAGCCGGTCAAGCGCCCGCACCGTCGAAAGCCGGTGTGCGATGACAAGCGTCGTGCGGCCCACCATCAGCCGTTCCATCGCCTGCTGGATCAGCACCTCCGATTCCGAATCGAGGCTCGACGTTGCCTCGTCCAGAATGAGGATCGGTGCATTTGCCAGAAACGCACGGGCAATGGCGACACGCTGGCGCTCACCGCCCGAAAGCTTCACACCGCGTTCACCGACAAGCGTTGCATAGCCTTTCGGCAGGCGGCTGATGAAGTCGTGCGCGCTCGCAAGCTTCGCAGCTTCCTCGATCTCGGCCTGCGTCGCACCGGGGCGGGCATAGGCGATGTTCTCGGCCAGCGTCCGGTGAAACAGGATCGGCTCCTGCTGCACGATGGCGATCTGCGATCGGAGCGATGCCTGTGTGACATCGGCGATGTTCTGCCCGTCAATGCGGATAGCGCCGCCGCTGACATCGTAAAGCCGCTGGATCAGCTTGACGAAAGTCGTCTTGCCCGAACCCGAATGACCGACCAGACCGACGCGCTCGCCAGCCTCGATCTTGACCGAGAAGTCGCGATAGAGGGCAGATTCGTGATTGCCATAATGGAAGGTGACGTGATTGAAAGTGATCTCGCCATTTCCAATTTTGATGGCCGGAGCACCCGGCTTGTCGGCAATACCGTAAGGCTGCGCCTCGATATCGACCAGTTCCTCCATGTCGTTGACCGAACGCTGCAGGTTGCGGATATGCATGCCCACATCGCGCAGATAGCCCTGCAACATGAAGAAGGCGGTCAGGACGAAGGTGATATCGCCCGCCGTTGCCTTGCCCTGGCTCCACAGATAGAGCGCAAAGGCAATGACGACGCCGCGCATCACCAGCAGGTTCGCACCCTGTATGAAGCCGTTCAGCGTACCGATCAGCCATGTGCGGCGTGTGCGGCCGCGCCACTTGGTGACGACCTTGGCAAGACGCATATCTTCGCGGCTTTCCGCACCGAACGCCTTCACAACCGCATTGCACGAAATGGCATCGGCCAAAGCGCCGCCCATGCGCGTGTCCCAGCTATTGGCAAGCGTTGCCGCAGGGGCGACGAAGCCGAGCGAGATCACGATGGTGCAGACGATGAACAGCACCGAACCGATGGCGACCAGCAGGCCCATCAGCGGCCAGTACCACGATAGAAGTGCGACCGAGCCGAGCAGCATCAGGACCGATGGCAACAGGGCCACGATCAGCGTATCGTTGAGCAGGTCGAGCGCCCACATGGCCCGCGAGACCTTGCGCACGGTCGATCCGGCAAAGGCATTGGCATGCCAGTCGGTCGAGAACCGCTGCAGCCTGCGGAACGAGCTGGCTGCCATGTCGCTCATGATCTTCAAGGTGAAGTCTGTGATGACATAGAAGGTCAGCTGGCGCGTGATCAGCGCCAATGCACCCAGCGCAA
Organism: Brucella intermedia LMG 3301; assembly: GCF_000182645.1. Classification (NCBI taxonomy): domain Bacteria; kingdom Pseudomonadati; phylum Pseudomonadota; class Alphaproteobacteria; order Hyphomicrobiales; family Brucellaceae; genus Brucella; species Brucella intermedia. The sequence continues at coordinate 237,368 of NZ_ACQA01000001.1, forward strand.
GCAGGACGATCAGCGCATGAATGGCCGCATCCCATGCGCCGTCATTGCCCAATGAAAGCGCGTCGACCAGCCGCCCGGAATAGAGCGGGGTCAGAACATCTGCGGCTGTTGCGAGCAGCATGCCGATTATCATCAGCGTCAGCCGCACGGGCTGACTTCGCCAGTGGCTGAAAGTGTAGCCGAGGACGTTGCGAAATGCAGGTCCCCGGAAATTGATGCGAAACCGAGTCATATCTACAATACCAGGCCGCGTTCGGGCGGATTCTGGTTCCTTTAAAAGCATTTTCAGCAAAAGTTCGAAGCGGTTCGGCGTCGGACGATGCGTGAAAACAAAGACAAAACAAGCAGCCGGTGACGGCTGCGGCAAATCTGGAAGTTTTGGAATGTGCCCTTTTAGGGAGGGCGTTCAGGCCTCAGCCTGCATCGCGGGCCAAGGACTTAAAGCTTGGAAGCGCCCGCGCGAACACTGGGCACCATCGGGAATGGGTAATAGACACGCATCTCATACCTCTTGCCAGTGTTGCGGATAGGTGCACAATAAATGAGCAAAAATATTTGCCAAGGCGGAAAATGACAATTTTTCCAACTGGTCATTGACTGTGACAAATTTGCAAGGCGGGCCTTTCAAGGCCCTGGCCCGGGGTTTATTTTCACTTTTTGCGTTACAGGACGGCTCCGGTCTTGCAATTCCGCCGCTCATGAGTGAAGGGTCGTTCTGAGATATATCAGAGCCGTGCGGCGCACAGGGAGAGTTCATGACGGTACATCAAAATCTGATCGCGGGCGAATGGGTCGGCGGCGACGGGATCGCCAACATCAATCCTTCGGACACCAATGATGTCGTTGGAACCTACGCGCGCGCAACGGCTGAAGACACCAAGGCGGCCATTGCCGCCGCGAAAGCCGCTTTCCCGGCATGGTCGCGCTCCGGCATTCTGGAGCGCCATGCGATCCTGCGCAAAACCGCAGACGAGATCCTGGCGCGCAAGGACGAGCTTGGCCGTCTCCTGTCGCGTGAGGAAGGCAAGACGCTGGCCGAGGGCATCGGCGAAACCATCCGCGCCAGCCAGATTTTCGATTTCTTCGCGGGCGAAGCCCTGCGTCTGGCAGGCGAAGTTCTGCCTTCTGCGCGGCCGGGCATCGGCGTCGAAATCACCCGCGAACCTGTCGGCGTCGTCGGCATCATCACGCCGTGGAATTTCCCGATCGCCATTCCGGCATGGAAGATTGCGCCGGCGCTCTGCTATGGCAACACGATCGTCTTCAAGCCGGCTGATCTCGTGCCGGGCTGCTCCTGGGCGATTGTCGATATCCTGCATCGCGCCGGTCTTCCAAAGGGCGTGCTCAATCTCGTCATGGGCAAGGGTTCCGTGGTCGGCCAGACTATTCTGGACAGCGCTGACGTCAATGCCGTCACCTTCACCGGTTCCACCGGCACGGGCAAGCGCGTTGCGGCTGCATCCATCGAGCACAATCGTCGCTTCCAGCTCGAAATGGGCGGCAAGAACCCGGTCGTGGTTCTCGATGACGCCGATCTGAATGTGGCTGTGGAATCGGTCGTGAATTCCGCCTTCTTCTCTACCGGCCAGCGCTGCACGGCTTCCTCGCGCATCATCGTGACGGAAGGCATCCACGACAAGTTCGTTGCCGCCGCCATTGAAAAGCTGAAGACCGTCGTGGTCGACAATGCGCTGAAGCAGGGCACCCATATCGGCCCGGTGGTCGATGAAAGCCAGCTCAAGCAGGACATGGACTATATCGAGATCGGCCGCAAGGAAGGCGCGAAGCTTGCCTTTGGCGGCGAGCGCCTCAACCGCGAAACGCCGGGCTTCTATCTCCAGCCCGCGCTGTTCACGGAAGCCACCAACCAGATGCGCATCAGCCGCGAGGAAATCTTCGGCCCGGTCGCTTCCGTCATCCGCGTCAAGGATTATGAAGAAGCGCTTGCCACTGCCAACGATACGAATTTCGGCCTGTCGTCGGGCATCTGCACGACGAGCCTGAAGCACGCCACGCATTTCAAGCGCAATTCGGAAGCGGGCATGGTGATGGTCAATCTGCCGACCGCGGGCGTCGATTTCCATGTGCCGTTCGGGGGGCGCAAGGGTTCGAGCTACGGTCCGCGCGAGCAGGGCCGCTATGCCGCCGAGTTCTACACGACGGTGAAGACGGCCTACACGCTGGCCTGATGGCAGTTTGAACAAAAATGAAAACCGGCGGTTCCCCGCCGGTTTTTTTATGCGGCTTTTCGCGGCCAGACGGCAAGCTTGCGGGCGAAATGCGACACCGTGCCGTGCAGCAGCATGGTGAAAGCCGCCAGAACGAACAGGCAGGCGAACATCAGGTCGACCTTGGCCCGTCCATTGGCGAGCAGCATCAGATAGCCGAGCCCCTTGGATGCCCCGACCCATTCGCCCACCACGGCGCCGATGGGGGCATAGACCGCAGCGAGGCTCAGGCCCGACGCCAGCGAAGGAAAGGCGGAGGGGATGCGGATGCGAAACAGGATTGCCATGCGCCCGGCCCCCAGGATTTCCGCCGCGTCGATCAGGCTGCTGTCAGTGCGTCGCATGCCGTCGAAGAAGGTCGAAACGACGGGGAAGAAGATCATCAGCACCGTGACAGCGATCTTCGACGCAGGGCCATAGCCGAGCCACAAGGTCAGAATGGGGGCGAGCGCGAAGATCGGGATCGCCTGGCTGAACACCATGGCGGGCATGACGAGGCGCTGCGCCAGCGGCGACATCATCAGGCAGATGGCGGTTGCAATGCCGACCGCACTGCCAAGGGCAAGACCGCCCAGCACTTCGCCGATGGTGGCGGCGGCGTTTTCTGCAATCAGCCCGGCATTGGCGATCAGCGCCTGCACCACATCCAGCGGACCCGGCAGGATGAAGCGCGGCATCTGGCCGATGCTCACCACCGCCTGCCAGATGGCGAGCGCCACCGCTGCCGACAGCAGACCATCGGCAGCGCGTTTCATTCGGCTTCGGTTCGAGAGCGCTTCGGTCACTATCCGGCCTTCAACCCCATCGACCAGAACTCCGCTTCGAGCCTGCTTGCGGTGGCAAATATCTGGCAGAGCCTTGGCCAGCGCGGGCTTTTCTCGAAGTCATCCCCGATGCGATCTCGTGCGGCCTGATCGAACAGCTTGCCGACCGTGTGGCACATGTCCTGATAATCAGGCCCCGCATAGGTATCGATCCACTCCTGATAGGGCGTGCCGGGGCGGGCCGTCACAGCGAGATTGAGACCGATCTCGCCATAGCCATGCGCGCAGGGCACAAGCGCGGTCAGCAGGTCGAGGAAATCGCCCGCCTGTCCGCAATCGAGCACATAGCGCGTATAGGCGAGGTTTTCCGGCTCTTCCTTCGTGGCGTAAAGCGCATCCTCACTGATGCCTTCGCGGCCGCAGATGCCGACATGCAGCGGCAGCTCCGTCACCGTCAGCCGATGCATGATCTGGGCGCAGAGCCGGGTTTCCTGCAATGTATTCGCCTTGACCACACCGAGCGCGAAGGCGCGGGCATAGTGATGCAGATAGACATAATCCTGACGCAGATAATGCAGGAAAGCCGCCTTGGGTAACGTGCCATCGCCCAAACCCCGCACGAATTCGTGCTCGATATAGGGCTTCCAGTCGCCAAGCGTCGCGGCGCGCAGGCGCGTGAACAGTTCGGATGAATAATGCGGCTGCGGCTGGCTCATGACTTGCTCCCTTCGGCATTGACGTCGATGGCGAATTTTTCGACCGGCAGGATGGAAGGCACCAGATTGTGCTCCTTGAGATAAGCCTCATAGCGGCGCCAGCGGCCGGTATCGAGGCTGGCAGGTGCGCGTGAAAAGCGCGCGACGGTGTCTTTCCAGGCGCGCTGGTTCAATTCGTCCTTGAGTTCGGTGCTGTAGGACGAGAACAGCTCGAAACCCTTGTCCGGGTGATTGACGATATATTGCGCGGCCTTCTCGGTGGCCGACAGGAAGCGGGAAATCTTGTCCTTTTCCGCCGCGTCGAGCCTGGTCGTGGCTGCGACATAAACCAGCTCGTCATAAACCGGCACGCCTTCTTCCTCGACGAAGAAGCATTTGCCCGGTACGCCTTCGACGGCCATCTGGTTCAGTTCGACATTGCGATAGGCACCCATCACCGCATCGACCTGCTTCGACATCAGCGACGGCGCAAGCGAGAAATTCACATTGATGAGCTCGACGTCGGAAAGCTTCACGCCATGCTGTCCGAGAATGGTGCCAAGGAGCGTTTCCTCCACGCCCGCGACCGAATAACCGATCTTCTTGCCCTTGAGATCGGCAATGGAATTCACCGAGCCGTCGTCGCGGGCCATCAGGCAGTTGAGCGGCGAGTCGATCAATGTGCCGACACGGACAAGCGGCAGACCCTCATGGACCTGAAGATGCACCTGCTGCTGATACGAGACGGCGAGATCGGCCTGTCCCGCCGCGACCATCTTGGTCGGTGTCGAGGCATCGGCAGGGGCGACGATTTCCACGTCCAGCCCCGCATCCTTGAAGTAGCCGAGCTTGTCGGCAACGATGATCGGGCCATGATCGGGGTTCACATACCAGTCGAGAATGAGCTTCAGCTTGTCGTCAGCGTGAGCCGAAGTGGCAGCGGTGAGGGCGAGGCCGAACAGGGCGGCAAAGGCAGTCTTTTTCATAGGGTTTGCTCCAGAGCATGGCCTGCATAAGCGCGCGTGGTTTCGATCCACTGGCGCAGGCGGCTTTCAGGGTCGGCATTGAGTGTGATGTCGGTGACGACGGAAACGATGTCGGCGCCTGCTTCGAAAACGCCCGGCGCGCGCTCCACGCTCATACCGCCGATGCCCACCAGCGGAATGTCGCCGATGCGCGCCTTCCATTGCCCGATACGAGGCAGTCCCTGCTCGTGCCATTTCATCTTTTTCAGGATGGTCGGATAGACGGGGCCGAGCGCGATATAGTCGGGCTTAACCGACAAGGCGCGGTCCAGCTCCGCCTCGTCATGACTTGAAACGCCGAGCTTCAGGCCACCGGCGCGAATGGCATCGAGATCGGCATCGTCGAGGTCTTCTTGGCCCAGATGGATGAAGTCGCAGCCTTCCTCCAGCGCCAGTTTCCAATAGTCGTTGACGACAAGCTGGCAGTCATGCGCAAGGCATATCTCCCGGGCGGCGCGGATTTCACCGCGCAGTTCCGGCTCGCTCTTGTCCTTGATGCGCAACTGCACCAGCCTGACGCCGAGCGGCACCATGCGCTCCAGCCAGCTCGCGCTGTCGAAGATCGGGTAGAACGGATCGAGGGCCATTACAAAAATGCCTTTCCGAGAAGAGGGGTGGATGGTGCGGCCATGTCGCGGGCTTCGATGGCATCCGCCTCGAAGGCGAGCCGACCGGCTTCGACGGCAAGCGCGAAACCGCGTGCCATGGCGACGGGATCGCCAGCCTTGGCGACGGCGGTGTTGATGAGCACGGCGTCGAAGCCCAGCTCCATCGCCGCCGCCGCATGGGATGGCACGCCGATGCCTGCGTCGACGACAAGCGGAATGTCGGGGAAATGCGCCCGCATGGTTTTGAGCGCATAAGGATTGTTCAGGCCACGACCCGAGCCGATGGGCGCGCCCCACGGCATCAGCACTTTGCAACCGGCTTCGAGAAGCTTTTCCGCGACGACCAGATCGTCATTCATATAGGGAAAGACCTCAAAGCCGTCGTCGCAGAGAATGCGCGCTGCTTCGACCAGACCGAACGGGTCCGGCTGCAATGTGTCGTGGTCGCCGATGACTTCCAGCTTGATCCAGTTGGTGCCGAAGATTTCCCGCGCCATCTTGGCAGTAGTCACCGCTTCGCGGGCCGTGTGACAGCCCGCCGTGTTCGGCAGAACAGCCACGCCCAGTTCGCGGATCAGCGCCCAGAAATCCTGTCCGGCGCGGGCCTCGCCGCTTTCGCGGCGCAGCGAGACGGTGACGATACCGCTTTGCGAGGCGCGCACCGCATCGGCCAATATGGCCGGTGACGGATATTGCGCCGTGCCGAGCAGCAGGCGGCTTTCAAACGTCCTGCCATAAAATTCCAGCATCTCAGCCTCCCTGCATCGGGGGCCAGAACTTCGATGCGGTCGCCAGCCGACAGGATCGCAGTTGCGCGTTCGTCACTGGCCACGAATTCGCCGTTGAGCGCCGTTGCGACAACCGCTTCATCCAGTTCGATTTCGATGAGCAGGGCCGCCAGATTGGCGGCTGTCGTGGTGACGACTTCACCGTTCAGCACGATTGTCATGCATAGTCCTCCACAAATTCGGGCCTGGTTTCGGGTGCGGTCGCAGCGGCGACCGCCATGCGCGCCATCGCCGGCGAGAGCAGGAAGCCGTGGCGGTAAAGCCCGTTGACATAGATGGTTTTGCCGCGCCGTCTGACGCGGGGCAGGTTGTCGGGAAAGGCCGGGCGCGCATCGACCCCGGTTTCGAGAATTTCCGCCTCGCCGAAGGCCGGATGCAGGGCGTAAGCCGCGCTCAGGAGTTCGAGCGTGGAGCGCACGCTGATCCCGGACCGCTCGCCGCTTTCGATCATGGTCGCGCCGATCATGTGCACGCCGTCGCCGCGCGGCACGATGTAAAGCGGAATGCGCGGGTGCAGGAGCCGCACGGGCCGCGAAAGATTGATGTCGCGGGATCGGACAACCAGCATTTCCCCCTTGACGCCGCGGAGGTCCGGCAGCGCATCCCGTGCGGCAAGACCCCGAGCATCGACCACGATATCCGCGTCGATTGTCCCTGCGTCCGCTTCCGTGCCGAGATGGAAGACCACGCCCTTTGCTTGCAGGTTTCCGGCCAGTTCGACCAGTGTCCTGCGCGGATCGAGATGGCCCTCGCGTGCGAAGAAAAGCCCCTGCCGGAAACGTCCGGCCAGATCGGGTTCCAGCGCATCGATGTGTGCTTGATCGATTGTGTCGAAGGCTTCCGTCCGGCGGGCGAAGCGACGCAACTCGCTGGTATCGCGCGTGTGCGACAGGACGAGCGTGCCTTCACGCTTGACGCCGGATACGTGCTTTTCCCACCAGCCAAGTGCTTCCTGCCCAAGCCGCACGACGGGTTCTTCGGCGCTTTCGCCCTCGCACCATGGCGCCAGCATGCCGCCCGCAAGCCACGAACAGCAATCGGCGCCGATCTGCGGGCTGCGGGCAATCACCGTGACGGCATGGCCCTGGTCGGTGAATTCGGCGGCGGTGGCAAGACCAGCCACACCCGCTCCGATAATGGTGACGCGCATCAGGCAATCTCCTCGGTCCGGGTTTTCCAGAGGCCGTGGAAGTGATGCACCGGCCCGTGGCCATGTCCGATCTTCAGGCTGTCGGCGGCGCGGATTGCGGCTTGCAGATAGGCATGCGCGCTCAGCACCGCCTTTTCCAGCGGCAGGTTCCGGGCCAGTTCTGCGGCAATGGCCGAAGAGAGCGTGCAGCCTGTGCCATGGGTATTGGCGGTCAGGATACGCAGTGCTTCGACACGGAGCGTCGGCTGGTCGCGGCGAACCAGCAGATCGACGCAGGTTTCGCCTTCCGCATGTCCGCCCTTCATCAAGACGGCCTTTGCGCCAAGTTCCAGCAGCGCGCGCCCCTGCACCTCAGCTTCGGCATCGTCGCGCGCCACACCGGCGTCGAGCAGGCAGGCTGCTTCGGGCCGGTTGGGTGTCAGCAGGGTGGCGAGCGGCACCAGCCTCTCGCGCAGCAATGCAATGGCGTTTTCACTCAGGAGCGCGGCGCCCGACTTTGCCACCATGACCGGATCGAGAACGATGGGGCCGGAAAAATGCGCGAGGCCGCGCGCGATGGCCTCGATGGTTTCGGGCACGGAGACCATGCCGATCTTCACCGCAGCCACGTCGAGATCGCTGAAAACGGCGTCGATCTGTCCGGCGACGATGGCAGGGGGGATGTCGTGCACGGCGCTGACCGTGCGGGTGTTCTGCACGGTCACGGCGGCGATGACGCTTGCGCCATAGACGCCAAGTGCGGAAAATGTCTTGAGGTCGGCCTGAATGCCAGCGCCGCCGCTGCTGTCGGAACCGGCGATCGTGACGCATATCGGCACGGATCGCGACGGGTCGCTCGTTGATTTGGTTCGGGAGAAACTGTGCTGTTGGTCCATCATGTCGTCTCTCATTCCGAACGGAAGATGAGACGTCATGAACCTGGTCGGAGCCGAGACTCCATTTGGGGTGTTACCCCGTCCGCGACGCGCCAAACTCCGTTCCCTACGCAGGTATTACCCGGATCAGGTTCAATGGGTTGGCGCGAGAACGCACCTCTCAGCCTTTTGTGTCGCAATACCGGACGGAAAACCGCTTGGCACTTTTCCTGATACTGCTTCGAAGGCACCCCAACGAATTTTGCGCCTATAGGCATAGGCCGGAAGTTGAAGACGGTCAAGCGATGGAAAAAGTCTGATTTTAAAGAAATTCCTTAAATCGACCCCCAATTTGTATATGGTTTATTAAAATTCTCGGCTTTAATCTATGCTCGGGGTGCATCTGAATCGGGTTGCTCATAGTGCTAACAAACGAGACGGTCCGCTCGTGGAGTGGAGCCGTATAATCCTGTAGGATCAGTAGGATGAGGGGAATGCGATGAGGAAGCGGGGGGGCGCTTCGGCTTCGGCGGAAGGTACGATGGCGCGCACGTCCGAACAGGACTTCCGCATCCTTTTTACGACGCATCCGACACCCATGTGGGTTTATGACCCGGAAACGCTGCGTTTCATCGTGATGAATGACGCCGCATACCGGCTTTATGGTTATACAGCCGACGAAATCCCGGCCATGACCGTGCTCGATATTCGCCCGCAAACCGAGCGGGACCGGATGCTTGCCGCCATTCGTGATCGCAGCGACCTTGAGCGCCCGGAGCGCTGGCAGCATCTGCGCGCCAATGGTGAAACCATCGATGTTCTGACTTACGGACGCCAGGTGCTGTTCGACGGCAAGGAAGCCATTCTCGCCATCGTTCAGGACAGGACGGAAGTGACGGAGGCCAATCGTCAGGCAAGTCACGCGCAGACCTTGCTGGACAGCCTCGTCAACAACTTGCCGCTTGGCGTGTTCGTCAAGGACATGCAGGATAATGGTCGTTACGTGCTCTTCAATCAGGCGGCATCCGTGGCGAGCGGACAGCCGATAGAAGAAGCCCTCGGCGCTACCGACCTCGATCTTTTCCCAAAGCGCGAGGCAGCCGTCATTCTCGAGCAGGACCGCATGGCGATGCGGCGCCGGGACGTGCTGAGCGTCGAACGCAAGGTGGAGCGCAAGGACGGAACCTCGCGCACGATGCGGATCATAAGATGCTCCATTCCGCCGGTCGAAGGCGATGAGCCCCGCTATTTGATCGGCCTTCTCGAGGATGTGACCGAGCGGCGCGAAATCGAGGAGCGCATGGCGCATATCGCCATGCATGACAGCCTGACCGGCCTGCCGAACCGGGCCTATTTCGCCCATCACGTCGAGAGCCTGCTGAAGAAGGGCGGCGATTCCGAGCCTTTCGCATTGTTCTATCTCGACATCGATCATTTCAAGAACATCAACGACAGTATCGGCCATCAGGCGGGCGACCAGCTTTTGCAGGAAGTCGCGCGTCGGCTGAAACAGATTACGACCCCGGACGAATTCATCGCGCGGCTGGGCGGCGATGAGTTTGCAATCGTCTATCGCAGCGGCACGCTGGGGCAGATCGCGATGTTTGCCGACCGCGTGCTTTCGGCTTTTCAGGACTCGTTCAAACTGGTCGGCAATTCGGAATTTGTGACGTGCAGCATGGGTATTTCCCAGGCACCGCTGCATGGCGATAATCCCGATGCGTTGATGCGCAACGCCGATCTGGCACTTTACGCGTCAAAATCCGGTGGACGCCGCACATTCCGTTTTTATCAGCATTCCCTGCGTCTGGCGGCCGAGAAGCGTCACGTCATGACCGGGGAGCTTCGGCAGGCATTGCTTGATGAACAGTTCGAGCTTCACTACCAGCCGATCTTCAACCTTGAAAGCGGCAGGATTTCCGGCTTCGAGGCGCTGATCCGCTGGCGTCATCCCGAGCGCGGCATGGTTTCTCCGGCCGAGTTCATTCCCCTGGCGGAAGAAACCGGGCTGATCGGGCCGATTGGCGACTGGGTTTTGAGGGCGGCCTGCCGGGAAGCTGTCCTCTGGCCGGAAGACATCAAGGTTTCCGTCAATCTCTCGCCGGTCCAGTTCAGCCAGACGACGCTCCTGCAATCGGTTACCGATGCGCTTGAAGCGGCGCGGCTTTCGCCAGACAGGCTCGAGCTTGAAATCACGGAATCGGTCTTCCTCTCGAACAGCAAGAACAATATCGAGCTGCTGTTCGAGCTTCGGCGGCTGGGTGTCCGTATTGCGATGGATGATTTCGGAACCGGCTATTCGTCGCTCAGCTATCTGCGTTCCTTCCCGTTCGACAAGATCAAGATCGACCGCAGTTTCGTTTCGGGCATAGAGGTCGATACGCGTGACCTCGCCATCATTCAGGCCGTGGCGACGCTTGGCGCCGGTTTCAATATTGTCACCACGGCAGAAGGCGTTGAAACCGCGCAGCAGCTTGAACGTTTGAAGTCGGAACGGTTTGGCGAGGTTCAGGGTTTCCTCACCGGTCGGCCAATGCCTGCGGGCGACGTGCATTCCTTTATCCAGAATCGCAGCAATGCCGGGCTGGGGCTGGTCGCGGCGCATAATACCTTGCCGATCTAGCACTGCAGTTGAAAACTCGTCAGGCCATGGCGAAAAGAGTGATTTTTGAGCACCGGAGCGGAGCGTACTTAAGGGTACGTGAGCACCGGAGCGCAAAAAAATGCTCTTTGCAGCCCGGCATCATGAGGAACGCAACTGTAGTGCTCGAGCCGTCTCCCGAAACGGCGGGGAGCCGCATTCGCGACAAACGCAATATCCAAATCGAACTTGTGTCGAAAAGGGCTTGACCTTCCAACGGTGGGAAGGCCTATTTAAGGAGCAACTCTCGAATTATGCCCTTCCCGGGCGGTGAAAGGGATTGCCATGAACAAGCCTGTAAATCACGAAACCATCAGCTTTCCTGTCCCTGTCGAAGGGATGAGTTGCGCTTCATGCGTGTCGTCCGTGGAAAAAGCTGTCGCCAAGGTTCCTGGCGTCGACAAGGTGTCCGTCAATCTCGCAACTGAACGCGCCGACGTGACTTTCAAGGGCGCGCCGGATTTGCCGTCGGTGATCGATGCCATTCGCAAGGCGGGCTATGAAGTGCCCGCCGCCAGCATCGATCTGGCCATCGAGGGCATGAGCTGCGCGTCCTGCGTGAGCAAGGTCGAAAAGGCTTTGAACGGCGTGCCGGGTGTGACCCGCGCCAGCGTCAACCTTGCAACGGAGCGGGCGCATGTCGATCTGGCCGGGCAGGTGTCGGTCGGTGAGCTTGTCAAGGCCGTTGAAGCTGCCGGCTATGAGGCGCGGTCGCTTGATGACGGGCAGGGCAGTGACAAACAGGAAACTCAGTCCGAAAAGCGGGATGCGGAAGCGGCAGAGCTGAAGAAAAGCGTCATCCTTGCCGCCCTTCTGACATTGCCCGTCTTCGTGCTGGAAATGGGGTCGCATCTCATCCCGGCGGTTCATATGTTCGTCATGGACCGCATCGGCATGCAGAACAGCTGGTATCTGCAACTCGTGCTCACGACGCTGGTCCTGTTTGGCCCCGGTTTGCGCTTTTTCAGGAAGGGCATCCCGACGCTCCTGCGCGGCACGCCGGACATGAATTCGCTCGTGGTGGTGGGTACGCTCGCAGCCTGGGGCTTCTCCGTCGTCGCGACCTTTTTCCCGGCGGTGCTGCCTGAAGGCACGGTAAACGTCTATTTTGAAGCCGCCGCCGTCATCGTCACGCTGATCCTGATCGGACGTTTTCTGGAAGCGCGCGCCAAGGGGCGCACCAGTGCGGCTATCAGCCGGCTAGTGGGCTTGCAGGCGAAGTCGGCGCGTGTCGTGCGTGATGGCGAAACGGTCGATGTGCCGCTCGAAGATGTTCGCGCAGGCGATGTCGTACAGGTTCGCCCCGGCGAGAAAGTGCCGGTCGATGGCGAAGTGATCGAAGGTTCGTCCTATGTCGATGAATCGATGATCACCGGCGAGCCCGTACCCGTCGCCAAGGAAAAAGGCGCGGAAGTGGTCGGCGGCACGATCAATAAGACCGGCGCCTTCACCTTCCGCGCCACCAAGGTTGGCCGCGACATGGTGATTTCGCAAATCATCCGCATGGTCGAGGACGCGCAGGCCGACAAGCTGCCCATTCAGGCCATGGTCGACAAGGTGACGGGCTGGTTCGTCCCCGCGGTTATGGCCGCCGCCGCCCTGACCTTCGCGCTGTGGCTGGCGATTGGCGGCACGGGCATGCTCGGTTACGCGCTGGTGAACGCCATTGCGGTTCTCATCATTGCCTGCCCGTGCGCCATGGGCCTTGCCACGCCGACATCGATCATGGTCGGCACCGGTCGTGCGGCTGAGTTCGGCGTCCTGTTCCGCCGTGGTGATGCATTGCAGACCTTGCGCGACGCTTCCGTAATCGCCGTCGACAAGACCGGCACGCTGACGCAAGGGAAACCCGCACTCGCGCATTTCGCAACGGTCGAGGGCTTCGACAGGGACGAGCTTCTGGCGCTTGTGGCAGCGGTGGAAGCCCGCTCCGAACACCCGATTGCCGATGCGATTGTGGAAGCAGCGAAGGCGAAGGGATTGAAGCTCGCGGACGTATCGGCTTTTGAAGCAGTCCCCGGTTTCGGCTTGAAGGCGCAGGTTTCCGGCCATGAGGTGGCGATTGGCGCCGACCGTTACATGGCGAAGCTTGGGGCTGATGTTGCTGCCTTTGCCGATGATGCGAAGCGCCTCGGCGATGAAGGGCAGTCTCCGCTCTATGCGGCCGTTGACGGCAAGCTGGCGGGCGATCCTCACCGTCGCCGACCCGATGAAGGAAACCACGCCAGCGGCGATTGCCGCCCTTCACGAGCAGGGACTGAAGGTCGCCATGATCACCGGCGACAATCGCCGCACGGCTGAGGCCATCGCCAAACGTCTGGGTATCGATGAAGTGGTTGCGGAAGTGCTGCCGGACGGCAAGGTCGAGGCGCTGAAACGCCTTTCGGCGGGCGGCAAGCGGATCGCCTTTGTCGGTGACGGCATCAACGACGCGCCCGCACTCGCCGCTGCCGATGTCGGTATTGCCATTGGCACCGGAACGGATATCGCGATTGAAAGTGCTGACGTGGTGCTGATGTCGGGGGATCTGCGCGGCGTGGTCAATGCCATCGCCATATCGAAGGCGACGATCCGCAATATCGGCGAGAACCTGTTCTGGGCCTTCGCCTATAACGTCGCCCTGATCCCCGTCGCGGCGGGTGTGCTCTATCCCTTCACCGGCACGCTGTTGTCGCCGGTTCTGGCGGCAGGCGCCATGGCTTTCTCGAGCATTTTTGTCCTGAGCAACGCCTTGCGGCTCAAGGCCTTCAAAAGCCCGATAGAGGCGTGAACAAGAAAGGCGCGGTGTTGACCGCGCCTTTCGATTTCAGTGGGTTCCTACGGCCTTGCCATAAGTCCGCACGACATTGCGGACGGCTTCCACCATCAGTGCATGCGGCGTTGCTTCCACCTGTCCCGAAGCGACAGCCGGATAGAGCGTGCCGAGATATTGGCTGATCAGCGTTTCCGGTATCTTGCGACCTTCCAGACGCTTCAAAAGCGCATCCACGGCAGCCGTCGCCACCGGATGCGGCCAGTAATAGCGGATGCGGTCGCTATAGGAAAAATGGCGTTGCAGCCGCAGTTCTTCCGCGTCCCCGTGGTAATATTTTTCCCAGTTCTTCGGCTCGGCCAGAAGCAGCGCTTCCATCTTGCCGCGCAGGGTTTCTTCTTCCGGCAGCTTGTCGAGGAAGGCCGCAATCTGGTCGAGGCCATAGAGCGCCTCGCGCAGCGCGAAAGTCAGGCCGGGACCGACTTTCAAAATGGCGAAACCATCGTGAACCAGATCGGAAAGCGCTTCCACCGGCTGATAATCGGTCGAGTGCGCTTCGAACACGAATTGCGGCATTTCGCCGAGAACGCCGCTCAGCGCCGTCGCCTTCTCGCTGTTGTAAAACACGACATTCTCGTTGCCGAACTCCACGCCGGGCTGCACCACGACGCCGATGGCGCGGGCAAAGGCATCGTCCAGTCCGAGTGCTGCGAAAGCCTTGCGGTGAATGGCGACGGTTTCGACCGCCGCGTCCGGCCTGGTCAGTTCCAGCTCTTCGATTTCTTCCATCGCGCCGCCGGGGATCGGCACTTCGGTGCCGATGATGTAGACCGGCAGATCGTAGCCGGCTTCACGGGCGGCAGTTTCCGAAACTTTTGCAAGACGCGCCGCGCGCTCGGCGGTCACGGCATCGGGCAGGGCGACCGGCTCGCCCGCGCAGCCCATCGACGTGTCGAGATGGATCTTGGTGAAGCCCGCGCGCACGAAAGCGTCGATCATCACGTCCGACTTCGCAAGGGCTTCCTCGGCGGGCAGGTGCTTCCACGGGTTGGGACCAAGATGGTCGCCGCCCAGAATAAGCCGCCTGGTGTCGAAGCCGACGCGGGCTGCGATTTCTTCCACAAAACGGCGGAAGTCGGCAGGCGTCATGCCGGTATAGCCGCCATCCTGATTGACCTGATTGCAGGTGGCCTCGATCAGCACATCCGTGCCGGTCGCCACGCCTTCGAGCAGGGCTGCTTCGATCACCAGAGGATGCGCAGAGCAGATCGACGTGATGCCGCCACGAACCCCGCTGGCGTAACGTGCGGGAAGTGCGCTAAGAACTTTCGTGCTGCTCATGCTGGAACTCCGTATTTCTGAAGGAAGGCATCGATTTCAGCCATGGTCGAGGTGCCCTCCATCGGCCCCTTGACGCCAACGGCGCGCGCGCCGGGTGGCATTGGCGATGACGAGAGCGTCCTTCGGTGCCATGTCGCGCAGCCAGCAGGTGACGAATGCCGCGCCAAAACTGTCGCCCGCGCCGGTCGGGTCGATTTCATCGACCTTGAAAGCGGGCGCGAAAACTTCGCCGGACCGGTCGAAATAGCTGGCGCCTTCCGCGCCGCGCTTGATGACGACGGCCTTGATGCCGCGCGCCAGCAGTTCTTCCACGGCGGCCTTTTCCTCGGTCGCCCTGGTGAAGAGGAAGATTTCCGGGCCGCTCGGCATGAACAGGTCGGTATTCTCCAGCGCATGGGCCAATGCCTGACGCATGCCCGGCAATTCCAGCATTTCCTTGCGGATATTCGGGTCGAAGGACACGGTGCCGCCCTTCGCCTTGATGCGGATCGTCGCCTCGTGGATCGCCGAGACAATGCCTTCGGAGAAGAGCGCCGAACCCATGATATGCAGGTGATCGGCGGTCTCGATCAGCCTTTCGGCTTCCGGTGTCAGGCCGATGGCGCTGCATGCGCTGTGCTTGATATTGAAGATGAAATCGCGATTGCCGTCCGGGCGATAGCGCACGAAGGCGCTGCCGGTCGCCGCTGTCGGATGCACGCCGATGGCCGAAACATCCACGCCGTCTCTTTGCAGGCGTTCGACATTGAGCGCGCCGAAATCGTCATTGCCGACCGCGCTGACCATGCCGCATGGCTGGCCCATCCGGGCGGCCTGATCGATGAAGATCGCGGGCGCGCCGGAAGCGAACGGGCCGATCAATGGGATGGCGGACTTGAAGCCGTTGCCGGTTTCCACGGCCATGATTTCGACGACGATCTCGCCGATGGTGATGATCTTCTTCATATGGGGCACCGCGATTACGTGCGCATGGATTTCGAGCGCACGTCGAGCCAGACGGCGACCAGAATGACCACGCCCTTGACGATGAGCTGATAGAAATAGGGCACGGACAGCATGTTCATGCCGTTGTTGATGACGCCGATGATGAGCGCGCCAAGAATGGTTCCGACCATGGTGCCGACGCCGCCGGCAAGCGAGGTGCCGCCAAGCACGACCGCGGCAATGGCGTCGAGTTCATAACCCATGCCCGCATTGGTCTGCGCCGAGGACAGGCGCGACGAAAGCAGGATGCCGCTGATCGCCGCCATGACGCCGGAAAGCATGAAGACGATGATCTTGATGCGGTCGACGCGGATACCGGAATAGATCGCCGCTTCCTTGTTGCCGCCCGACAGATAGATGCGGCGACCGAAGACCGTCTTCGACAGGAGGATATAGTTGAAGATGAACAGGACGCCGACGATCCAGATGATGATCGGCAGGCCGAGCCAGCTTTCCGAACCGATGGCAAGCCATGCATCATTGTCGATGATTTCGGGCGCGCCATTGGTCGGCAGGCTGACCATGCCGCGATAGATGCCCATGGTCGCGACCGTGACGATGAAGGATGGCAGCATCAGCTTTGCCGAAAGCACACCGTTCAGCCCGCCCATGATGGCGCCCGCCGCAAGGGTGAAAACGACCGTCGGCACGAAGCCGAAGCCCATGGCGAAGGCCTGTGCCGCCACCATGCCGGATACGGCGATGATCGAACCGATGGAAAGATCGATTTCACCGAGCAGGATCACATAGGTCATGCCATAGGCGGCGACGGCGATCACCGCCACCTGCTGCATGATGTTCATGAAGTTGTTGAAGGCGAGAAAGCGCGGATTGAGCACCGCGAAGACCACGCAGAGCACGGCCAGCGAGATGATGATGCCGCCATATTGGCGCACCAGCGGGGAGCTGAAAAGCGAACGGCGGACTTCGGCGTCCACGGCTTTCTTCTGAATATCTGCGTTGCTCATTGATGCATTCCTGCTGCGTAGCTCATGACGGTTTCCGGCGTAAGGCCATCGGCATCGACGATGGCGGCGACATGCTTGTTGTGCATGACGGCCACGCGGTCGCTGAGGCCCAGCACTTCCGGCAGTTCGGAGGAAACCATCAGGATCGCCGCGCCATTGGCGGCAAGTTCACGGATGATGCGGTAGATTTCGAATTTCGCGCCGACATCGACGCCGCGTGTCGGCTCATCGAGAATGAGAATGCGCGGCTTTGTCTGGAGCCATTTTGCCAGCACGATCTTCTGCTGGTTGCCGCCGCTGAGCGATCCGGCAACCGTATCCAGCGAAGCTGTCTTGATGGCAAGCCGCAGCACTTCCGCCCTGGCGGCAGAACGCTCCGCACTGGAACGCATGAGCCCGAACGGGCCTGCCAGCTGGCCGAGCCCGACCATGTTGATGTTGCGTTCCACGCTGTGCGGAAGAACGAGGCCTTCTTCCTTGCGGTTTTCGGTCACGAAAGCAATGCCGTTGCGAATGGCGTCGGACGGCGAGGAGAGGGCGACCGGCTTTCCGTCGAGGCGGATTTCACCCGTTGGCCGCAGCATCCCGAACAGCGCCTTCATGACGTCCGAACGGCCGGAGCCGACCAGTCCGAAAAGGCCCAGAACCTCACCGGGCTTCACACCGATGGAAACATCGTGAAACTTGCCCGCGACCGAAAGGTTCTTCGTTTCAAGGATTGGCGCCACGCTTGCCGATGGTCTTGGCGCGACGCGCGGCGGATAGATGTCGTTCATCTCACGGCCGACCATCAGGGCGATCAGCCGCTCGATGGTGGTCTCGCTCTTTTCGGTGGTCGTTACATATTCGCCGTCGCGCACGACAGTAATATCGTCGGAAAGCCGCATGATTTCTTCCATGCGGTGCGAGATGTAGATGACGGCGGTGCCGCGTGCTTTCAGGCGCTCGATGATCGAGAACAGGATTTCCGCTTCGCTGTCGGAAAGCGACGAGGTCGGCTCGTCCAGAATGACGACGTCTACGGGCTGGCTGAGGCCCTTGGCGATTTCAACGAGCTGGCGCTGGGCAATCGACAGGTCGCCGACCTTCGCGCGCGCATCCACCGGCAGGCCAAGCTCTTCGATCAGCTTTTCGGCGGCGGCGTTCAGCTCGCGCTCCCGGATGAAGCCGAAGCGGCTCGGCTCGTGATTGGCGAAGATGTTTTCGGCGACGCTGAGATTGCGCGACAGGCTCAGTTCCTGAAAGACGATGGCAATGCCGTTTGCGCGGGCATCGCGCGGGTCTTTCGGCGCATAGGATGCACCTTTGAGATGTATCGTTCCCGAAGTCGGCTTGAACACGCCGGCGAGGATCTTCATCAGCGTGGATTTGCCGGCGCCGTTCTCACCGAGCAACGTATGGACGCGGCCGCGACGCACGGTCAGGTTCATGCGCTTCAGCGCGACCACCGGGCCGAAGGATTTTGCCACATCGCGAATCTCGAGAACGGTGTCCGAAACGGCTTTTCGTTCGGATTTGGCGGCTGTCACAGTATCTGTCACTCTTGGGGCCTCCATTCTCCGTTGTCAGTCTATCGGCGGGACTTCGCTCGAACGAAATCCGCGATCAAAAGGGATGCGGCGGCGGCAGGCGCGTGGTGTTCGCCGGGCCGCCGCACGCAGAATGGAAACAGCGACTGGGAGGAGCGTCGCTGTTTCACGCGGTGTTACCTGGTTTCGCCGTCCTTGGTGACGACACCCGGAACGATCGGCTGCTTGGCCGGAACTTCCTCACCCTTGATGACCTTGGCAGCGGTTTCAACCGCAACCTTGCCCATCTGGTCGGGATACTGGGCAATGACGCCAACCATGACCGGGTCGTTCTTCACGGCGTTGCGGGCTTCTTCCATGCCGTCGAAGCCGATGACCTTGACCTGGCTTTCAAGCTTGGCCGACTTCACCGCCGAGGCAGCGGCCAGTGCGGCGTCGTCGCCGAAGCCGAAGATGCCGACGATATCCGGGTTGGCCTGCAGGATGTTCTGTGCAGCCGAAAGGGCTTCCGGACGGGTGATGCCCGGCTGGATCGCAACGATCTTGATGTCCGGATATTTGGCGATGCCCTTCTTGAAGCCTTCGATGCGATCGACGACCGACTGGACCGTCGGGTAATCGATAACGGCGACATTGCCCTTTTCACCGATGGACTTCGCCATCAGTTCGGCGGCCTTCTCGCCGCCTGCGAAATTGTCCGTGCCGACGAAGGAGGTCACATCGACATTGTTGGCCGGAACATCGACGGTAATGACCTTGATGCCTGCCTTCTGGGCCTTGTTGATGGCCGAGCGAACGCCCTTGCTGTCAACCGGCGAGATGACGATGACGTCGACGCCCTTGGTGATGAAATCTTCCACATCGGCGAGCTGCTTGCTCAGGTCCTGATTGGCGATGGCGATTTCCAGCGGCACATTCTCTGCCTGCGCTTCCTTCTTCATCGCGTCTGCGAGCGAGATGTAGAACGGATGCTGCTGGGTGAGAAGCGATGCGCCGATGCCTTCGGCAGATGCAGCGCCTGCCATCATGGCCAGGGCTACGCCGGAAAAGAGAATACGGCTGAGCGATTTGCGAAACATGATTTCCTCCGAATGACCGGCGCTCGCCGGGGCGTCCTTCTGTAGGGACATGAACAAGGGTTTTTCCTGCAGGTTCATCAGTCGTCGCCAACTTCAAACCTCCCGAAGGGCAGGGCCTCCAGCTCAAGAAGAGCTTCCCTAGACATGATAGAGCTTGTTCAACGTGTCAATATAAAATTTTTCACGTGTAAAAATTATAACGATTGAATTTGAACGTCATCAGCGCGGATGAGCCGCCGCCGGAACAGGAAAGCGTGGATCGCCGAAGGACCGCTCGCCGAAATTTGTTGCGTCTCAACGGAAAAAAATTTACGCATGGAAACAAATTGGATGGCGCCGTAAAATCGCTATGATACCCCGAGGGGAAAAGCAGGGCATGACCGAACAGAAGATCAGGACGATGGAAGAGTTCGCAGCCGCAAGCGGATTGTCCCGTCCCACGGTCTCGAAATATTTCGACAATCCCGAAAGCGTAAAGCCCTCGACGCGCCTTCGTATCGAAAAGGCGCTGAAGGATTACAACTATCAGCCCAACATCTTCGCGGTCAGCCTCAACCGCAAGAAGCCGAAGAACATCGGCGTCATCGTCCCCCATATTTCCGATCCGTTCTATGCGGAAATCATCCGCCAGATCGAAATGCGCTGCCTGGCGGAAGGCTACTGGCCGATCGTTCTGTCGTCGCATGGCGAGAGAAAACTCGAGGCGCGGGCGATGCGCACGCTCATGTCTCTCAAGATCGCGGGCGTTCTGATGGCTCCGCTCGGTTTCGAGACGGATGCGAAGCTGCTTTCCAGCCTGTCGGATTCGACGCCCGCGGTTTTTCTCGACAGCCGTATCGGCGACGATCAGCCCTTTGTCGGCACCGATAATCGCCAGAGCATCGGCAACATTACCGAATATCTCTATCGAACGGGCGAACATCCCTGCTTCCTCGAAATGCCGGCGGTAAACCAGAACGCGCTGGAACGGCGGTCGGCCTATATCGAAACCATGGAGAGGCTGGGCGTTGAGCCGATCGTGCTTCCCATCACGGCCAAGAACTGGAATTTCGAGGAACTGGGCTATCAGGAAGCAGGCCGGATTCTGGATCGCGGCGGGTTTCCGACGCGAACCGTTCTATGCGCCAATGACCGTCTGGCCTTCGGCGTCATTTCCGCAGCATTCGAACGGCGGCGGCATGTCGGGCGCGAAGAAGGCTGCGATCTTCGGGTCGCCGGTCACGACGACCATCCTCTCAGCCGCTTCACCTGTCCGCCGCTGACGACGGTCGCGCAGGACTACCGGCAAATCGCGCAACTGGGTCTCGACATGCTTTTCTCGCGGATCAATGCGCAGGAAAGCGGGGCGGCAGTCGAGAAGGAAATCCGTCGCCTGGACAGCCACCTCATCATGCGCGGCTCTGCCTGATATCTCGAAAAAGACGCCTAAAAGACACAGGTCGCACATTTTCGCCATTCCTTCGCCACAATTGCCGGGCGAAAAAATGCATGTTGTGTGCTGTTTTGCGCCTTTTGAGTGCGTAAACCCCCTTTGCCGCCACTTTGCCTTAATCACGGACGGCGCTCATTTGTCCTGATCGCGCCTCCTGATCGGACAATGGAAAGATACACCTGCCGCTCTGGATTTTTTCCATGTTCGCCTATGTGGATAGGCACGCAGTAGGGAGTTGTCCGGCAGACCGAATGCTGCGAGACTTGCAGCCATATCTGGCCATATCAGGAATGCCTCGAAATTGGTGAGCGGTTGGTCCGCACGGTTTTCCCGCATCGGCGACGGAACGCCGATTGTACTGGAAGGGGGTAATATCTTGCTTATCTGGTTAACTTCTCTCGTACTTCTTTTGATCGGGTTTTCGCTCGGAGCAGGCGGTATCTGGCTCGCCCTGCTGGGCGGCAGCTGGTATTACATACTTTCGGCGATCGGCTTTCTGCTGACCGCCGTTCTGCTTTCGCGGCGTAGCGGCGCCGCACTATGGGTTTACGCTCTCGTCATTCTCGGATCGCTTGGCTGGGCCGTTTATGAAGTCGGCTTCGACTGGTGGCAGCTCGGCGCACGCGGCGGCGTCATCGTGCTGCTGGGATTCTGGTTGCTGACGCCATGGATCAGGAGGCCCTTGAACAAGGGTGCAGGCGACAGCGGCCTGCCGCTGGCCGTGGCATCGGTGATCGCAATCCTGGTTGCCGGTTATGCGATAACGCAGGATACCTACAATATCGCAGGCGACCTGCCGACCGAAAAAGTGGCTGCGACGCCCGACCTCGGCGGCAACGTGCCCGATGGCGAATGGCATCAATACGGTCGAACGCCTTACGGCCAGCGCTATTCGCCGCTGACGCAGGTAACGCCGGAGAACGTCGCCAAACTCCAGGTTGCCTGGCAGTACCAGACCGGCGACGTCAAGCAGCCGCAGGACGTGGGCGAAACGACCTATCAGGTCACGCCGCTCAAGATTGGCGATTCGCTCTATCTGTGCACCCCGCATAACTGGGCTATTGCGCTGGATGCGGCGACGGGCAAGGAAAAGTGGAAGTTCGACCCGAAGGTCGGCTTCAATACGGACCGCCAGCACCAGACCTGCCGCGGCGTCAGCTACTGGAAGGATGCAACGGCAACGGCAGGCGCGAAATGCGCCGAGCGCGTCTATCTGCCGACGTCCGATGCAAGATTGATTGCGCTGGATACGGCAACCGGGGAAATCTGCACGGATTTCGCCAATGGCGGGACGCTCGATCTCAGCCATGGCATGAAATATAATCCGGCAGGCTATTATTACTCCACCTCGCCCCCGGTCGTTGTCGGGGACAAGATCATCGTCGGCGGCGCCGTCAATGACAATTACTCGACGCAGGAACAGTCGGGCGTCATTCGTGCCTTCGATATCCGCACCGGGCAACTGTTGTGGAACTGGGATTCCGGCAATCCGGATGTGACCACGCCGCTCCCCGAAGGCGAGCACTATACGACGAACTCTCCGAACAGCTGGTCCGTTTCGAGTGTGGATGAAAAGCTCGGACTGGTCTTTGTTCCGCTCGGCAACAAGGTGCCGGACCAGCTTGGCATGGACCGCAGCGAGAATGTGGAGAAGTATTCCTCCTCCATCGTTGCGCTCGACGTGAACACCGGACAGGTTCGCTGGGTGCGCCAGACGGTCCACCATGATCTGTGGGACATGGACGTTCCGGCCCAGCCGGTCCTGCTGGATATCAACGGGGTCCCGGCGCTGGTCGGCCCGACCAAGCAGGGCGATCTCTACGTTCTTGATCGGCGCACCGGCGAACCGATCATTCCGGTCAGGGAGATCCCGGCGCCGACAGGCGCTATACCGGAAGACCATACGGCTCCCACGCAGCCGATCTCCGATCTGACTTTCAGCCCGCCGCCCTTGCGCGAAAGCGACATGTGGGGCGTGACGATGTTCGATCAGCTCGCCTGCCGCATCAAGTTCCACCAGCTGTTTTATGAAGGCCGCTACACGCCGCCTTCCTTGCGGGGAACGATTGTCTATCCGGGCAATTTCGGTGTGTTCAATTGGGGTAGCGTGGCGGTCGATCCGGTCCGGCAGGTGATGTTCGGCATGCCGACCTATCTCGCCTTCACCTCGCGTCTGGTTCCGCGCGCCGATATTCCGCCGAAAGGACAGGATGAAAAGGGAAGCGAGCAGGGCCTGAACCGCAATGATGGCGCGCCCTATGGCGTGTTCATGGGGCCGTTCCTCGGTCCGCTCGGCATTCCCTGCCAGACCCCGCCATGGGGCTATGTGGCCGGGGTGGACCTGCGCACCGGCAAGATTGCCTACAAGCATCGCAACGGGACGATCCGCGACATGTCGCCGGTTCCGCTTCCGTTGAAGGTGGGCGTTCCGGGTATTGGCGGTCCGATGATCACCGCTGGCGGCGTCGTCTTCCTGGGCGCGGCAGTGGACGACTATCTGCGCGCCTATGACCTGACTTCCGGCAAGCAGCTCTGGGAGGCCCGGCTTCCGGCTGGCGGCCAGTCGACCCCGATGACCTATACGGTCGGCGACCAGCAGTTCGTCCTGATGGTGGCGGGCGGGCATGGTTCGGTCGGAACCAAACCGGGCGATTATGTAATCGCCTATACGCTGCCGAAGAGCTGAGGCAGCGATATGAATGAAAAACGCCGGGAGCAATCCCGGCGTTTTCATTTGATGATCTCAGATCTTGCCGTGCAGCAATTCGCCCTTGCGCGGGGCCGGACGTTTGCGGCCCTCGGCACTGTTTTCGGCAAGCTGGTGGATGATCGGGCAATCGGGACGGTTGTCGCCGTGGCAGTTCTTGGCGAGGTAGCGCAGCGTATCGGCCATTTCCTGCAACTGGCGCATCTTGGCTTCGAGCTCCTCGACATGGCCAAGCGCCACCTTCTTCACGTCAGCCGATGCGCGGTTGCGGTCACGCCAGAGCGCCAGCAGTTCCTTGATCTGCTCAACCTGAAAACCGAGATCGCGGCTGCGGCGGATGAAGCGCAGGGTTTCGACATCTTTCTGCGTATAGACGCGGTAACCCGAACCGGTCCGCTCGGCGGCTTCGATGAGCCCGATTGTTTCATAATGGCGGATCATCTTCGCCGATATGCCAGATGCTGCAGCTGCCTGCCCGATGTTCATCCCGTTCCTCGCTGGCTGGTTCCAGCCAAGGATATAGGAATGCAGAGGCATCTTTCAAAGAGCGGTTCCGGTTCGTCCGGTACGTTTCAGGAGATAATGCTCAATTGCCTGAAACCCATCGAAGATGAGTATGGCAAGTGCGGCCACGACGAGCCCGCCCTGCAAAACGAAGGCGAGATTGTTGGAAATAAGCCCGGCAATGATGACTTCGCCAAGGGTTCTGGCAGCGACCGTGGACCCGATGGTGGCAGTGGCAAGGCTGATCACGGCGGAAAGCCTGATGCCCGCCAGAATGACCGGCATGGCCAGCGGAACCTCGATTTTCACAAGCCTTTGGGCGCTGGTCATCCCCATGCCGCGCGCGGCTTCGACAACCGGCGATGGCAAGGTGGTCAGCCCTGTCAGCGTGTTTTCAAAGATCGGAAGCAGGCCATAGAGGAAGAGGGCGATCAGGGTCGGCTTGTCCCCGAAACCGAAGATGGGAACGGCCAGCGCCAGCACCGCGACCGGAGGAAAAGTCTGCCCTATGTTCACGAGGCTGCGTGAAAGCGGCAGAAACTCCGCGCCGTGCTTTCTGGTCACGAAGATCGCCATCGAGACGGCCACGAGAGCCGCGGCCAGTGTTGCGAGCGCCACGAGGCCCAGATGCTGCAAGGTCAATGTCACGAAGCTGGCGCGATCATAGATGGCTGGCACGCCTTCATCGACGAGCGGGCGAAACAGCGGCTCGAACAGCCGGGGCCGCGCCAGGAACAGGAGCAGGATGCCCAGAAGCACGAGGCGCGGGACAATGGACACGAGCAATCTCATGCCGGACGCTCTGCCTGATGCAGAAGCCTGTCGAGCGTGACCCGGCCGAGCGGGCGTCCTTCCGCGTCGAGAACGGGAAGCGCCTTGCGCCCGGACCACAGGAGTGCGGCAAGCGCATCGCGTTGCGATGCCGTTACCGGCAGGGTTTCACCGCTTGCATCACCCGGCTGTAGCACGGTTTTCAGGTCCATCAGCGAAAGGAGACGGAAGGGCCGTTCGCCCGTACCGACAAGACGCTCGACGAAATCGGTTGCCGGACGAGCAAGGATTTCCGCCGGTGGACCATATTGCAGCAGTTTTCCATCATCCATGACGGCGATCCGGTCGCCCAGCGAGATCGCTTCCTCCATGTCGTGCGTGACAAGGATTATGGTCGTGCCGAGCCGCTTCTGGATCGCCTTCAGGTCTTCCTGCGCCTTGGCCCGGATAACCGGATCGAGTGCCCCGAACGGCTCGTCCATGAGAAGGATGTTCGGCCCGGCGGCAAGCGCCCGCGCCACGCCGACGCGCTGCTGTTGCCCTCCGGAAAGTTCGTGCGGATAGCGGTCGCGATAGTCGGCAGCCTCCAGCTGGAAAAGGTCCAGCAATTCATCGACGCGCCTGTCGATGCGCTGTTTGTCCCATCCGAGCAGCAGCGGAACCGTTGCAATATTCTCCGCCACGGTGCGGTGCGGAAAAAGCCCGTTCTGCTGGATGACATAGCCGATCCGCCGCCGCAGGACATGGCCGGGTTCGTCCATGATGCTGCGGCCATCGATGCGGATTTCTCCATCGGTCGGCTCGACCAGACGATTGACCATCCGCAGCAAGGTGGTTTTGCCCGATCCCGACGTTCCGACAATGGCGGCGATGCTGTGCGGCTCGATGGTGAAGCTTACGGCGTCGACCGCTGCGCGCCCGTTATAGCGCTTCGTGATATGGTCGAACTCGATCATAGGGAGCTGCCTTTCTCCGTGATTTCTATCGCGGCATCGAGGATGACGGCGGCTGCAAAGGCGAGAAGAACGGTCGGCAGGGCGCCCAACAGGACGAGGTCCATCGCCGTCTGGCCGATCCCTTGAAAGACGAAAGTTCCGAAGCCGCCGCCGCCGATCAGCGCCGCGATGGTCGTCAGGCCGATATTCTGCACCATGACGATGCGTATGCCGGTGAGGATAACGGGAAATGCCAGCGGAAACTCGGTCTTGAAGAGGCGTTGCAGGCGAGTCATGCCCATGCCGCGCGCGGCATCCGTCACCGGCTCCGGCACCTGCGCCAGCCCTGCCACGGTGTTGGCCACGATTGGCAGCAGCGAATAGAGAAAAAGCGCGACGAATGCCGGTGCCGCGCCGATGCCACGGATGCCGAGGGCGCCGACCCATGGAAACTGGGTGGCGACCCAGCTCAGCGGCGCAATCAGGATGCCGAACAGCGCCATCGACGGAATGGTCTGCACGATATTGAGGCTGTTCAGCACGAAAGCGCGCAGTTTCGGCACACGATGGCAGACAAGTCCGAGCGGAATGCCGACGACCGTTGCTGCGAGGAGCGACCCCAATGCCAGCGCTATGTGCCGTTGTGCTTCATTCCAGAAGCTGTCCGCCCGGCCTTGATATTCCTTCATGAAGGAGATGCTGTCCCACAGGCCCGACGAAAGCAGAAGCGCCAGAAGCAGACCTGCAACGACCAGCAGTCCCACACGCAGGAACGGACCGGCCCGCAGCCGGACCAGCCCATCGGCGACATAAAGGGCGCTGGCAAAAAACAATAGCCAGAAGCCGGAAGCCGGAGAAACGCGTGCGTAATTGTTTCCTTCGGGCGAGAGATATGTCGCGGCAAGCCCGATCGCCGCCAGCACCGTCGCAAGGCAGAACAGAGCCGCCACGAGCCGCAGCCAGTTGTTGCTGCGAATCAGCCCGATCAGCAGCCCTCCCGCCACGATAGCGGCAAGCGCCAGCGCCAGTTCGGTCGGCAGGGCGTCGAAAACATGGCGCGGCTCGCCCTGAACGATGCGGTTTGCCCGAAAGTTCGCAAAAGGCAGGAGCAAACCCGACAAGCCGATGGCCGCAATGACCAGTCCGAGCTTGTCGATATGGGCAAGCAAGCCCTTCGTGCCATTTGCCCGGATCGTCTCATGTGCTGCACTCATGCCCGGCAAATACCCGCGCCTATTTCAGAAAGCCGTTGGTCTTGAGAAATTCCTCCGCGACCGCCTTTGCCGGTTCACCGCCGAGTTGCACGCGACCGTTGAGTTCCTGAAGGGTCGTGAGATCGAGCTTTGCGAAAACCGGCTTCAGCAGCTCCTCGATTTTCGGGTTTTTCTTCAAAACCTCTTCCCGGATGATCGGCGCGGGCTGATAGACCGGCTGCACATGCTTGTCGTCCTCGAGCACGACAAGCCCGGACGGCGCGATACCGCCATCGGTGCCATAGACCATGGCCGCATTGGCGCCGTTGGTCTGGTTGGCGGCGGCGGCGATGGTCGCGGCCGTGTCGCCGCCTGAAAGCGTGATCAGCTGGTCGGGTTTCAGGGTGAAGCTGTAGGCGGTCTGGAAGGCTGGCAGGGCGGCCGCCGAATTCACGAATTCAGACGATGCGGCCAGAATGACCTTTCCGCCGCCTGAAATGTATTTTCCGAATTCGCTCAGGTTCGTAAGCTTGTTTTCGTCGGCGACGTCCTTGCGCACCGCAATGCCCCAGGTGTTGTTTGCGGGCGAGGGGGCGAGCCAGACAATCTTGTTGGCGTCGTAATCTAGCTTCTTCGCAGTCTCGAACGCCTTGGCGGCATCTTTCCACAGCGGGTCGTCCGCCTTGTTGAAGAAAAAGGCCGCATTGCCCGTATATTCGGGATAAATGTCGATTTCGCCTGCGGTGATCGCCTTGCGCACCACGGGCGTGGCGCCAAGCTGGATGCGATCCGTGGTCTGGATGCCGTTTGCGTTGAGAACGGCCAGAATGATGTTGCCGAGAACGCCGCCTTCCGTGTCGATCTTGGAAGAGACGACCACTTGTGCATGCGCGACGCTGGAAAACTGGATTGCGCCCGCAAGGAGGGCAAGTGCGACGGCACTTCCCTTGAATAGATTTCCGTACGACATGCTTTTCATCCCATCGCGCTGGTTTTTCCTCGTGAAGGTAAACTATAGCGCGAGCGGGAAAAGGAAACCGTCGTTCGACACCCCTCCTGACAGCAGGCTGGCAGGAGGGGTGATGTCAGGGAGCTCGATCAGCCGATGAAATCGCTTTGCGTGCCATGCGCTTCGATGGCCTGTGCAAGGCGCTGCAGCGCGTGGACATAGGCTGCCGAGCGAACCGTCACATTGTGCTGTTTGGCATGGTTCCAGATGGCGCGGCCTTCGCGTTCCATGATGGTTTTCAGGCGCTCATGGATTTCTTCAAGCGTCCAGTAATAGCCCTGGCGGTTCTGCACCCATTCGAAATAGGAAACCGTCACGCCACCGGCATTGGCGAGAATATCCGGCAGAACGACGACGCCGTTTTCTCCCAGTATCCTGTCGGCTTCCGGCGTCACGGGGCCGTTGGCAAGCTCGACGATCAGCCTGGCCTTGATGGATGCCGCATTGTCCGCATGGATCATGTTTTCCATGGCGCTCGGCACCAGAACATCGCATTCGGCTGCAAGCAGCTCATCGGCGGAGATGGCTTCGTGGCCGTTCTTGCCAGCGGTGGAAACGACCGACTTGCCCTGTTCCTTGGCCTGCATCAGCAGGTCGAGATCAAGGCCGTCGGCGCAGTAGACGGCGCCGGACGAATCCGAAACGGCAACGATCTTGTGCCCGTCGCCTGCCATCAGCTTGGCGATGAACTGTCCGGCATTGCCGAAACCCTGAACGGTGACGCGAAGCTGCGAGGCAAGGCCCAGATCCTGCGCCAGGTGGCGCACGAGATAGAAGCCGCCGCGCGCCGTCGCATCGTTGCGGCCGAGCGAACCGCCGAGCGCCAGCGGCTTGCCGGTGATGACGGCGGGCGAAGACTGCCCGACGATCTGGGAATATTCGTCGGCCATCCAGCCCATGATCATGGAATTGGTGTAGACGTCGGGTGCCGGAATATCGCGGTCCGGGCCGATAATGCCGGAGAAAGCCTGGATATAGGCGCGCGAAAGACGCTCAAGCTCAGCCTTGGAAAGCTGGCGCGGATCAACCTGGATGGCGCCCTTGCCGCCGCCATAGGGAAGGTTCATGACCGCGCATTTGAACGTCATCCAGAAGGCCAGCGTCTCGACTTCTTCGGCGGTGGATTCCGGATGGTAGCGAATGCCGCCCTTGGTCGGTCCGCGCGTGTCGTCGTAGCGGCAGCGCCACGCAAGAAAGGATTTGCGCGAACCATCGTCCATGCGAATCATCAGTCGCACTTTCATGGTCTCACGTGCATATTTCAGCTTCTCGATGACATCCGCATCGATGTTGATGTGGCTTGCCGCCTCGTCCAGACGAACGAGTGCGCTTTCGAGTAGATTCTCCTTAGTCACGGAATCACCTTTCTTGCGTTTCTTTTATTTTGGACGCGATTTTACGAAAGAATGCGTAGACCTTTGCGCAACAAAAGAAAAGGAAAAAGGACAATAATGTTGTCCTATTTTACAGGGGCCATTTTTGAAACTGCTTTACCGTTCCGTTGCAGGCGCGGGCAGGCTCGCCGGCGTCGGACGGGATGTCGCGAAATGGTGGCCATGTCGTATTTGTGGCGTCTTTTGACGCAAGCCTGCTGTCGGGTTTGAAACGGAAACAATAGAAATATCATCAAAGGCTTCGCATGTGCCGGAAGGGCGCTTGCGGCCGCGAAACTGGTGGTTGTCTATGTCCCGTTTTTCTGCAGCTTCGATTATTAAAAATGCGCTGTCCGGCAACAAGAACTGGAAGCCGCAATGGCCCAATGCCGAACCCAAGGCCGAATATGACGTGATAATCGTCGGCGCGGGCGGGCATGGCCTGGGTGCCGCCTATTATCTGGCCAAGGAGCACGGCATCACCAATGTCGCCGTCATCGAAAAGGGCTGGCTCGGCGGCGGCAATACGGGCCGCAACACCACCATCATCCGCTCCAACTATCTCTATGACGAGAGCGCGCATCTTTACGAACATGCGATGAAGCTGTGGGAGGGTCTGAGCCAGGACCTCAACTACAACGTCATGTTCTCGCAGCGCGGCGTCATGATGCTGGCGCATACGGTGCATGACGTACAGAGCTTCAAGCGTCATATCCATGCCAACCGCCTCAACGGCATCGACAATGAATGGCTGACCAAGGAGCAGGCGAAGGAATATTGCCCGCCGCTCGATATTTCCCCCAATGCGCGTTATCCGGTTGTGGGCGCCACCTTGCAGCGGCGCGGCGGCGTGGCACGCCACGATGCGGTCGCCTGGGGCTATGCGCGCGGGGCGACCGAGCGCGGCGTCGATATCATCCAGAACTGCCCTGTCACGGCCATCCGCCGCGATGCTTCGGGCCGCGTCACCGGCGTCGATACGCCACGCGGCTTCATCAAGGCGAAGAAAGTGGCGGTATCGGCTGCGGGCAGCACGTCGATTGTCATGGATACGGCAGGCGTTCGCATGCCGCTTGAAAGCTTCCCGCTGCAGGCGCTGGTGTCCGAGCCGGTCAAGCCGATCTTCCCCTGCGTGGTCATGTCCAACACGGTCCATGCCTATATCAGCCAGTCCGACAAGGGCGAACTGGTGATCGGTTCCGGCACCGATCAGTATGTGTCCTACAGCCAGCGCGGCGGCCTGCCGCTGATCGAGCATACGCTTGCGGCCATCTGCGAAGTCTTCCCGATCTTCACCCGCATGCGGATGCTGCGCAAATGGGGCGGCATCGTCGATGTCACGCCGGATCGCTCCCCGATCATCGGCAAGACGCCGGTGCCGGGCCTTTATGTCAATTGCGGCTGGGGCACGGGCGGCTTCAAGGCGACGCCGGGTTCGGCGCATGTCTTCGCGCATACGATTGCCCGCGATGAGCCGCACTGGATCAACGCACCCTTCACGCTTGAACGCTTCACCACCGGTCGCCTGATCGACGAAGCGGCTGCTGCCGCCGTCGCGCACTAAGGGAGGTATGATATGCTTTTAATCCGTTGCCCTTATTGCGAGATGGAACGTCCGGAACTGGAATTTGCCTATGCAGGCGAAGCGCATATTGCGCGCCCTGCCGACCCATCGACGCTTTCCGACGACGAATGGCGCGATTTCCTGTTCACGCGCTCCAATCCCCGCGGCACCCATTTTGAACGCTGGCGGCATATCAATGGCTGCGGCCGCTTCTTCAATGCGGTGCGCGACACGGTGAGCGACAAGTTCGCGATGACCTACAAGGCCGGTGAACCCCGTCCTGCTTTGGCAGAAACTCCGGTTGCGGAGACGAAATAATGACCGATATGCGCATTCATAACAAAGGCCGCGTCAACAAGGCCAAGGCCGTCCGGTTCACCTTCAACGGCAAGTCCTATTCCGGCTTCGAGGGCGATACGCTGGCTTCCGCCATGCTTGCCAATGGCGAGCATCTGGCCGGTCGTTCGTTCAAATATCACCGCCCGCGCGGCATTCTTTCCGCCGGTTCCGAAGAGCCGAATGCGCTGATGGGCGTTTCACGCGGGCCGGGCCGCTTCGAGCCGAACACCCGCGCAACGGTGCTGGAACTCTATGACGGCCTCAAGGCCGAAACCCAGAACCACTGGCCGTCGCTGAAGCACGATGTGGGCGCGATCAACGACGCCTTCTACATGTTCTTCTCGGCAGGCTTTTACTACAAGACCTTCATGTGGCCGAAGAGTTTCTGGAACAAGGTCTATGAGCCATTCATCCGTGGCGCGGCCGGTCTTGGCAAATCGCCTTCCGAGCCCGATCCCGACACCTATGCCAGCCGCTATGCCTTCTGCGATGTGTTGATCGCCGGTGGCGGGCCTGCCGGTCTTGCTGCCGCGCTGGAGGCCGCGAAAAGCGGCGCCAAGGTAATCATCTGCGACGAGCAGGCGGAATTTGGCGGCTCGCTTCTGTCGGAACCGGAGCCTGTCATCAATGGCCGCGCAAGCTGGGACTGGCTCAGCGAAACCATTGCCGCGCTCAAGGGCAATCCGAATGTCACGCTTCTGCCGCGCACTACGGCCATCGGCTATTACCACCAGAACATGGTCGGCCTTTGCGAGCGCCTGACCGATCATCAGGCCAGACCCGCTTCCAACGCGCCGCGTGAACGCATGTGGCGGGTGCGCGCTAGCCAAGTCGTGCTGGCGCAGGGTTCCATCGAAAAACCGCTGGTCTTTGCCGGCAATGACCGCCCGGGTGTGATGCTGGCATCCGCCGCACGCACCTATCTCAACCGCTATGGCGTCAAGGTCGGCAATCAGGCCGTCGTCGTCACCTCGCATGACAGCGCCTGGCTTGCGGCCTTCGATCTCGCGGTCGCAGGCGTCAAGGTTCCGGCCATCATCGATGTGCGTTCAAGCGTTGCCGACAGCCTCGTCAACCGCGCGAAGATGCTCGGCATCGAGACGCTGACCGGCTGGACGGTGACGGATACCGGCGGACGCCACCGCGTGTCGTCCGTGCGCGTCAATCCGGTTTCCAATGGCTCTGTCGGCGCTGCGCGCACGATTGCCTGCGACGTGCTGCTGATGTCCGGCGGCTGGAATCCGAGCGTGCATCTGTTCTCGCACACGAAAGGCTCGCTGGTCTGGGACGACGCACGGCAGATCTATCTGCCGGGCAAGCCGACCGAGGAAAGCCGCTGTGCCGGTGCGGGCAATGGCAATTTCGATCTGGCTGCCGCATTGCGTGAGGGTGCGGAAGCGGGTGCCGCGGCAGCCAGCGATGCCGGGCACAAGGCCAAGCCATCAGACTATGCTGTGGCCGGTGATTTCATCTGCGACGGCGTAAGCTGTCGCGAACTGCCGACCGATCGCGATCCGGGCAAGGCCAAGGCTTTCATCGATTTCCAGAACGATGTGACCGCCAAGGATATTCGTCTGGCCGTGCGCGAGGGCTTCCACTCCATCGAGCACGTCAAGCGCTATACCACCAACGGCATGGCGACCGATCAGGGCAAGACGTCCAACATCAACGGTCTGGCCGTTGCAGCCGATGCGCTCAAGCGCCCGACGCCGCAGGTGGGTCTCACCACCTTCCGTCCGCCCTATACGCCGACGACCTTTGGCGCCTTCTGCGGTTATAATCGCGGCAAACTGTTCGACGTGACGCGCAAGACGCCAATCGATAGCTGGGCCGAACAGCATGGCGCGGCTTTCGAGCCGGTGTCGCTGTGGCGGCGCGCATGGTATTTCCCGAAAACCGGCGAAGACATGCATCAGGCCGTGGCGCGTGAATGCAGGGCGACCCGCCAGTCGCTCGGCATGTTCGATGCCTCCACGCTCGGCAAGATCGAAGTTGTCGGCCCGGATGCAGCCGAATTCATGAACCGCATGTACACCAATCCATGGACGAAGCTTGGTGTCGGGCGCTGCCGCTATGGCCTGCTGCTCGGCGAAGATGGCTTCATCCGCGATGATGGTGTCGTCGGTCGCCTGACGCAGGATCGCTTCCATGTGACCACCACGACCGGCGGTGCCGCGCGTGTTCTCAACATGATGGAAGATTATCTCCAGACCGAATGGCCGGAGCTGAAAGTCTCATTGACCTCGACCACCGAGCAATGGGCCGTGGTCGCGATCAATGGCCCCAATGCGCGCAAGCTCATCGAGCCGATGGTCGAAGGGCTGGATATTTCCGACGAAGCCTTCCCGCATATGTCGGTTGCGGAATGCAAATTCCTCGGCGTGCCTGCGCGTCTGTTCCGCATGAGCTTCACCGGCGAACTGGGTTACGAAATCAACGTTCCCGCGCGCTATGGCCTGTCACTGTGGAAGGCGCTTTATGAGGCCGGCCAGCAATATGACATCACGCCTTACGGCACCGAAACCATGCACGTCCTGCGCGCCGAAAAGGGCTATATCATTGTCGGTCAGGACACGGATGGCACGGTGACGCCGGATGATGCCAGCCTTGGCTGGGCGATTGGCAAGCAGAAGCCGGATTTCGTCGGCAAGCGTTCGCTCACCCGTCCGGACATGCTGAAATCGGATCGCAAGCATCTCGTGGGGCTGCTCACCAATGATCCGAAGCTGGTGCTGGAAGAAGGCGCGCAGATTGTCGCCGACCCAAAACAGCCGTTGCCGATGACCATGCTTGGCCATGTCACCTCGTCCTATTGGAGCGAGACGCTCGGGCGGTCCATCGCCATGGCGTTGGTGTCGGGCGGCAAGGCTCGCATGGGTGAAACGCTTTATATGCCGATGCCGGATGGCAGCGTGCATGAGGCCACTGTATCGGGCATGGTCTTCTATGACCCCGAAGGCACAAGGCTTAATGGATAAGGATTGAACCATGCTCGTTGAAACCAAACCTTATTCGAACCGCAAGGTCGTCATTCCCGGTCGTCTGGAAATCCACGCGGCGGACGATGCTGCCCGTTTCGTCCTGCGCATCGGCCCGGCAAAGCTGGCCCTGGCTGAAAAGGCGCTGGGCGCAGAAATCCCGGCGAAGATCGGCGATCTTGCCCGCACGGATGATATTGCCGTTGCCTGCATCGGACCGGATGAATGGTATATCTGGGCTGATGAAGCCAAGGGTGCTGCCATCACGCAGGCTTTCGCCGGGCTTTATGAAACAGAGCCGCACAGCCTGACGGAAGTGAGCCATCGCGAAACCGGCATCGACATTACCGGCCCGCAGGCTGAATGGCTCCTCAATGCCGCGTCTCCGCTCAATCTGGCTGAAATGCAGGCACCGGGCGCTGCGCGCACCATCTTCGACCGGGCCCAGATCATCCTGCTGAAATGGGATGCGGATCATTACCGCATCGAAGTGTGGAACTCATTCGCCGATCATGTGTGGACCTTGCTGGAACTGGCCAGCAACGAGGTCGAACTCGCAATCTGATCGAAAAGACGCCGCCCCACCGGGCGGCGTTTTTGCCTTGAGGGCTTGATGCGACATCTCCTTCCCTCATCCTGAGGAGCCGTTGAAAACGGCGTCTCGAAGGGCTGAGGGAAAATGCGCCGGTATCCGCCTCTGTCCTTTAAAGCTTCCAGAGACGGATTGCATTCCCGGACAACAGGCGCGTTTTTTCGTCGTTGCTGCATCCTTCAAGAAGCGCATGGGTTGTCGCCACCCATGTGGAAAGCCCGGCGTCGGCATTGGTTGCCAATGTGCAGACGGGCCAGTCGCTGCCCCACACCACACGGTCCCAGCCGAATGACCGGATGACATGTTCGACATAGGGCCGCACCGTATCGACGGTCCAGTTTTCCGGGTCCGCATAGGCCACCACGCCGGAAATCTTCGCCGTCACATTGTCGCGCTGCGAAATCTCGCTGATGCCCTTCTGCCAGCTTTCCAGTGCTCCCGACTTTATATCCGGCACGCCGCAGTGATCGAGCACGAATTGCACCCCGGGCGCGAGGTCGGCCAGTGCCAGCACCTTGTCGATCTGGTGGGGAAGGGTGCAAAGATCGAAGGTCAGGCCGGTGCCTTCGAGCCGCTTGATATTCTCGCGGAAAAGCGCGCCCTCGGAAACATCGTCCGGCACGACATGCAACACGCGGCGAAAGCCTTTGACGAAGGGATTGCTGCGCTGGCGTTCCAGATATTCGGCAAAGCCTGGCTCTTCCGGGCGGCAGGAGGCGATTGCGCCCTTGATGAAATCACCCGATCGTCTGGAAATCTCCTGAATATGATCCGTTTCAGCCTGAATGGCATCGGCTGCCACATCCACTTCCATATGCAGCGCCGCCTCGATGCCGCAGCGCTCTGCCTGCTTCCGATAGGTCTCGAACAGGAAGTCGCGATTGAGGGCCGGAACGCCGTCGAGCCATGGATAGTTCAGCGCGCTTTTGTCGATCAGATGCAGATGGGTATCGATAATCATGAAAACGTCCTCCTCCCGTATAGTTTCAAAAAAGAAGAGAGTTTTCAAATAAGAATTGACGGTCTCCCGCTTTCGGAATGCGTTCTACTCAGTGGCTCCGATATCGGAGCCCACCAGTTTCGACAGATCCTGAACAGTCTTTTGCAGCAGGCCGATGGTCTGTGTGATGTCGGGGGCTGAAGCCGAGTTGACGAGCGTCACATAGGGGCAGGTCAGCGAGGCTATGCAGGTGCCGTCCGGGCCGAGGATGGGCGCCGAGAGATTATAGACGCCTGCCACCTGGGCGCTCGGCATCATTTCATAACCGCGTTCGCGTATCTGGTCGAGCCGGTCGTAGAAGTCTTGATCGAGCTTTACACTTTCAACGTCCTTTGCATATTCGGCAATCATCATCTTGCGTTCTTCGGGAGAACGGAAGGCGAGAAGCACATGGCCGGACCCGGTGTCGAACAGGCTGATATGTGAGCCGACGCGGATCGAAATGCCCCAGTAATCCGGGGCTTCCTGCTGCGCTATGACAACGACCGACCCGCGGTCGAACACCGCAAGCTGGTTGGCCTGTCGCGAGCGGTCCGCGAGTTCACGCATGAAGGGCGTGGCAAAGGAAGCCAGTCTGCGCACCGGTGCATGAAGGTGTGCAAGACCGAACAGCTTGAGGGTCAGTGAATAGCGGTCGCCTTCAAGCTTGGTCACATAACCGCGCTTCACCAGCCGGTCCAGCATCCGGTAGAATTCATTGGGGCTGCGGTCGAGGTGTTTGGCAATCTCTGCCTGTGTCAGCCCACCATCCACGCTCGCAAGCAGTTCCAGAATATCCAGGCCCTTGTCCAGCGCCGGGGCGCGATAGCGATCCTCTGTTTCCAAGTGAACTCCCCTTGTGAATATCATTCTTCATATACGAAGGACCGCGGATTCGAAAGGTGCAAACAGGCAGAGAAAGCCTTGACCGGATTTGCATAATATGTTTGCATATAAATAAATGATTTACAATTGGGGGCGAGTTGAGGAGCGCCGCCGGGAGGCCAGGGTGCAAGGTGAGTTTCGAGGCGTGCTGCCGGGCGGGAGCCGTCCGGTTGGTGCGGAGCGTGGAATAGCGCGCTGCTACGGATCGCATCTGCGATCTTGCCCACGGCACCCCGATCCTTGCAAGCGGCGTCGGCGACACGGCGATGCTCATCAACCCGGTTGCTTTTTCCCATGGTTATGATCGTCTGCGGTTCATATCGGAAATACGCTTAATCAGCGGGACGACCACATCCTGCTTGTCGAACGGAAGGCTTGGAAATGACGATACGTTTTGATGGAAAGACCGCGCTGGTGACAGCCGCAGCGCAAGGGATCGGCCGTGCAAGCGCACTGGCCTTTGCGGAGGCGGGCGCGAAGGTCTACGCGACCGACATCAATACCGATGCTCTCAAGGAGATCGAAGGCGTCAGCGGCATCATCACCCGCAAGCTCAACGTGCTTGACGATGAGCAGGTCAAGGCGCTCGTCGCCGAAATCGGGCAGGTGGATATCCTGTTCAACTGCGCTGGTGTCGTCCATGGCGGCTCGATCCTCGAAATGAAGGACGAAGACCTCGATTTTGCGGTCAATCTCAACATCCGTTCGATGATCCGCACCATCCGCGCCGTGCTGCCGGGCATGCTGGAACGCAAGGACGGCGCCATCGTCAACATGGCCTCGGTCGCTTCCAGTGTGAAGGGCGTGCCGAACCGCTTTGCCTATGGCGTCACCAAGGCCGCAGTTATCGGCCTGACGAAGGCCGTCGCCGCCGATTATGTTGCCAGGGGCATCCGCTGCAACGCCATTTGCCCCGGTACGGTGGAAAGCCCGTCCCTGCAGGACCGCTTGCGCGCGCAGGGCGATTATGAGGAGCAGCGCGCAGCCTTCATCGCCCGCCAGCCGATCGGCCGCATTGGCCAGCCGGAAGAAATCGCCGATCTCGCCGTTTATCTCGCCGGTGCGACCTACACCACCGGCCAGGCCTACAACATTGACGGAGGCTGGACGATCTAGGGCGGTCGATATTCAAGCTCTGGCGGTCTGCAAATGGCGCAGCCAGAGCTCGACCACCCTGACGCCCTCTCTTTCATCCCCTCAAAGGAGTAAACTCATGAAATTTCTTCGTTACGGTGAAGCCGGTCAGGAAAAGCCGGGCATTCTCGATGCCGATGGCGCGATCCGCGATCTCTCCGCCCATGTAGGCGACCTCTCCGGCGCGGCGCTTGCCCCGGATACACTGGCAAAGCTCGGCGCGATCGACGTCAATTCGCTGCCGAAGGTCGAAGGCAATCCGCGCCTTGGTCCTTGTGTTGCAGGCACCGGCAAGTTCATCTGCATCGGCCTCAACTATTCCGATCACGCCGCCGAAACCGGCGCGGCGGTCCCGCCGGAACCGATCATCTTCATGAAGGCAACGTCCGCCATCGTCGGCCCGAATGACGATCTCGTCATCCCGCGCGGTTCGGAAAAGACCGACTGGGAAGTCGAACTTGGCATCGTCATCGGCAAGACCGCGAAATATGTCTCGGAAGAAGACGCCCTCGACTACGTGGCTGGCTATTGCACCATCCATGATGTGTCGGAACGCGCCTTCCAGATCAAGCGTCAGGGCCAGTGGACGAAGGGCAAGTCCTGCGACACGTTCGGCCCGACCGGCCCGTGGCTCGTGACGAAGGATGAGATCGAAGACCCGGAAAACCTCGGCATGTGGCTCAAGGTCAATGGCGAGACCATGCAGAACGGTTCGTCGAAGACGATGATCTACGGCATTCGCCACCTCGTTTCCTACCTGTCGCAGTTCATGTCCTTGCAGCCGGGCGATATCATCTCCACCGGCACGCCTCCCGGCGTCGGCATGGGCATGAAGCCGCCTCGCTATCTCAAGGCTGGCGACGTCGTGGAACTCGGCATCGAAGGCCTCGGCAGCCAGAAGCAGAACGTGCGCGCCGACACCTAGGCTTTGTTTGAGCATGGTCCCGAACCGGCTTTGCTGTTTCGGGACCACGCCCTGATCACGGATAAATCATGACCAAAATCACTGATCTGCGCGTCTTCGATCTGCGTTTCCCGACTTCCCAAAGTCTGGACGGTTCCGACGCGATGAACCCGGACCCGGATTACTCCGCGGCCTATGTCATTCTCGATACGGATGACGAGGCGCTGAAGGGACACGGCCTCACCTTCACCATCGGTCGCGGCAACGATATCTGCTGCCAGGCGATTCTCGCCATGCGGCATCTGGTGGTCGGCGCCTCGCTGGAGGATTTCCGGGCTGCGCCTGGAAAATTCTGGCGCTACCTGACCGGTGACAGCCAGTTGCGCTGGATCGGCCCGGACAAGGGCGCCATGCATCTTGCTACCGGCGCTGTCGTCAACGCCTTCTGGGATCTGGCTGCGAAGCAGTCGGGAAAGCCTGTATGGCGGCTTGTTGCCGACATGTCGCCGGAGGAAATCGCCGATATCGTCGATTACCGCTACCTCACCGATGCGCTGACGCGTGACGAGGCTGTCGAAATCCTGCGCAAGGCCGAAGCTGGCAAGGCCGGGCGCATCGCCACGCTCGAAGCGGAAGGCTATGCCTGTTACACGACCTCGGCTGGCTGGCTCGGCTATGACGACGACAAGCTGCGCCGTCTGTGTCAGGAAGCCATCGATGAGGGCTTCAACCACGTCAAGATGAAGGTCGGCCGCGATCTGGAGGACGATATTCGCCGCCTCACCATCGCGCGCGAAGTGATCGGCCCGGACCGTTACCTGATGATCGACGCCAATCAGGTGTGGGAAGTCGATCAGGCAATCGAGTGGGTGAACAAGCTGGCCTTCTCCAAGCCGTTCTTCATCGAGGAACCGACCAGCCCGGACGATGTTGCAGGCCACCGCAAGATTCGCGAAGCCATTGGCGACGTGAAGGTTGCGACTGGCGAAATGTGCCAGAACCGCATCATGTTCAAGCAGTTCATCGCGGAAGGCGCCATCGACATCGTCCAGATCGATTCGTGCCGCATGGGTGGCCTGAACGAAGTTCTGGCGGTGTTGCTGATTGCCGCCAAGTTTGGCAAGCCGGTCTGGCCGCATGCGGGCGGCGTCGGCTTGTGCGAATATGTGCAGCACCTGTCGATGATCGACTATGTGGCCGTTTCAGGCACCAAGGAAGGCCGCGTGATCGAATATGTCGATCATCTGCACGAACACTTCATCGATCCGTGCGTCATCAGGAACGCGGCCTATATGCCGCCGTCGCTGCCGGGCTTCTCCATCGAGATGAAGCCGCAGTCGATTGCGGACTATACGTTCAGGGGCTGAGATCGGTTTCTGCACCGGAAACAAAGGCCGCGCTGAAAAGCGCGGCCTTTCTGCTTATAGGAAGCGGATCATCAGCGCGCCGGTCAGCAGCAAAACGGCACCGGCGACGCGTCCGGCGGTGATTTCACGCACGGCAACGCCCATGAAGCCGATACGGTCGGCGGCAAGCCCGGCCATCAACTGTCCGGCGACCGCCAGACCCATCACGGCGGCAGCGCCGATGCGTGGCGTCAGCAGTACCGATGCGGTCACATAGATACAGCCAAGCGCACCGCCAGCCACGAACAGCCAGCCCGCAGGCACGTTGAAGGCCGGCATTGCGCCGGTCGCGCGCGCGGTAATCCCGGCAATGATCGCGAGGATCACAGCACCGGAAAGAAACGAAATCGCGGCAGCCGTTACCGGCGACCCCAGACCCCGAGCCAATGCTGCATTGATGGGGGCCTGAATAGCAATACAGGCACCTGAAAGGATGCCGAACAATGTCCAGAGCATGGAAATTTCCTTATATGGAGAACCGGCTGAAACTTGGCACTACAGTTGCATTCTTCGGGATGCAGGACTGCAAAGAGCAATTTGCATTCGCATAATCCTGAAAAGCCTGCAACTTTTCGGGACTATGCGAAGCTTCTGGTGTGCGAAAATCACACTTTTCGCCACGGCGTGACGACTTTGCAACCGTGGTGTCAAGCGGCGCGTTTATCCGTTGCTGTGACAGACAGGTGCAGGCCAAGGGCCTTCATGACGCCGAGCAAGGTCGATAGTTTTGGATCGCCGTTCTCGCTCAGGGAGCGGTAAAGGGCTTCACGGGTAATTCCGGCTTCTTTAGCGACAGTTGTCATGCCGATGGAACGGGCTACGTCACCAAGAGCATGCGCAATAAGGGAAGGGTCGCCATCTTCAAAGGCCGCTTCCAGATAGGCAACACGCTCTTCCGGCGTCTTGAGGTGATCAAGAACATCAAAACGGGTGGTTTCAAGGACCATTCTAAATCTCCTTCGCCATTTGTTTTGCCAGCGCGATATCCCGGCCCTGTGATGACTTGTCGCCGCCACACAGCAGAACAACAATAGTTGATCCCATGGATACGAAATAACCCGATAGCCGGGGCCGTATGTAATGCGCATTTCGCTCACGCCTTCGCCGACAGATTTCACATCGCCAATCGGGTCAATATAAACGTGATTTGTAGGTTACATGACGCACGGCAGCTATCGCCTGTCAACGTGTTGCACCGAATGTTGCATGGACAATGTTGCAACCCATATTCCGGGCAAATATGAGCCTTGATCCGGAATAGCTCTTTAAATTTATTTGATTTTGGAGTGGTGCCCGGAGGCGGATTCGAACCACCGACACGCGGATTTTCAATCCGCTGCTCTACCAACTGAGCTATCCGGGCATCCGTAACAAGCGATCTGCTTGTTCTGGGCGGTGTTGGTTCCCGCCGGAAGTGGGTGGGTTATAGCATTAAATTTCGCGCTGTCCAGCACCGTATCGCAATTTTTATCAGCTTTTCTCACATCTTTGTTAAATAACTGATTTTATTGGCGGAAGCTGATTTGAAAGAGGCTAGTTGCCTTCTTCTTCCTCTTCATCGATCGGCTTTCCCGGCAGCACATAGCTGCCGGACAGCCAGCGATTGAGGTCGATGCTTTTGCACCGGGG
Organism: Brucella intermedia LMG 3301; assembly: GCF_000182645.1. Lineage (NCBI taxonomy): Bacteria > Pseudomonadati > Pseudomonadota > Alphaproteobacteria > Hyphomicrobiales > Brucellaceae > Brucella > Brucella intermedia. Next base: position 279,108 of record NZ_ACQA01000001.1, read on the forward strand.
CGAACAGAAGGGATAGGATTCGCGCGTGGAAGGTTTTCCGCATTCCGGGCAGGGGCGCGTCGGACGCAATGGCGTCACGCGTGCGCCTGCTGCTGCCGATATGTCCTTCTTGTCACTCATGTCTGCTCTCAGACTTTCCCGCTGCCCCAGTTGGCGTAAACCGGATAATCGACATCGTTCAGCAGGCTTACGGTTTCCTGCAGCGGCAATCCCACCACGTTCGTATAGGACCCGACCAGCTTCACCACGAAGCTGCCTGCCAGTCCCTGGATGGCGTAGCCGCCCGCTTTCCCGCGCCATTCGCCGGATGAAAGATAGGCATCCATCTGCTGGCGGGAGAGCCGTTCGAAGCGAAGCCGCGTTTCCACCAGTGTGTGGCGCAGATTTCCGTTTGGCAAGACAAGGCTCACGCCGGTGAATACCTTGTGCGTGCGCCCGGAAAGCAGGCGCAGGCATTCTCTCGCCTCGTCGGCAATCTCGGTCTTGGGGAGAATGCGCCGGCCAACGGCCACGACCGTATCGGCGGCAAGAATGAAGGCATGTGCGAAATTCGCATCGTCCTTCAACAATTCCTGTGCCTTGCGCGCCTTTTCCCGCGACAGACGTCGCGCCAGCGAGCGCGGGTGTTCCGCGCGCTGCGGCGTTTCATCTATATCGGCCGGATAAATATGGTCCGGTTCGATGCCTGCCTGCCCCAGAAGCTCGATCCTGCGTGGAGAACCGGAGGCTAGAACCAGCTTGTGTTGCGCGCTCATCGACTAGACATTTCCTGGAACGGATTGCTTACTTGAAGCGGTAGGTGATGCGGCCCTTGGTCAGGTCGTAAGGGGTCATTTCAACCAGCACCTTGTCACCGGCCAGAACGCGGATGCGATTCTTGCGCATGCGGCCAGCCGTATGGGCGATGATTTCGTGTTCGTTCTCGAGCTTCACCCGGAACATAGCATTGGGCAGCAGTTCCGTAACAACACCCGGAAATTCTAGGACTTCTTCTTTCGCCATGCGATACCTGTTTCTTTCTTCGATAAAATGCGCTCTTGAGCGGGCTTTAGAACGCCGTGCGTCTCTGGGACGCACAAAGGACGCTCTGATTTATTGAATCTACGCATCGTGCTTTCCGAAATCGATTCCGATTTTCGGGCCGATGCGGTAGGTCGGAATTTGCGCGGAACCTATATGATTAGGCGGCATTTGTGAACAACGGAATTCGGCGAACTTATTGCTCGTCAAAACGGTGCATGATCTGGCGTTTCAGACGGTCACGCACATCGCGATAGGCCGCCATGATCTGGCTTCTGCTGCCCGTTACCAATGTCGGGTCCGGCGTCGGCCAATATTCCACATCGACCGAGAAACCGCGCATCCGTTCCAGCACGGTGTGGTGGGCAAGCGGCGTCAGCGTTACGATCAGATCGAAATAACCATCCGCCAGTTCTTCGAGGCCACGTGGCTGCCGATTGTCGAGCGACAGGCCTTCTTCCTGAAGGACTGCATCGACAAACGGATCGCGCTCGCCCCGCTTCACGCCTGCGGATGCTACATAAATATTGGGGGGAAGGGCCTGTCTTGCAAGTAATTCCGCGATGGGCGAGCGAATTGAATTCTTGCCGCAGACGAAAAGCAGAGACTTGGGCAGGCGTGGTTTATGATCTTCATTGCCGTCGACGCTGGATTTTCGGGGAGGGACATCAGTGATGACCATCAGTGATCAGCCCCTCCAGTGCAGGACGCAGACAAGGGTGAAAAGCCGCCGCGCCGTGTTGAAGTCAACCTCGATCTTGCCCTTCAGCCGCGCCTGGAGCGTTTGCGACCCCTCATTGTGCAGGCCGCGCCGCCCCATGTCGATTGCCTCGATCTTGCTTGGCGTCGCCGAGCGGATCGCCTGGTAATAGCTTTCGCAAATCATGAAATAGTCCCGCACCACGCGGCGCAAGGGCGTGAGCGAGAGAATATGGGTTGCGACGTCCTCGCCGGTTTCCCGTGCGATGGCGAAAATCAGCCGTGATTCCATCAGCGAGAGCTTCAGGCGGTAAGGTCCGCCCGTATCGTCCCCGATCGGGTGGAAGGAGTTTTCCTCGATGAGATCGAAGATGGCCACCGCGCGTTCATGCTCGACGTCAGGCGTCGAACGCCCGATGGATTCATCGAGCTCGACGTCAATAAGGCGGGCATTTGGAACACCGGCAGTCATGTCACCTCATAGGTTCAACCGGATGGCGACGGACTGTGCGTGGGCGTCGAGGCCTTCGGCGCGGGCAATTTCGATTGCCGCAGGCCCGAGTACACGCAGCTGATCGGGGCCGAGTTTGAGAAGCGACGTGCGTTTCATGTAATCGAGAACCGAAAGTCCGGACGAAAAACGCGCCGAGCGCGCCGTCGGCAGAACGTGGTTGCAGCCGCCGACATAATCGCCGATCACTTCCGGCGTATACCCGCCGATGAAGATCGATCCAGCATTGCGGATCTTTGGCAGCAAGGCTTCCGGGTCGGCGGTGGCGATTTCCAGATGCTCGGCTGCAATGCGATTGGCAAGCGGAATGGCCGCTTCAAAATCCTCGACCAGAATGACGGCCCCGAAATCGCGCCAGCTCGCGGCTGCGGTTTGCGCGCGCGGCAGGTTGCGGAGCTGGCGTTCGACAGCCTCCTCCACCGCTATCGCCAGCGCTTCATCATTGGTCATGAGGATCGACTGCGCGGCAGTATCGTGCTCTGCCTGGGCAAGCAGGTCAGCGGCGATCCAGTCGGGATTGTTGTCCTTGTCGGCAATGACCAGAACTTCCGATGGGCCTGCGATCATGTCGATGCCGACCGTGCCGAAGACGATGCGCTTGGCGGCAGCAACATAGGCGTTGCCGGGGCCGACGATCTTCGCCACCGGCTTGATTGTTTCGGTGCCATAGGCAAGGGCCGCGATAGCCTGCGCCCCGCCGACGCGGTAGATTTCGGAAACGCCAGCCAGACGTGCGGCCACCAGCACCAGTGGATTGAGAATGCCATCGGGCGCCGGGACGACCATGACGATGCGTTCCACACCCGCTACCTTGGCAGGAACGGCATTCATCAGGACGGAACTGGGATAGCTTGCCGTGCCGCCCGGAACATAAAGCCCCACGGCCTCGATGGCGGTCCAGCGCGAGCCAAGCTCGACGCCCAGCGCATCGGTGTAACGGTCATCCTTCGGCAATTGCCGCGCATGATGCTTCTCGATGCGTTCATGGGCAAGTTTCAGCGCCTCGATTGTCGAGGCGGGTGCGGTCTCGAAAGCCGCATCGACTTCGGCTTCGGTTACCGCAATGCCGATTTTATCAAGATCGATCCGGTCGAAACGGCGGGAATAATCGATGAGCGCGCTGTCGCCTTCGCGGCGCACGCGGTCGACGATTTCCCGTGCTGCCCGGTCCACATCTTCGGATGCTTCGCGCTTGCTTGCCAGAAATGTCGCGAAATTATTCTCGAAATCGGGATCGGTTTGTCTGAGCGTCTTGACCACGCTTCTGTTCCTTCAAATCTGCCAAATCTGCTTGCCAGCCAAATCTGCTCGCCAGACCGGCGTCCGGCTGACGAAAGACGGTCTCGTGTGACCTTCTTTCAGACGTTATGGCGAGGAAGCGATTCTGTTTCCCATGCCGCGCCAAGGTCCGTCATTTGCGCCTCAATGCATTCCACTTCAAGACGGATAGCCGCATTTGCCGAAAAAGTCAGTTCTATTGTTCCGGCAGGTGTTTCACCGGCGGTGAACTGAACGGCCATCAGGGAAAGCACCTCATCCGGCTTCTGGCGGTCTATCCCGGTTGCCCGGGCGGCAATCACCCGGTTGAAGTGCAGGGCGGCGCGGCGGCGCTGATATTGCGGCTTGCGCAGGAACCGCGGCTTGCTTTCTTCCCAGACGAAACGGTTCGCCGTCAGGATGAAGCGCTTTTCATTGGCGAGATATTGAAGGTCGGATACTTTCAAAACCGCGTCCTGAAGATGAGCCGACAGGACCTGCAAATCCTCCTCATCCAGCGCCACGAGCTTCAGCATATCCATACTCCAACACCACTTTCCCGTTATCGGTTAATAACTGTTCCCGGCGGCGGGGAAATCAACCACCCGCCTGATTGTTGATCAACCTGGCCCAATATCAGCCTGGCCAATTATCAACTTGGCATGCCGAAACAAAAAAATCGACAGGCTTTTCAAGCCTGTCGCTGTTCATTGGCTTCTTAAAGAGGAATCAGAAAAGAGCGGAGCAATGAAAGTCGCTCCGCTCGGCCCTATTAACCACTGATGCGTTCCACCAACGCGCCGCAGCGGGACAGTTTTTCTTCCAGCCGCTCGAAGCCGCGATCCAAGTGATAGACGCGGTTGACCATGGTTTCGCCCTCGGCGGCGAGGCCCGCGATCACCAGGGAAACCGATGCGCGCAGGTCCGTCGCCATCACCTGTGCGCCTTTCAGGCGCTCCACGCCTTCGACGGTTGCCGTCTGGCCGGACAGGGAGATCTTTGCGCCGAGACGCGCCAGTTCCTGCACGTGCATGAAGCGATTTTCAAAAATGGTTTCCGTGATGCGCGAAGTGCCCTTCGCCTTGGTCATCAGGCCCATGAACTGCGCCTGCAGGTCGGTCGGGAAACCGGGGAAGGGGTCGGTGGTGACGTCGACCGGCTGGATGCCATGGCCGTTGCGCACCACGCGCAGGCCGCTATTCGTCTCGGTGATCTCGGCACCCGCCTGACGCAGCGTGTCCAGAGCCGACGACAGCAGGCTTTCCTGCGCGCCTTCCAGAAGCACGTCGCCGCCGGTCATCGCAACGGCCATCGCATAGGTGCCGGTCTCGATACGGTCGGGAATGACGCGAACGCGCGCGCCCGAAAGGCTGGTCACGCCTTCCACCTGGATGGTGCTGGTGCCCGCACCGGTAATTTTTGCGCCCATTGCGTTGAGGCAGTCGGCAAGATTGACAACTTCCGGCTCGCGGGCCGCATTTTCGATGATGGTCTCTCCCTTGGCGAGGGCCGCTGCCATCAGCATGACATGGGTCGCGCCGACAGACACTTTCGGGAAGCTGTAGCGGGCGCCGACAAGGCCACCCTTCGGCGCGCGCGCCTTGGCGTATCCGTTTTCGATGTCGATTTGCGCTCCCAGTGCCTGAAGCGATTCCAGCAGCAGGTCCACGGGGCGGGTTCCGATGGCGCAACCGCCCGGCAGCGAGACGGTTGCCTCGCCGGTGCGCGCCAGAAGCGGCCCGATGACCCAGAAGCTGGCGCGCATCTTCGACACAAGCTCATAAGGCGCGGTCGTGTCGACGATATTGCGGGCGGTGAAGTGAATGGTGCGCGAATAGGCGCCGTTCTGGTGCTCGCGACGCCCATTCACCGAATAGTCCACGCCGTGGTTGCTCAGGATGCGTATCAACTGCTCGACATCGGCCAGATGCGGCACGTTTTCGAGCGTCAGCGTATCGTCGGTCAGAAGCGAGGCGATCATCAAGGGCAGGGCGGCGTTCTTGGCGCCGGAGATTGGAATGATGCCGTTGAGCTTGTTACCGCCGACGATTTTGATGCGATCCATGCTGTGTCACCTTCTGGGCCGATACCTTGCCCGATAAATTTGCACCAAATCCAGCGGCCATTACGGCGCGGAGGCGTTGCGTGATGAAATTACGAGTCTTGCGGCCAAATTACGTCAAATACGAATCACAAAAGGACGATATCGCTGCGAAGAACAGAAATGAGCTTTTACCGCAGAGCCTCCCTATCTTCAAGAAAGGCTTTGTCGTCGTGATTCTCAGTCGGTGTCGTCGCTGGCAGCGGTGATGCCGTCGTTTCGTTCATCGGCTTCGCCTGCGCGCCGGGATCTCAATTGCGCTTTGCGGCGCATGAGATTCGCGCGCAGTTCCTCGGCCCGGCGCTTTTTGCGCTGGTCGGATTGGATTTGTTTCTCTTTGTTGGTGGTCGTATCGCTCATGACGGTCTTCTACTACGGGAAAAAGGGCCGGAAAAGCGGGTTTCAGATGCGTGTTCGGCAGATTTCCACATTATGTGAAAAGAAATGCAATTGCTTGCTTGCGATTTGCGTAATGATGTGGCAGAAGTCCGCCGCACTCAAGAGATTGCTGCGGTAGCTCAGTGGTAGAGCACTCCCTTGGTAAGGGAGAGGTCGAGAGTTCAATCCTCTCTCGCAGCACCATTTCCTCCTGATATTCAACGCAAATTTGGCTTCACCCTTTGTTGGGCAGGAGAGCAGATGCGCATCGGTGTGCACCCATCCCGCATTGCATAGTCGGCTGGATCAGCTACGCAACCAGCACCGCCTGTTCACATTCTTTGCAAGGCGCTCCGCATTTGCAGCTTTTAATGAGGTCGGCCCAGTTCACGCCGACCCCGCTTCAGCGGGGCCCTCGTTCCGCGGCAGGCTTTTACGTGCCGCCTTCCTTGTTTTTCTTCTTCTTGCCCTCATCATAATGAAATTTGATGGCAAAGAACATGGCCACGCCCAACACGATGACCTTGAATGCCATCAAGCCTATAGGGATCCATTCCATTTAACCGCATTCCCGAGCTGCTATTTTCCGTGACTGGCACTAGCACATCGCGGTTCGATGAACAGATCATATTTGGTTGATCTCGCTGACGTTTGGAAAAGCGCTGTGTCGTGCAAATGGGATATTCGTTCAGGCGGACGCAGTCTTGCCATGCCGCCTTTCTTTCGCAGCCGCTCTTTTCGATGTATACTGCCTGCCTGATCGTCAGGCTTCACGCGGATTATCCGCTGATCATGTGAAAGCCGGAAATTGCGTGCAGGCCTGTCCTGACCGCCGCCCTTGCCGTCAGGACTGCCTAACCCGCAGGAGGAGCGTCATGGCACAGTTTCATGTAATTGCAGGTCGGGACCAGACTGCCTTTTATCCGGAAGTCAAGCGCATCCAGATGGCGGATGTATTCGATGCCCTGCGTTTGGGTTTCGACGACTTCTGGGCGAAGCCATCGCATTACGTTTTTCTTTGTCTCATATATCCGCTGGCCGGGTTGTTCATCACCTATTGGAGCACGAACGCAAATGCGCTGCCGCTCCTGTTCCCCCTCATGTCCGGCTTCGCTTTGATCGGGCCGGTTGCCGCCTTGCCGCTTTATGAAATGAGCAGGCGCCGCGAGGAGAAAATGGACACGAGCTGGAGGCGCGCTTTCGATGTCAGCCGCTCCCCGGCATTGCCGTCGATCGTGGCCGTCGGCTCCTTCCTTTTCGCCATCTTCATTGCGTGGCTGTTGGTGGCTCAAAATCTCTATGTTCATTATTTCGGCCCCATGCCGCCCGAGAGCTTCTCGATGTTGATCAATCAGGTGTCATCGACGGAAGAGGGACGCAGTCTTATTTTCGCCGGTTGTGGCATTGGTTTCCTTTTTGCAATCGTCGTCCTGTGCTTGACGATCGTCACCTTTCCAATGCTGCTCGATCAGGATTGCGGGGCTGCGGCGGCTATCGCGACATCATTGCGCGTCGTCTGGCGCAATCCCCTGGAAGCGCTGCTTTGGGCGGCAATTGTAACCGCTATGCTTGTCGTGGGCTTCGCCACCATGTTTGCCGGACTGGCCGTGGTGCTGCCCATCCTTGGACATGCGACCTGGCACCTCTATCGAAAGACGGTTGGGCAGCCGGCGTTGGCGCGCATGGGATGATCGGGACGGATCGGAGAGCCGACAACCAAAAGTAACCTGTCGTGGAACTCCGAAATACGATTGGGCTGGACAAACGGATATTTGCAGTGGCCAATATAAGAGACGGCATTGGTAACACTTCATAGTTCCCAATAGTGTTGTGCCGTTTTGGCGTCGCGCCCGTGGCGCCGCATTACTTCTTGTTTTGAGCTTGAGAGGCAAACAAATGTTTCGTGCCACTGCCATTATTCGTGCGGATGAGGTGATCGATGCTGTGCCTGCTGGCCACGCCGTTCTTGAACGCGATGAGCGCCATCTGCGGCGCAAAGCCATTGCTCTGGAAGGCGGCGAGAAGGTGCTTGTCGATTTCGCGGAGCCGGTTGTGCTGGGTCACGGAGACAGGCTTGTTCTGGATGACGGGCGCGAAATTGAAATCCGCGCTGCAAGCGAGGAACTCTACGAAATCCGCGGGCGCGACCCGCTTCACATAGCCGAACTCGCCTGGCATATCGGCAACCGGCATCTGGCGGCACAGATCGAGAATGATCGTATCTTCATTCTTCGCGACCATGTCATCAAGGCGATGCTCGAGGGGCTTGGCGCCAAGGTGACGGATGTAACGGCAATTTTCAGTCCGCTGCGCGGTGCATATGCGGGCGGCCATTCGCATCATGACCACGGACATCATCATGGCCATCACGACCATGACCATGACCACGAACATCATCACCATCACCACGACTGATATTTACTGGCATTAGCGACATCATGGCCATGAAACACGAACCCCAACATTCGAGGCTTTTTCGCACATGACTCAGAAAAACGGACCCTTGCGCATCGGCATTGGCGGGCCGGTGGGATCGGGAAAGACGACGCTGACCGAAAAGCTCTGCAAGGCGATGCGCGATAAATATTCGGTCGCCGTGATTACCAACGATATCTACACGCAGGAGGACGCCCTTATTCTGGCTCGTTCCCAGGCCTTGCCCGAGGAACGGATCATGGGCGTCGAGACGGGCGGATGCCCGCACACGGCGATCCGCGAGGACGCCTCCATCAATCTGCAGGCAATTGCCGAAATGAACCGGCGGATTCCGGATCTGGATATCGTCTTCATCGAATCTGGCGGCGACAATCTGGCGGCCACGTTCTCGCCCGATCTGGCGGACCTGACGCTTTATGTTATCTCGGTTTGCCAGGGCGAGGAAATTCCGCGCAAGGGCGGACCGGGCATCACGCGGTCGGATTTCCTGGTGATCAACAAGAGCGATCTTGCCCCGCATGTGCACGTTGATCTCGATGTCATGCAGGGGGATGCGGCGCGGATGCGCGGCGCGCGACCGTTCGGTTTCACCGATCTCCATCGCGGCAAGGGCGTCCCGGAGATTATCGACTTCATCGTCGAGAATGGCGGGCTGGAGCTGCGTTGAGCGCAGCTCGTTACGGGATCATGTCTTAAGCTGGCTTGCAGCATCGCGATCTCGGCATTGACTGCTGTGATCACGTCAACCCTGAGCCACATCGCTCACGGCTGGCCTGTAACCGAAATCGAAGGGCCTTATGCCTTGGAACTTCAAATCTAACGCCATCGGCTGACCGCTTACGAAGCACCGGAGATTTTACCACTTCACTCTGAATCCGAGTGTGCCTTTGTAGGAGTAACTGTCGCCGAAGTCGGCGAGGCTGGTATTGATAGCGCCCTCGCCATAGACCGAGTATTTGTCGCTGTTCCAGTTATAGCTACCACCAAGCCCGATACCGCCCCACAGCCGCTCGTTCTGATTGGCAAAAGTGGTTCCCGAAACATCCACTTTCGTTCCTTCGAGGAATTCATAATAGAGGTTTGCGATACCGTAGACCTGCGCTCTGTCGATCAGACCATTGGCATTATACCAGGAGTTTTGATGTTCAACGGCAAGGCCGAGACGGCCTTGGAGGCTTTCGCCACGGTCAAGACTGATACGGGCCCCGAAAACATCGTTGAAGCTGTCGAAATCAACTTTCGAATAGGTCAACTGTGCCTGTGGTGTGATCGACCAGTTTTGATCAAGCGTTACACGTTGGCCGGTTTCACCTGAGATCGCAAAACCAAAGCCATTATTGCTATCGGCCAGACTGAGGCCGTCCAGACCAGCCGTGAATTCGCTGTCATTGGCACTGAGATCGCTATCATACCAAGTCAGCTGTGCCTGACCGTCCACGTAAAAGCCGTTATCGCCATACCAGGTCAGCGTGCCGCCAAATCCATAACCATCTGTGGAGACTTCATCGTCCCCGAAGATTGAATAGGTCTTGGCCTTGCCGTGCGTATAGTGAACCGTAAACCCGCCGATCAGCTTTCCAGCGCCGTTTTCCAGCAGCATACCGTCCAGGCCCGCTTGCAGCTTGAATATGTTGTAGTCGTAGTTTTCTCCAGATGTTGAAAACTTGGGATCGATCTTGCTGTGCGCCCCTTCGATGCGTCCCCAGATGCCTCTGCCCTCAATCAGGTTGCCGGCTTCAGATGCAGGGGCATAGGGCGCGCCCGCTGGGTCTGCGCCTTCGGACAGCATCACATTGCCTGCGTTGCTCCAATAACGGTTGCCTGTCCGCTGTTGCAGCGTCGGCAGACTGTTCAAGCCGAGCAGAAACTGCGGATAGGTCTCATAGAGACTAACGCCCGGCTGATAAATCGGTTGATTGGGTTCATCCGGGTCGACTGGAATGTCTGGATCGACCGGGTCCGTCGGAATGCGGTTAGACCGCAAATACCAATTGCCATCACCCGGCTGTGAGGTGCTGCCTTGGAAGAGACGATAAGCATAGGCGCCGCCCACAACGGCCTGTTGGCCATTAAATACATAATCGCCCGCAAGAGAAAATGCATTTGGGTCTGATGTGCCGCCAACTGTAACGATTTGAATCCCTTCGATTGTATCGTCACCGTTCCCGTTAATGTTTTTGACTTTAACGGTCGTATTTCCTGATGTATCGCCAAGGATTGCTAGTTTATCGGTCAGCGAGCTGTCATTGCCGAGTACGGTATCGAGCGAAAGAATTCCGCCCTGTCCTGTATAATTACCGGCGATGGTCAAAGTACCGATAGAACTTGCGAGCCCCTGACTGCCCCCCGGCGTCTGTCCCGGAGCAACCGTGCCTGTATTAAGAGTCGAGCCAACAACCCCGGTGCCTTCCAGCGTGCCGCCGGCCAGAATATTGGCTGTTGCTGTCGATATGTCGCCATTTATCTGCAAGATACCCGTGTTAGGAAGCAAGGTGCCGGTGAAGCTCAGCTGGTTTTCGTTCAAAATGGTACGGCCAGCCGCAGCTTCAATGGTTCCATCGCCCACTATTGCCAGCGTCGACGGCCTTGACGGGCCATCAAGATACTGCGCGTCGAACTGATCGAAGATATAATTATCAGAGGTATGGTTGAACCGGATCAATCCGGTCCCCTCGCCAAACTCCACCGTCTGCGCCATCAAACGACCGGGGGCGACCGCAGCTCCTCCCACAGAGCCACCGATACTCAATGTACCATTTCCTGTCGTCTCGCCGCCCAATATCAGTGTACCGTTTGATACGTGGTCAACCAGACTATAGAGCTGCTTGTAAACCCCGCCGCTGTCATCCGTCTCCGCGAGGAAAGTCGCCGTGCCAATACGAACCTCGCCGTTGTCGGCAATAGTCAACTCACCGGTTCCGCTTTGCCCCACTCGCAACGCACCGGTATCAGTCGATGTAGTCGAATTATTCCAGGGCGAAAGATAGTCTTGTAATATGCCAGACTGGTACCATACCGAGTTCGTACCGGACACTGTAATGGAGCCTGTTCCTCCGTTGATGCCTACATTTGTGTCGAGAGCGGATCTGTCAACGTAATTCTGGTAGATGACGCCTATCTGATAGTCGGTATAACTGTGAACCTTGCCGCCAGAGAGGATGTTGACGCTACCAACGCTATTTTGACCATTGCCAATAACAAGGCCTTGCCCGAAGAACGCCATGGGCACATCATTGCGCGTTGCAGCCGCCGAGCCATCCAACGTGATTGCGCCTGTACCTCCGTCAAACCCTACGGTAGCCTTACCCTTGGTCAAGGTATTGATGTTACTACTGTTATAATTGACACCGGGGTCGCCTAACTTGCCCCCTGCGAGGATATTCACTGCGCCGTTGCTTCCAGCACCATCCCCAACGATAAATTCACCGCGATCATAGGTTGTGAAAGCCGCCCCGTCCAGATTCAATGTACCTGCGCCGCCATCGACGCCGATATATAGCCCTCCGAAAAGTGAAGAGCTAACAAAAACTGGTGCACAACCCTGGCAGGACGTGTCGAGCCACAACGGACCTTCCGGAGGAACGCCAGTATCTTTACCGGTGCCAACGAGATTGACTTCTCCGATGCTGCCCGTCCCTTTGCCAATACTAATCGCGTTTGCACCCAAGGTCGTGACTATAGGTCCTTCAAGAGAAAGGGTTAGTGTGCCACGTCCACCATTTGCACCAACCTCTAATTCATTGCCAGTATTGAGATAGGTACTGCTCGTTGGAGATTCAGCATTTGGAAGAACATTGATCGTCACAGATCCGGTTTGACCAGCAATCGTGCCGATACGATCAGCTAAATTCGAATTATAGCCCACCGGCGAACCGAGATCGATCGTCCCAACGGCATTACCATTATTCACTGTCGAACCAGAACCCTGTGGTCCGTTGTTGTCGTCCCAGTTAAAGGGGTCGAAAAAATCGTCGCTTACAGCGCCTGTCCAGTCGTTCGCCTGGACTATAGAGGGAGTGGCGATGCAAATGGCAGTCGCGGCTACAGACGCCATAAAGAAACGAGAAGATCGTTTCAGTTGGCCAATAAAATGGGTCTTCCCTACCGACAAAGTCCCCTCCCGGAATACGAATCGATGCAACGACATATTTTCTGCGGAGTAGACGCTGTTGATCGAAATCCGTTTGATTTCGATCAATGAATGCCAATAAAAAGTTGGTATATTATCGTATATAAGTTATATTGAAGATAACTGGAGTTGGTGGCAGTGTCTATACAAAAAAAATTGCCCTAGCGATCGTATCATGTCGAATTTGGAGCCTGAACGCACAGTGAGGTCGGGGGATTCGATAGTATTCAAAGCGCCGGTTGTTTTGTCTGCAGAGGCACACCGGACTTTTGGTTATGTGCCAGAATCAGGAAGCAATACTATCCAGTTACCTCTCTTCGTCCCTATTGCCTCGTTCGAATTCTTCAAAATTGCCAGTTGTTATCCGATCTTGTTTTTTAATGATGAAGACGTCTTTCCGGTTGCCATCACAGCTCCGATCAGCAAAGATGGTGCAATTTATGGCAAACACCCGACCGATGTTGCGCCTTACTTGCCCAGTATCTTGCAACTCTATCCGTTCATTCTGGAGAAACTTCCAGATCGCGATGCAGGGGTGCTCGTCTTCGACGAGAAGAGCGGACGGGTCGTCCCCTTGAGTGAAAACAGGAGTGCCGCGGCATTATTCGATGGTGCTGGCACGCCGACCGAAACATTGCATCGGATCGCCTCTTCTGCAGCACAGGTTTACGACGGTCGCAGGCGGGCAGCGTCTTTTGCCCTCGCGTTGAAAACAGCCGGCCTTCTGACACCGAGCGCACTGGAGTTCAACGAAATCAGACCCAAAGATTCCAAGCAACGCCGGTTCTATATGATCAATGAGCCAGCGTACAGAGCTTTACCGAAAGACACGGTCGATGCCTGGTTTGTAAGGGGTTGGCTGGATCTGGCCACCCTTGTTATTGCCACTCAACATAACTGGTTGAATTATCTCCATCGTCCTGTTTCACCCGCCGACACAACGGTGAGCTAAACATGGTTACGATCACTATTCCTCCCCAAGCAATTGTCATCCCGCTACCGAAGGAAGATGAGGTATTTCATAGTTCCAATTCTATCCGTCCAGAGATCTATATTGAGAGCGGAGATTATTACGTTCGTAGTCTTCGGGATTCAGATGTCACCGAAGATCTCGTCTCCTGGTTCAATCGCAGAGATATGCTGCGCGGACTGAACCTCAATGAACTTAATTTCACGCTAGCGAGCTTCAGAAATTTTATTGTCAGGTTTGATAATTTCCATAACTACATTCTGGGTATTTTCGACCACGACGACGATAACCTGGTGGGCTTTTACACCATCGACGTCAATCGCAACCACAAGATAGGTAGCCTGACCACCGGTATCGGCGATCAAAAACAACGTGGCAAGCAGACATTATGGGCCACAATCGACGATATTCTCGATCATTTTTATGCCGAACGAGACATAGAAAAATTCACTGCGCGTATTCTGGCGCGCAACTACGCAATGCTGTTTAATTTCAAAAACAACTCACGATTTGTACTAGAGGCTCACTTGAAGCAGGAATGTCTGGCGCCGAATGGTGAACGCCTGGACCTTCTGGTCTTTGCTTCATTCAAAAACGCACCATCGACACGCGCCTTCATTCCTCGGAAAACGAATGGGACATCAACAGTATGACCGGTCAAACGCAGCAGCTATCGCATGAAGATAACTTGGTCGTTGAGGCAAAGAACATTCTGGCTGGATGCTTGTTCATACCCGCTGAGACAATTCCCGATAGTGCGGATATCGGATCACTGGGCGAACTCGATAGTTTGACTTTCGAGCTAATTGTTCTCGAAATCGAAAAGCACATCGGTCGCCAAGTCGATCCTATAGCTCTGCTGGAGATGCAGTCTGTAGCTGATTTGGCCGAATTGCTACGCAAAGAAAAAGCATGAGCCTGTCCTCTCAGATATGCGGCTATCTCTATGAGCTGGCTCGTGAGCGGAACGGAGAGAATATCACCACCGAATTTAACGGCGTAAATGTCTTGATTGTTCAACGACTAGAGGATGCCGACCACATCTTGAGGCTAAACGCCAACAATTATCGCAAGAACATGGCGTGGTTTCGCCAGGCACTAGGCGCTTCGCGTTTTTCGGAAGATGGATACGCTTGGGAAATCCGTCGTCAACTGACACAGAGCTATTTCAACCGCTTCGATCGTGAAAACACCTTCAGGCTTTCAACCGACTATGCGGAAAAAGCAATTCAGGAACTGGTGGTCCACAGCCAGAATGAAGCTAGCATTGATGAGAGCGCCTTGCGACGGATGACCGCGAGTGTCCTCATCGATAATTTTTTCGGCATCAAGCTTGACGACACAGGCATCGATTTGGCGGTTCTGGCAGAACTGATGGCCATTGGTTCTGATTATTCCTTCGTACCAGAAGGCAAGACGAGCACGCTTTATCGAGACAGATTGGGGGGGCTGCCCGCTTTGCGCCGCGAGATATTGCGCCAGCTCGGCTATTTTCGGTCGTCTGACGTGCCTCGTGCACCCCTCTTGGAAGGTTTGCTTGAAGCGGATCGGCGCGGGAAGGACCGCGTGGTGCTCGAGCATGAGTTGATGACCTTTATGGCAGCTGGAGCAGAAACGTCTGCTGCGACTATGGGTTGGGCATGCTATTTACTTGCCCTATATCCCGAAGTTCAGGAGGCTCTCCGCGCAGCGGCGCGCGCTTTCTGGCACGGCGATCATACAGATTGGCAAACTCTCTCGAAATTGAAGCCCCTGTCGCGGTTCATTTCTGAAGCCTTGCGGCTTTATCCGCCGACCCCCATTGTTGCACGCTATGCCATTGATACCGATAAACTGGGAACGACGCACGTGAGTCCCGGACAGAACATCATGGTGTCGTTCATTGGCGTTCAACTGGACCGACGCTTTCGAGCGGATCCCTGGACCTTGGATATGGACGATCTTTCTGCCAAGAAAGTCACGGGCGAAACCATGGCTTTCAGCATCGGACCTCGTATTTGCGGGGGTAAACAATTTGCGTTGCTGGAGCTGATGACCTTCCTCAGCGTATTTTTGAACTGCGCTCGATTTGAACTCACTTCCAACAAGCCCCCAAGCTATTTCTGGAAATCGCAGATGCTGCGCGATGGCGGACAGCCAGTGCGTGTTGTGGAGCTGAATTGATGGTGGAGGGAACGATATTCAAAGGGCAGAGATGGCTGATCACTGGTGCGAGTAGCGGCATCGGGCTGGAGGTTACGAAGCTGCTGCTGCAACACGGTGCCAAAGTGGCGGCAATTGTCCGCAATCCACAAAAAATCAACGCATTACACCAGGAATATCCAAAAGCGCTGGCGCTCCTTCAGCTTGACCTCTCTGAGACATCTAAAGTCGCAGGGTGCGTCCAATCAGCGATCAACTCTATGGGTCGGATTGACACTGCCTTGAGCACTGCAGGCTACGCTCTAGTTGGTGCGGCTGAAGAACTCGGCGAACATGCCATCACAAAGCAGATCAACGTAAATCTCGTCGCACCTATTTTCTTAGCAAAAGCAATTCTGCCGCATTTTAGAGAGCTGAAGACGGGTCGCTTTCTTCAACTGTCCAGCGAAGGTGGTCAGATGGCCTATCCTGCCGCTGCTATCTACCACGCCAGCAAGTGGGGATTGGAAGGGTTCTTCGAAGCACTTTCAATGGAGGTGAAAGGCCTTGGCATTGCAGTGACACTCATTGAGCCTGGCCGTATCCAGACAGAGTTCGACAATAACGCTGTCGTTGTGGAACCCCAGAGCGAAGACTATCGAAGCAGTGCCGTAGGCACTTATTTCAAGCTGCTCTCCATGGGACGATTTCCCATGATCGGCGACCCAAGGAAAGTGGCAGAAGCTATTCTTGATCTTAGCCAGCAAGAGGACCCACCGTTACGACTTGTCCTTGGCAGCGACAGCTACAAAAACATAAACAGGGCCTTGAAAAAGCGGCTTTCAAAAGTGGAACAACAAAAAGACACGAGTTCCCAAACCGACCGATGAAAGCGGATTCTCGTTAGTTGAAGCACAAAAGATTGTAGAGGACTAGGCTGGCAGAGCGTTGAATTCGAAATGATCAGATGTGGTAACGTCCAGCTTGAATGCGATTAGAAGAACCGACACGGATGATAAGTTCACTGGTTTTTCATGCCAATAATTCCATCAAATCGAACGTTTCAAAAGCTTGCTGTTTATTGCGACGCGGTACAGAAATACACCCCGTAAATAAGGTGGAGCAAATTACAATATGCGGATTAGCACGTGAAGCTGACCTCTCTCCCTACCCAAAACCACCATCTATCGCAGCGTGTTGCAGAATTCTCCTCTATCACGCAAGCCTTGGATTATGCCGCAAGCGGCGAGACAGGTGTTTGCTTTTATGATCAACGCGGCGATCTTACCGCCACTCTGACATATCGCGATCTACGAGAGCGAGCAATCTCGACCGGGGCTAAGCTTCGATCGTCTGGCTTGAATAGAGGGGATGCAGTCGCAATTATCGGCGAGACTGCGGCAGAATTTTTATACCTGTTCTATGGTTGCCAATATGCGGGACTTGTCGCCTGCCCCTTGCCTTATGCAATCTATCCCGGCGGCAAGACAAGCTATGTCAACAAGCTGGCTGCGTTTATACGCGGGGGAAATGCAAAGCTGGTCTGTCTGCCCGATGCGTTGAAGGAGCTATCAACAGATCTCCTACAAATGACTGGCGTACAAACGGTCCATTACAGGCAATTGGATGCCGTTCAAGGAGACATACCGCCGGAGCCGCTTGGGCTGGATGAACCAGCCTATATCCAATTCTCATCTGGCTCAACAGCGGAGCCAAAAGGCATCCGCATTTCACAGGAAGCAGTGTGTCATAATGTTAAAGGGATATTGCGTGAGTGTATAGAAATCACTTCCGACGACCGGGCCTTCTCATGGCTCCCATTTTATCATGATATGGGTCTGGTCGGCTTTTCGATCGCGCCGTTATTTTCTCAAACGACCGTGGACTATATTGCGCCCACAACATTTGCCAGACGCCCAGTACTATGGTTGCAACTCGTGTCGCAAAATAGGTCCACAATCACCTACGCCCCGGTATTCGGCTACAAGCTTGCTGCAAAACGTCTCAAGTCGTCGGACTGCGATATCGACCTCTCTTCTCTTCGGATTTCAGGTGTCGGAGGAGATATGATTAATGTTCAGGAACTATACGATTTCGCCCACGCAACTGCGAGGTTTGGCTTCCAAGCGAAATCGTTCACGCCGAGTTACGGGCTTGCAGAATCCACGCTTCTCGTCAGTTTTCGTCACGGTCTGGGTGAAGTGACAGTCCATCGTAAAAGACTGGAGGAAAATCATGTTGTGTACAGTCAACTAGGAAAACCGGATGTTCGTTCGTTGGCTATATGCGGCAGGCCTTTGAACGGTCACCAGATTATAGTTTGCGATACCAACGGGTCCCCCGTGCCAGAGCATCGGATTGGTCACATTTGCATCCGGGGTCCCAGCCTTATGTCGGGCTATTGCGACGAGTCACTTCAGCCGATGAAAAGAATTGTAGATGCCAATTTTTTTGATACTGGCGATGCAGGATTCATTCGGGACGGTGAACTGGTTGTCACCGGTCGTTTCAAGGAAATGATCGTAGTCAACGGCCGCAACATCTGGCCGCAAGATGTTGAACGGGCCGTAAAAGCAGTTTCAGAACTGCAAAATGCGCATGCGGCCGCTTTTGCTGTGGATGAGGACAACTCAGAGGTCGTTGTCGTTTTAGTAGAGTGCGGGGAAATTCACCGTGAAGACACCGACGCGTTAAAACTGCGGACTGCCGCCGCGGTCAATTCCAGTATTGGCGTAACACCTCACGTAGAACTGGTCCGTGCTGGCAGCCTGCCTTTTACATCTTCCGGTAAACTGAGTCGATCCGGGGCTCGCAAGGCATATATCGCCCGATTACTTTCCTATGTATAAAGCAGGCATAGCGAATAACTTCGTAAGCGGTCGGCCGATGGCGTTAGTGAACCGCACCGGGTTTGCCGGAGGCTCCAACTCGCGAGAAAGTGGAGTCGATATGAGCAAGACGACTAACAAATTTTCACCTGAAGTCCGTGACCGGACCATCCATATGGTTTGGGAGCACGAGGCCGAGCATCCTCCGCCTGCCGAAGCCGAAGAACGTTACTATGCCATGCTGAACGCGCCAGCCATGGCCGCATAACTTCAACCAAACCGCCTCCGGCAAACCCGGCGCGGTTCAGCCGACATTCCGTTCCCGCCCCAAATCGTCATTTGGCGGAACAAGATGATCAGTAAGATTCGTGCGACGACGGAAGTACTCGGGTTAAACGAAAGGGCGAAGCTACATGCGCTTGGCGAAACTTTAGGACCCGGCTGCGAGCTCTGTTTGGGCCCCCAGTAGGAATCGAAAAGTCCGCACTCACATTATAAGGCAACTTTATTCAATATCGCTCGACACTTTGGACCGTTCTCTCACGAGATCAATTGGCTAATCTCTGTCCAAAAGGCTAAATCAAGTGTCAATTGACAACTAGGAAGAGAATGGCGCACCCGAAAGGATTCGAACCTCTGACCCCCAGATTCGTAGTCTGGTGCTCTATCCAGCTGAGCTACGGGTGCTTGCCTGTGTGCCGCTCGCTGCGGCGATGGGCGGTTGATAATCGGACAAATCGCTAAATGCAAGCGTCTTCTTAGAAAAAAATGTGGTTCTGTGAAGATTTCTTGTCAGGTCTCGCATTTCCGGGCTTTTCGGCCGGAGCCGGTGCAACGGCAGATTGTCTAGGCGTTCTCTTCGGTGCGCTGGTTGCTGCGGTCTTCGCGGCGCATCTGCAAATCAGGGATGCGAATCTCGAAATGCGCGCCAACCGGGCGGTCCTCGCGAAGCTCGATTGTGCCCCCATGCGCGCGAACCAGTTCCTGCGCAATGGCAAGCCCGAGGCCGGTGCCGTCGCTGCGCGTCGAGCCCCGGAAGGCCGTGAAAAGATTGTCGCGCGCCTTTTGCGGCAGGCCGGGGCCGGTGTCCTCGACGCCGATGATCGTCGTCGTCCCGATTCTCCCCGCCGAAATCGTTAGTCGCTTGACCGTCGCGACATCAGTCGTCTGGTCACGCTCCATGGCCTGAACGGAATTTCGGCAGAGATTGCTCAGGACCCGGAACAACTGCTCCGAATCGACATTCAGCTCAAAATCTTCCGGAACGAGATTCTCGAACTCGATGCTGCTTTCGGAGCTGGGACTCAAGGTTTCCTGCACGTCTGCGATGATGGTGTGCAGCAGGACGCGGCGCGGGCGTGGCGGCGCTTCCTGCGAGCGGCCATAGGCCATCACGCTTTCGGAATAGCTGATCGCACGGCTGAGCGTGCGAATGAGCTTGGGGGCGAACCGCTGCACCATCGGGTCTTCGGTATCGGCAAGCCGGTCCGACATCAGCTGCGCCGAAGCCAGGATATTGCGCATGTCGTGGTTGATCTTGGAAACGGCGAGGCCGAGATCGGCCAGGTGCTTCTGTTCCTTCAGCGTTCGCTGGAGGTCACTTTGAATATGGGATATCTGGCGCTGGGCGATGCCAAATTCGTCCTTGCGATTTTCCGGAACGAGAATGAGCGCGGGATTGTCGGGAGACGATGCGAAGTCGATCATGTTGCGATGCATGATGCGCACCGGCCGCAACAGCATTTCATGGATGATCAGGTAGATCAGGCTTGCCGCTATCACGGAAATGATGAGGGATATGAAAGTGACGTTGCGCGCATAGACGAGCATGGCGTGGCGAAGCGGCGCATCGGAGGTGACAATTTCGATGACACGGTCCGGCGAACCGGAGGATGAAACCGAGCCGAAAATTCGCAGCGTTCTCTCCCCGCCATTGAACAAGGTGCCGAATGCATCCCAAATGGCAGCCGCTTCGCTGATATTGTTCAGATCGATGACCTGATCGATCTTGCCGGGAACCTCCGACATGGCGAGCAGGCGCGACGCCCCGGCTTCACGCATGGCGATCGCCTTGGTGCCGGTGGCCAGAAGCACCTTGTCCTGGATTTCGCGCGGCACATCCATGTTGCCGCTGGCTGCCAGCACTTCGCTGACGGCGCCGACCGTATCGAGCCGGGAACTCATCCAGCGCACACGCATATTGGCCACGGACGGGACGAAGATCAGAACTTCGGTGATCAGCACTGCGAGCGCGGTCAGCAGCAGGAGCTTGCTTGAAAGCCGGTTGCGCCAGGGCAGTCTTGTAAACTGGGTTGGAGAGAGCCGCTCGACGGTCGCAGTCCGAGAGGCCGCTTCGGGGGAAAGCGCGCCCGTTTCCGTGGTCTTTTCAACAACCGCCATAGCCTGCTTCCAATTCAAGGCGAACCGGCCCAATTGCCGCGGTGCCTAAACCGGTCTGCCGTCGAAACGCAATTCATAAAGGTAGCCTCCTATATATGGAGCCGGCCGATAAATCCAACAGCCTTTGTTCAATCGGTTAAAAACGCCCCCGGTTCCGCGCTCTTCATGCGCAGCATTACCGAAATTTAACTCGACGGTGCGAGGCCTCTATGCAAAATCGTAGCCGGAAAAATCCGTATTTCTTCTGGTCCTGCCCGGGGAATGCGTGATTTGCGCAATGTGAAGGCAATCATCATTCTGATACTATTTGCTGGCATTTTCCGCGCCCGACATAATGGTTTCGAATACGAGGTCCGTCAGGGCGACGGTACACCTCGCCGGAGAGCTGAATGAAATCCTGGAAGCAGATTGCCTTGTGCCTGCTCATCGCCGCGGCCGCCGTCGGTGGCTGGTATGCATATAAGAACAAGTCCGATGTGGTGAAGGCCGCCGCAACGGGCGAAGCGCCCAGAAACGGGGGCGGACGGTCTGCGCCGCTGGTCGTCGTGGAAGCGGCGGGCGAAGAGACCATCAACAACCGGTTGACGGCTATCGGCTCGGCGCGGGCTCTCAGCACCGTTTCGATAACCCCATATTCCAGCGGCTACATGACGAAGCTTTACGTCAAGGCTGGCGACATGGTGAAGGAAGGCGATCCGGTCGCAGAACTTGATGCCGAGACGGAGAAGATCGCCGTCGCCAAGGCGGAAACCGCATTGAAGGATGCGCAGACGACCCGCCAGCGCATCGCAAAATTGCGGGCGACGAACACGGCAACGGAAGTTCAGGTGGTCGAAACGGAACTGGCGGTCGCCAATGCGCAGCTTGCCTTGCAGGACGCGCAGCTCGCCCTGAGCCGCCGCACGGTCCGTGCGCCGATTTCCGGCATCGTCGGCATCCTGCCCGTCAATGTGGGCAATTACATCACCGCACAGACGTCCATCGGCCGCATCGATGACCGGTCGAAAGTGCTGATCGATATCTGGGTGCCGGAACGGTTCGCACCGCAGATCAAGGTCGGCCAGCCCTTGACGGCGGAATCGACCGCTTTTCCCGGCGAGACCTATAGCGGTGAAATCAATGCCGTGGACAACATGCTGGATGAAGCCAGCCGCACGCTGCACGTCCGCGCAGAAGTCCCCAACACGCAGGATCGCTTGCGCGCCGGCATGTCGTTTTCCGTCACCATTCTTTTCCCGGGCGACCGCTATCCCTCGGTCGATCCGCTGGCCATCCAGTGGGGCGCCGACGGTTCCTATGTCTGGCGCGTCGAGGACGGCGTAGCCCGCAAGATCGACGCGCGTATCGTTCAGCGCAATTCAACAAATATCCTCATCGACGGTCCGGTGAAGCAGGGCGACCTGATCGTCACGCAGGGCGTCCAGACCGTGCGGGACGACGCGCCCGTACGCGTGAAGGACGAGCAGGGTACGGCACTGGCGGACCCGGCCTCGGCAAAGCGGACCGCAGGATGAGGACGACAACGTGACCGGTCACAATTCCTCATCCGACAAAGGCGGATCGACGGCGCTGTTCATCCGCCGTCCCGTCTTTGCATTCGTTATCAATGTTCTGATCGTTGTTGCGGGTCTGGCGGCTTTCACGGGCGTCGATATCCGCGAACTGCCGGACGTCGACCGGCCCGTCGTGACGATCAGCACGGATTTCAAGGGCGCGTCCGCTGAAACCATCGACCGCCAGTTGACGCAGGTCCTTGAAAACGCGGTGGCGCGCGTCTCCGGCGTGAAATCCATTTCCTCCACATCGTCTTTTGAGCGAAGCCGCGTCACGGTGGAGTTCAATGACGGCGTGGACCTCAATGTCGCCGCCGCCGACATGCGGGATGCGATCTCCCGCGTTGCCAATGACGTGCCGGAAGAGGCGGACCCGTCCCGCATCATCAAGGCGGACTCCAATGCCGATGCGGTGATGCGTCTGGCGGTTACGTCCGACACCATGTCCGTCGACGACATGACGGTGCTGGTCGAAGACCAGATACAGGATATCCTGTCCGCCGTTCCAGGCGTTGCCGACGTCCAGATCAACGGTGACCGCGACAAGATCTTCCGCATCGATATCAATCAGGCGCGCCTTGCAAGCTATGGCCTGACCATTGCCGATATAACCAAGGCGCTTTCCTCCATGGGGCTGGACGCCCCTGCCGGTTCGCTGCGCAGCGCCGATCAGTCCATTGTGGTTCGCGCCACGGCCAATCTGGAAAAGCCGGAAGATTTCGAAAACGTCTATATCAGCGGACGCACGCAGATTCGCGATGTCGCGACCGTCACGCTGGGACCCGATATCGAAAGTTCCGCCGTTCGCTCCAACGGCAAGACGGCAATCGGTCTCGGCATCGTCCGTCAGGCGCAGTCGAATACGCTCGACATTTCGGAAGGCATTCGCGCAGCGGTCGCCAATCTGCAGAAGACCTTGCCTGCGGGCGTCAATATTGCCGTCACCAGTGACGACGCGAACTTCATCAATGGCGCTATCCATGAGGTGGAAATCGCGCTGATCGCGTCGGTGATCATCGTCGTGGCAATTATCTTCATGTTCCTGTGGGATATACGCGCGACGCTCATTCCGGCGTTGTCCATGCCCGTCGCCCTCATAGGCACGATCGCGGCCATCTATCTGGCAGGGTTCTCCGTCAATATCCTCACCCTGCTGGCGCTGGTGCTGGCGACGGGTCTCGTGGTCGATGACGCCATCGTGGTGCTGGAAAATGTGGTCCGGCGGCGCAATCAGGGCATGGGGCCACGCGCCGCTGCCGTGCTCGGCACGCAGGAAGTCTTCTTTGCCGTCATCGCCACCACGCTCACGCTGGCGGCGGTCTTCGTGCCGATCTCATTCCTGCCGGGGCAGGCGGGCGGTCTGTTCCGCGAATTCGGCTTCGTTCTGGCGATTGCGGTGCTTCTGTCTTCCGTGGTGGCGCTGACGCTTTGCCCGATGCTCGCCTCCCGCTTTCTCAAAGAAGGCAATGGCGAGGATGGCGGTCATGGCCCGCTTTTCCTGCGCCGGATCGGTGGTGGACTTGCTGCGTTTTACAAGAAGACGCTGCATCTCTGCCTGTCGGCGCCGTTCGTGGTTGTGCTCGTCGCCCTGCTTTTCGCAGGTGCATCCTTTGTCGGCTATGGCCTGATCCGTCAGGAACTGACACCGTCGGAAGATCGTGCCGTCGCGTTGCTGCGCATCAACGGGCCGCAAGGCATCAGCGTGGAGTTCCTTCAGTCGCAACTCGACCGGATCGAGGAAGCGATCCAGCCGCTGCGCGACAGTGGTGAAATCACCACCACCTATGCCATTGCTGGTTCCGGCGGATCGGCCAATAACGGCTTCGTCGTCCTGACGCTGGCACCGTGGAAGGAACGCGCGCGCAGCCAGCAGGAGATCATGGCTGACATTACCCAGCGCATCAAAGGCATAACGGCGGTGCGCATATTCACCACCCAGCCCAACAGCCTTGGTATTCGCGGTGCGGGCAACGGCTTGCAGTTCGCCATTGTGGGCAGCGACTATGCCAAGCTGCAGCCTGCAGCGCAGGCGGTTGTCGCAGCGCTTGAAAAGGACCCGCGCTTCGTGCAGCCGCGCCTTTCCGTGGAACCGACCCAGCCGCAATTGTCCGTCGAGATCAATCGCGAGCGGGCCTCGGATCTGGGTATCGACATCACCGGGCTCGCCAATGCCGTGCAATCCGTGCTGGACGGCCGCAAGATAGGATCGGTCTATGTCGGGGATCGCAGTTTCGATGTGAAACTCGTCGCCACCACAAATCCGATCAACGATCCAACCGATCTTGAAAACATTTTCATGAAGACGACGGACGGCCGTTATGTGCCTATGTCGTCCATCGCTTCGGTTGTCGAGAAGGCGGTTCCACCGCAGCTTGATCGCGAGACGCGCCAGCGTTCGGTCTCGATCACGACAAACCTGCGCGACGATTTCGCCCTGGGCGACGCCTACAAGGCCGCGCAGGAGATCGCAGCGCCGCTGTTGCCGCCGGGCAGCCACATCATTCCGCTGGCCGAAGCTTCCACACTCAGCGAAACGTCGAGCGGGCTCGCCATGGTGTTCGGCTTTGCCATCATCATCATTCTTCTGGTGCTGGCGGCACAGTTTGAAAGCTTTGTCAGCGCCCTGATTGTGATGGCCACCGTTCCGCTGGGGCTGGGCTGCGCCGTTTTCGCTATGCTGCTTACCGGCACCAGCCTGAACGTCTATAGCCAGATCGGGCTTGTGCTTCTGGTCGGCATCATGGCCAAGAACGGTATCCTGATCGTCGAGTTTGCGGATCAGTTGCGTGACAAGGGCTTGAGCGTTCGCGAGGCAATCGAGGAAGCATCCAATATTCGTCTCCGTCCCGTCTGCATGACCATGATCTGCGCGGTTCTGGGCGGCGTGCCCCTGATTTTGGCGAGCGGTGCCGGGGCGGAAGCCCGCGTGGCTCTGGGCTGGGTCATTGTCGGCGGCCTTGGTCTTGCAACCATCGCGACGCTCTACGTGACGCCGGTCGCCTATCTGCTGCTTGGACGCTTCACGCAGCCCAAGGCAGAGGAAGAAGCGCGGCTTGAACGGGAACTCAACCAGGCGCTCAAGGGAAAGCCGCAAAGAGGCGGGGCGGCTGAACCGGCGGAATAGGCTTGAGCACGTCCCCAAAGGTGGAAGCCGGCGGGATCAGGTTGCGAAAACGCAAATCAAAAACAGAAAACCGGCCCTAAAGGCCGGTTTTCTTTTCTCATTTCAGAGCATGATCCAATCAGAATGAAAGGCGCTCCGAACGCGAGCGATCACTTCTTCATGGCGTCGGTGATCTTCGCGGTCCACGCGCCTTCCGGTTTCTTGGTGATGACCGGATCGGAACCGCCGCCGAGCAGGGTTTCCACGGTGCGGTCGGCAGCCGCTACGTCGAGAGTGCCATCGGAACCATCGACCAGCTTGCCGATTTCCTTGACCATACGCTCCTGGACTTTTTTGGTCTGCGCGCCGGAAGCATCATTGTCGAGCACGATATCGGCGGCTTCCCCCGGATTTTCGGAGGCATATTTCCAGCCCTTCATCGAGGCGCGGACAAAGCGGGCCAGCTTGTCGACCATCGCCGGATCGTCGAGGCTCTTTTCCAGCACGTAAAGCCCGTCTTCCAGTGTCGCGACACCCTGTTCTTCATAAGGGAAGACGACAAGCTGGTCGGCTGGAATGCCCGCATCGATCACCTGCCAGTATTCATTATAGGTCATGGTGGAAATGCAGTCGGCCTGCTTCTGGATCAGCGGGTCAACATTGAAGCCCTGCTTCAGCACCGTCACGCCGTCCTTGCCGCCCTCGGTCGGGATTTTCAGATGGCTCATCCATGACAGGAATGGATATTCATTCCCGCCAAACCAGACGCCAAGGGTGCGGCCCCGAAAATCTTCCGGCTTGGTGATGTTGGTGTCCTTGCGGCAGGTCAGCATCATGCCGGACTTCTTGAAGGGCTGGGCGATGTTGACGAGCGGGACGCCTTTTTCGCGGGTCGCAAGCGCCGAAGGCATCCAGTCGACCACGACATCTGCGCCGCCGCCGGCAATCACCTGCGGCGGAGCGACGTCCGGCCCGCCCGGCTTGATATCGACGTCGAGATTTTCTTCCTCGTAGAAGCCCTTGTCCTTGGCCACATAGTAGCCGGCGAACTGCCCCTGCGTCACCCATTTGAGCTGCAAGGTCAGCTTGTCGGCAGCCATTGCCGAACTGCTCATAAGAGCGAGCGCCAGCCCCGCAGTCCCAAGGCATAAAGAAATTGCCTTTTTCATTTCCGTTCTCCTCTGGTTCTTTTTATCAGGCGTATTCCGAAAACCGGTTTCCCCTTTTCTGAATGCGCTTTGGTCTGCCTTATGTTTGCAGATGCCAAATATTCGGGCTTAGGTCCTCCTGTATGAAGGGTGCCAGAATGTCAGTCTGCGCTCGATCAGCGCGATCAGCCCGTAAGAGAGCGACCCGGCAAGCGCGGCGACGAAGATTTCAGCCCAGACCATGTCCACATTCATGCGCCCGATTTCCGCCGAGATGCGGAAGCCCATGCCGACGATCGGGGTGCCGAAAAATTCCGCCACGATCGCGCCGATCAGCGCCAGGGTGGAATTGATCTTGAGAGCGTTGAATATGAAGGGCATGGCCGCGGGCAGGCGCAGCTTGAACAATGTCTGCCAGTAGCTCGAGCCGTAGGTTTCCATCATGTCCCGTTCCATCGCCCCGGCACTGGCAAGCCCCGCGACCGTGTTCACCAGCATCGGGAAGAAGGTCATGATGATGACGACCGCTGCCTTTGACTGCCAGTCGAAACCGAACCACATCACCATGATCGGCGCGACACCGACGATGGGAAGCGCTGCGGCCAGATTGCCGAGCGGAAGCAGCCCTTTGCGCAGGAACGGAATCCGGTCCGCGATGATGGCGGTGATGAAACCAAGGCCGCACCCGGCGACATAGCCGATGATGACGGCCTTGAGGAAAGTCTGCCTGAAATCCGCCCAGAGGATCGGTACGGACGCGGCGATGCGCGCCCAGATAGCCGAAGGTGCAGGCAGGAGAACCTGCGGGATGGCAAAGAGCCGGACCGTTACTTCCCAGAGCAGCAGCATCGCGATGCCGAACAGCGCTGGCACGGCGATATCCAGCATCTTCTGGCCTACGGGATTGCGGGTCTTCAGGCTTGCCACCCAACCCACGAGCAGCCAGGAACCGGCAATGAGCGCCATGACGGAAAGAATGCCTGTCATCATGCTGCTGCCCTTTCCGGCTTCGCGCCCATGCGCCGGTTCACGAGCTGCGCTGCGATGCCGATCAGCGCAACCAGCACGGCGGCCATCAGGGCAGCGGCAACGAGGGCAGCCCATATCTGCACGGTCTGGCCGTAATAAGAACCTGCAAGCAGCCGCGCACCCAGTCCCGCAACCGCGCCGGTCGGCAACTCACCCACGATGGCGCCGACGAGGCTGATGGCGACGGCGATCTGCATCGACGTGAAAAGAAACGGCATGGCCGCAGGCCAGCGCAGCTTCCAGAACACCTGCGATCTCGATGCATTATAGGTGCGCATAAGGTCGAGATGCATCACGTCGGGCGATCTCAGCCCCTTCACCATGCCGACAGCCACCGGGAAGAAGGAAAGATAGGTCGAGATGATGGCTTTGGGCAGCAGGCCGGATATGCCGACTGCATTCAGCACCACGATGATCATTGGCGCGATGGCGAGGATCGGGATCGTCTGTGAGGTGATGATCCACGGCATCAGGCTCTTGTCGAGCGTGCGGGAATGGACAATGCCGACAGCAAGGAGGACGCCTAGCGCCGACCCCAGCACGAAACCCAGCAAGGTGGAGGATAATGTCACCCATCCGTGATAGACGAGGCTGCGCTTGGAGCTGGGCTTGACCCCGAAGACGGTCTTCCAGATTTCCTCGGCCACCTGATGCGGCGCGGGCAGGACCGGTCGCTCCTGATGCATCGTATTGGCGACGAGCGTTGAGAAGGTGATTTCCGCCCCCGCGCGGGTAGCCTGATCCCGTTCGAACGGCGCATTGAGCACAATCGCCAGCCCATACCAGAGCGCAATGATCACGGCGAGTATGGTCGTCACCGGAATGAATCTGTCGCGCAGAAAACCTTTCATGGGCGATCTCCGGCACAATGCGGTTGAGGCGCGCGCTCACTCATGAATATGCCCCAGACGCAGACCTTCACGGACCCGGTGGGCAATTTTCAGGAATGCTTCCGATTCCCTGATTTCCAGCGGTCTGTCGGGGCCAAGGTCGCAATCGATGATTTCATGTATTCGGCCCGGGCGCGGGCTCATGACGACGATCTTGGTCGAGAGAAACACCGCTTCCGGAATCGAATGCGTGACGAAAATCACGGTCTTGCGCGTCGCGGCCCATAGCTTGAGAAGCTGTTCGTTGAGGTGATCGCGCACGATTTCGTCGAGCGCGCCGAAAGGCTCGTCCATCAGCAGCATGTCGGGATCGAAGGAGAGGGCGCGTGCGATCGATGCGCGCTGTTGCATGCCGCCGGAAAGCTGCCACGGATATTTCTTGCCGAAGCCTGAGAGATTGACGAGCGCGAGGTTCTTTTCGATCCTCTCGCGCCTTTCGGCCCTGGAGAAGCCCATGATCTCCAGCGGCAGGCTGATATTGTCTTCGATGGTGCGCCACGGAAACAGGGCTGCCGCCTGAAACACATAACCATAGGACCGGTCGAGGCGGGCCTGTTCCGGTGTTTTCCCGTTCACGGTCACGGACCCGGAGGTCGGCTGTTCGAGATCGGCGACGACACGCATCAACGTCGTCTTGCCGCATCCCGAAGGGCCGATGAAGGAAACGAACTCGCCGCGCCTGACGGCGAGATCGATATTCGACAGCGCATGGACCGGCCCGTCATTCGTCTCGAAGACGAGCGACAGGTCCTTGATGTCGATCACGGTCTGCGCATTTGCCTCGCCCCCCTTCGGGGCCATGCTGTCATTCAAACTCATGCGCGGTTCCCGAAGCTGGACGATGGCCATGTGTCAGACCCCTATCGGCATATGTTCGGCGCTGCGCTCCACCTTGCGCGGCGCAACGATTTCCTTCCATTGCGACAGCGCCCGATTGACGGCGCCATTCGGCTCGCGCTCGATGAAGCGTCCGTCGCCGGGTTCCGCCGTGACGTTACCCTTGTCGAAAGCAACCCGCCCGCGGGAAAGCGTCATCTTCGGCAGGCCCTTGAGTTCAAAGCCCTCGAACACGTTGTAATCGATGGAGGAGTGCTGGGTCTTTGCAGAAACCTTCCGGGTGGCCTCCGGGTCCCAGATGACAAGATCGGCATCCGCACCCGGCAGCACGGCGCCTTTCTGCGGATAGATGTTCAATATCTTGGCGATGTTGGTCGATGTGACGGCCACGAATTCGTTTGGCGTCAGGCGCCCGGTACGCACGCCGCGCGACCACAGCACCGGCATGCGTTCTTCCAGCCCACCCGTCCCGTTTGGAATCTTGGTGAAATTGCCGATGCCGTAGCGCTTCTGCTCGGTGGTGAAAGCGCAATGGTCAGTCGCAACGCATTGCAGGCTTCCTGCCGCAAGGCCAGCCCAAAGACTGTCCTGATTGACCTTGTCACGGAACGGCGGCGACATGACGCGGCGGGCCGCATAGTCCCAGTCCCGGTTGTGATATTCGCTTTCATCGAGCGTCAGATGCTGGATCAGGGGCTCGCCGAAAACGCGCATTCCCTTCTGGCGCGCACGGCGGATCGCCTCATGGCTTTGTTCGCAGGACACATGCACGACATAGAGCGGCACGCCTGCCTGATCGGCAATCATGATGGCGCGGTTGGTGGCTTCGCCTTCGACTTCCGGCGGGCGGGAATAGGCATGCGCCTCCGGCCCGTCATTGCCTTCGGCCATCAGCTTCGCCTGCAATTGCGCGACAATGTCGCCGTTTTCGGCATGAACGAGCGGCATGGCGCCAAGTTCCGCGCAGCGCTGGAAAGAAGCGAACATCTCGTCATCGTTCACCATCAGCGCGCCCTTGTAGGCCATGAAATGCTTGAAGGTGTTGATGCCGCGCTTCACCACTTCGGCCATTTCGTTGAAGGTTCGCTCGTTCCAGCCGGTGATGGCCATGTGGAACGAATAGTCGGTGCGCGCCTTGCCTGCTTTCTGGAACCATTCCTGCAACGCTTCCAGCAGATTGCCCTCCGAGCCGGGCAGGACGAAATCGACCACCATCGTGGTGCCGCCCGCAAGCGCGGCTGCGGTGCCGGTATCGAAATCGTCGGAGGAATAGGTGCCCATGAAAGGCATCTGCAAATGGGTGTGCGGGTCGATGCCGCCGGGCATGATATAGCAGCCGGATGCATCGATCACTTCATCGCCGGAGAGATTGTCGCCGACGGCAACGATCTTCTCGCCTTCGATGAGAACATCGGCTTTAAAGGTGCGGTCAGCCGTGATGACGGTTCCGCCTTTGATGACCTTTGCCATTGTTCGTCGTTCCCCTTTTGGTTTTGTTGCGAACAGTAGCAGTATCGGAGAGGCCCGAAATCAACTCACAATTTCAGCGGTCTCCAATACTGCATGCAGAAGCACGTCGGTTCCCGCCGACGCCCATTCTTTCGAAATGTCCTCGTCTTCGTTATGGCTGAGGCCATCGACGCAAGGGCACATGACCATGGCGGTCGGTGCCACGCGATTGACCCAGCAGGCATCATGGCCTGCGCCCGAAACGATATTGCGGTGGCTGTAGCCAAGCCGTTCCGCCGCATTGCGGATAGCCTCCACGCAGCCATTGTCGAATGTCACGGGATCGAAATGCCCCGCCACTTCGATCTCGATGCCGATGCCCAGTTCCGCCGCGATCTCCGGCGCTTCCTTTTCAAAACGCGCTTTCATGTCGTCCAGCACGGCCTGGTTGGGCGAGCGGAAATCGACGGTGAAAACGATCTGGCCGGGGAGCACATTGCGCGAATTGGGCGATACGTCGATATGGCCGACGCCCCCCACCGCGTCCGGCTGGTGCGACATGGCGATCTCGTTGACGAGCTGCAGCATGCGGCCAAGGCCGAGGCTTGCATTCTTGCGCATCTTCATCGGCGTGGAGCCGGTATGCGCTTCCTTGCCGGTCAATGTTACTTGCAGCCACCACAGCCCCTGGCCATGGGTGACGACGCCGATATCCTTGTGTTCGGCTTCGAGGATCGGCCCCTGTTCGATATGAAGCTCGAACATCGCATGGATCTTGCGGCTGCCGACCGGTTCATCGCCTTTCCAGCCGATGCGCTCCAGCTCATCGCCGAATTTCTTGCCCTTGGCGTCGGTGCGCTGGTAGGCCCAGTCCTGTTCGTGCACACCGGCAAAAACACCGGACGAGAGCATGGCGGGCGCAAAGCGCGTGCCTTCCTCATTCGTCCAGTTGACGACGACGATGGGCCGTTTCGTCTTGATGTTCATATCGTTGAGCGTGCGCATGACTTCGAGCCCGCCGAGCACGCCCAGCACGCCGTCGAACTTGCCGCCAGTCGGCTGTGTGTCCAGATGGCTGCCCATATAAACGGGATCGGCATCGGCATCTTCGCCGGGACGCAGGAAGAACATGTTCCCCATCGTGTCGACGCCCATCGAAAGCCCGGATTTTTCGCACCAGCTCTGAAACAGCTTTCGGCCTTCGCCATCTTCATCGGTCAGGGTCTGGCGATTGTTGCCACCGCGCACACCGGGACCGATCCGGGCCATGTCCATCAGACTGTCCCAAAGACGATCGCCATTGACTCTAAGATTGCTGGTGAGCACCATGCGCTCTGCCTCCGCATTATGTATGGGCGTTCAAATCCGGGCCATTATATTTCTGGCCCACATTCACCCGCCAATATATGTTCCCGTGACCCGGCTCTTTGGCCACAATATTCTTGCCTTGCGCAAAAACTTGACTAGTTGGTCAAATTGCAGGCTAGAAGAGCCTTTGAACATGGTCAAGCGCTTTTGAAAAATTCTATGCTGCTGAAAGGTGTCAAATGGCCACAGCTCCTTCAGACTCACGCACCGAGGCGGTCGAAAACGACAGGACGTCGAACGACAGGTCGGAAGGCGCGACGCGCATTCAGGGCATAAATCGCAGGCTTATCCTTGATGCAGCGCTGGAGGTTTTTTCTGCTTACGGCTTTCGTGGCTCGACGGTCGACCAGATCGCCGAGAAGGCGGGCATGTCGAAACCAAACCTGCTTTATTATTTCCCGCGCAAGCAGAATATTTATGTGACAGTGCTGGAAGACACGCTGGCGAGCTGGCTGGAGCCTTTCGAGCACATCGACCCGGACGGCGATCCGCTGGAGGAATTGCGGCGCTACATCCGGCTGAAGCTCGAAATGTCGGCGAAGAAACCGGAGGCTTCGCGCCTCTTTGCCAATGAGATATTGCACGGCGCACCGGCGATTTCCGATTTTCTGAAGGGGCATCTGAAGCAGCTGGTCGATGAAAAGGCGGCGGTCATCCATCGATGGATTGCGGAAAAGCGCCTGGCTCCGGTGGACCCGTACCATCTGATTTTCACCATATGGGCGGTAACGCAGCACTATTCGGATTTTTCCGTTCAGGTCGCAGCGGTTCTTGGCCGCCGTTCGGAAGAAGCCGGATTTTATGACGAAACGGCCCGGGCGGTGAGTGCCATCATTCTTGACGGCATTCGCCCGCGAGACGAAAGTCCGCCCTCATGAAGACGATTCGAATTTCAGCAGCCATCGTCCGCGATGAGGCGGGCCGTTTCCTTCTCGTGCGCAAGCGCGGCAGCGAGATTTTCTTCCAGCCCGGCGGCAAGATCGACGCAGGCGAGCAGCCTGAAATCGCGCTCATCCGCGAGATCGAGGAAGAGCTTGGCATTCTCATTGACGAGAGCCAGTTGCGTTATGCTGCAAAAATGGCAGCGCCTGCCGCCAATGAGGCCGATGCGACGGTCGAGGCGGAACTGTTTCACCTGACTTTGAAAGACGGTCAGGTTCCGGTTGCTTCCAGCGAGATCGAGGAGCTTCTGTGGAACCCCCCGGGCGACACGACGCGCCCAGTCGCCCTGTTGTCGCAGAGCATCCAGGCGCGCTTCGCCACGGATTACTGAACCGCTCGCGACTCCACCCGGTTTCCGTCGCCATCGAAAAGGTGGAGGTGCTGAGCCGGAAAGCTCACCTGAATTGAGCCCTGCATGTGCAGCGCATCGCGGTCCAGCGTGAAAATCTTGAACGGCAATCCATGCAGGCCGAGATGCAGGATGATGCCGAAACCGGTCGGCTCCACCAGATCGACATCGGCAGGAAGGCCCGCGGACTTCTCGATATGGACATGCTCGGGACGAATGCCAAGCGTCGCTTTGGCGCCGTCCCTGAGGTTCAAGGGCTGCGGCAATGCGATGAGCGTGCCGTCCTTGAGTTTCAGACGCGGACCGCCATCCTGTTCGAGATAGGTCACATCGAGAAAGTTCATGGCCGGTGAGCCGATGAAGCCCGCCACGAAGAGATTGGCCGGACGGTCGTAAAGCTCCAGCGGGGAGCCAACCTGCTGCACCACACCACCATGCATGGCGACGATGCGGTCGGCCAGTGTCATGGCTTCGATCTGGTCATGTGTCACATAGATGGACGTGGCTTTCAGTTCACCGTGCAGCTTCTTGATTTCAGCGCGCATCTGCTCGCGCAGTCGAGCATCGAGATTGGAGAGCGGTTCGTCGAAGAGGAAGGCCTTGGGCTGGCGCACGATGGCGCGGCCCATGGCGACACGCTGACGCTGGCCACCGGAAAGCGCCTTCGGACGGCGTTCCAGCAAAGGCTCAAGGCCAAGCTTGGCGGCGGTCGAGTGGATGGCGCTGGCGATCTTCTCCTTTGGCGTTTTGCGCAGCCGCATGCTGTAGCTCATATTGTCGGCCACACTCATATGCGGATAGAGCGCATAGGACTGGAACACCATCGCGATGTCGCGATCCTTTGGGGCCAGTTCATTGACGCGCTTCCCGCTGATCTGCACCTGACCCGAGGTGATGTCTTCAAGCCCGGCGATCATGCGCAGAAGCGTGGACTTGCCACAGCCTGACGGGCCGACCAGCACGATGAATTCGCCATCTTTGATCTCAAGGTCAACGCCGTGCAGAACAGCATGTTCGCCATAGCTTTTGCGGACAGACTGAATATCGATGGAAGCCATAGGGAAAAATCCTTTCAGCCTTTTACCGCGCCAGCCGTGAGGCCCTGCACGAGATATCGTTGAATGAGGAAGAAGAAGACGCAGGCCGGGATGAGCGCGAGCACGCCTGCTGCCATCATCTGTCCGAAATCGACCGAGAACTTTGAGACGAAGCTCAACAGCCCGACCGGGAACGTGGCGGAATCATTGCCGGAAATCAGCATCAGCGCGAACAGAAGCTCGCTCCACGCAGCGGTGAAGACAAAGCCGAGCGTCGCGGCAATGCCGGGCAGGGTCAGCGGCAGGATGATCTGGCGGAAGGCCATGAACTGCGTTGCGCCGTCGATCTTCGCGGCTTCTTCCAGATCCTTTGGAATGCCATCGAAAAACGACTGCATCAGGAAGGTGGCGAAGGGCACGTTGAAGGCCGAGTAGACGATGACGAGGCCGAGCAGGCTGTTGGTAAGGCCGAGCGGCGCCATGATCTTGTAGATTGGCGCAATCAGCATCACGAGCGGAAACATCTGCGTCAGCAGCATCAGCGCCACGATCCAGTATTTGGCGCGGAAGTTGAACCGCGACAGCGCATAGCCGGAAAGCGATGCCAGCAGCGTGACGATGATGGCGGTCGATCCGGACACGATCAGGCTGTTGCGGAAGAACAGCGGAAATGAACTGTTGTTCAATACATGGCTGAAGTGGTCGAACGTCATGCGCGATGGCCAGAGCCGCACGCCCTCGCTGTAAAGCAGATCATTGGGCGTGACGGATACCTTCACCAGCCAGAAGATCGGAAACAGTGCAAACAGGACGAACAGGAGAATGGCAATGCGATGCGCGCCGGCAAGGTAGATTTTACGGTTGGGCATGGCTCAATCCTTGTTCAGAAGCGTCTGGCGCAACAGCACGATGAGCATCGAATAGACCATCAGCAGGACAAGCAGGACCATCGCGATGGCCGAGGCGTAACCGAAATCGAGCCGCTTGAAGGCCTGCGTGAAGATGTAGCTTGCAACGATCTGCGTCCGGTCGGCAGGGCCGCCGCCTGTCATCACGACGATCAGGTCGGCGCTGTTGGCGATCCAGACAGTGCGCAGCAGAATGGTGATGGCCATGGTCGGCGCAAGGTAAGGAAGCGTGATCGACAGAAAACGCTGCACGGGGCCTGCGCCATCGATCGCCGCCGCTTCATAAAGATCGCGCGGAATGGCCTGCAAGGCGGCCAGCATGGTGATGGCGAAGAACGGAATGCCCCACCACACACCTGCGGTGATGATGCCCCACATGGCAAGATTGGGATCGGACAGGATATTGTTTGGCGCGCTCAGGATGCCGATTGCATGCAGC
This sequence comes from Brucella intermedia LMG 3301, assembly GCF_000182645.1. Classification (NCBI taxonomy): domain Bacteria; kingdom Pseudomonadati; phylum Pseudomonadota; class Alphaproteobacteria; order Hyphomicrobiales; family Brucellaceae; genus Brucella; species Brucella intermedia. The sequence goes on from NZ_ACQA01000001.1 coordinate 315,010, forward strand.
CAGTGCGGCAGCGGGCCGATAACCGGATTGAACAGCCAGGCCCAGTTGAGGCCGGTGAGAAATGTCGGGACCGCCCATGGCAGGAAGATCAGCGCCTGTGCCAGTCCACGCCCCGCAAATGGCTTGTCGAGCAGCAGGGCCAGAATAAGTCCGAACACGAATTGCAGCAGCACCGAGCAGCCGGTCCACCAGAGCGTGTTCTTCAGGGAACGATAGAAGGCCTGATCGGTCGCAAGTTCGCGGAAATGATCAAGCCCCACGAAGCCGCCCGAAAACGGGTTGAGCAACTGAATGTCGCGAAAGGCATAGGAGACGCCGAGGATCAGCGGAACCAGCATGATGGCGCCGATGAGAATGAGCGCAGGGGCGCTGTAGAGATAGGGTTCGGAGGCGTGCGCAAGCCGCTGCAAAAAGCTGCGCTGGTCCTGCCTTGGCACTTCGTTGCGCACCGGGGCCTTTATGGAAGCGGTGTCGGTCATCATTTTTCCCTTCGCGGGGATTGCATGAAGAGGATGGGCAGGCGCGAAAACTCCGCGCCTGCCAATCGTTCGTGGTGCTATTGCTTGGCGAGGTGCTTCTGCTGCGCCTTGGTCAGATATTCTGCCCACTGGTCGGCCAACTGGTCCGGGGTGATGTCGCCGAGTAGCGCTTCCTGCGAGGTCTTGATGACGAGCGAATCCTTGAAGAAGGCAAATTCTTCCAGATAGGTCGGCATCACGGTCGGAACGACGTTCTTGTCGGCCAGTTCATCGAACCAGCCTTTGAACTGCTCGCCGCTGTAGAACGGATCGTTCTGGGCCGATTTGAGAACCGGCAACGCGCCGGTCCGCTTGTTCCACTCGATGTTGCCTTCCGGCCCTTCGAGCATCGAGATCAGCTTCCAGGAAAGATCCTTGTTCTTGCTCGCGCTCATCATCGACCAGCCGGCAAAGCCGATGGTCGGGAAGGTCTTGCCGTCCGGGCCCTTCGGCATGATGGCGACGCCGAAATCTTCCGGCTTCATGCGTTCGGCAATGGCGATCAGCGCATCCGGGTCCTGATTGAGGAAGGCGCAGGTGCCGCTGTAGAAACCGGCCACGGTTTCATTGAAGCCCCAGTTGACGCTGTCCTTCGGTGCAAGGCCGTTCTTGTAGAGATCGACCATCCAGGCGATGCCCTTTTTCCAGCCTTCGCTGTTCATGGTCGAGGTGCCGTCTTCATTGAAGAACTTGTTGTTGCCCGCCATGGAAGCGGCAAAGATCACCCAGCCATTCAGCCCACCGGGACCACCGCGCATGCAATAGCCGGATTTGCCAGGAAGGGCTGCGATCTTCCTGGAGGCCTCGACAAATTCATCCAGCGTCTTCGGCGGTTCGGATACGCCTGCCTCGCTCAGCAGCTTCTTGTTGTAGAACATCGCGTTCAGATAGAAGCCGTAAGGCAGCGTATAGGCTGTGTTGTTGACGCTGCGGCCAAGCTCAAGCGCGCGCTCGGTCAGGTCGGATGTGGTTTCCCATTTTTCGAGATAAGGCTCGAGATTCTCCAGCATGCCGTTATTGCCATAGAGCGAGACCCAGGTGTCCGGCATTTCCATGACGTCGGGGATTTCGCCCGCCGAAACCATGGTGGCGAATTTCTGGAAGGATTCGCCCCATGGCAGCGAAATGATTTCCACCTTGGTGCCCGGATTGGCCGCCTCGAACTTGGCGACGATGGATTCAAGCGTCTTTGTGCGCTCGGGACTGGTGATGACTTCAACAAGCTTCAAGGTGGTATCGGCAAGCGCCGTACCGCTCAAAAGCATGGTTGCGAATGCGGCTGCTATTAGTTTTTTCATTGCAGTTCCCCTTATTGCTCCTCACTGTTTTATTCACACGGCCGATGCTGCGAGCGCTCCTTCAATATCCCGCCACAGCGCTTCCGTTCCTTCCAGTCCGACATGCAGGCGCACGGAGCGCGGATCGATGCCGAACGTATGCGCCGAATTGGGCTGCGCCTTCTGCTGCAGCACGACTTCACCCGGCACGATCAGGCTTTCATGTCCACCCCAGCTCACGCCGAGCTTGAACAGATCGAGATGATTGCAGAATTCGCGAATGTTCACGCCTTCGCGGAAGATGACCGAGAACAGACCGGACGTGCCAGTGAGGCCCGCAGGCAAGCGGTTGGCAAGGGCGGGATGGCACACGGTTTCAACCACATCCAGCGCCTGAAGCCGCTTTGCGATTTCCAGCGCCGATGCCTCATGCGCCTTCATGCGGGTCGGCAAGGTGCGCATGCCACGCACCAGAAGCCAGGCATCAAAGGGCGAAAGCTTGCCGCCGAGATATGGATAGGTTTCCGCGCGGATCGCGTTGATAAGCACTTTCGAGCCGGTCACGACGCCGGCCACGACATCGCTATGGCCGCCAAGATATTTCGATGCCGAATGCACGACGAGATCGACGCCCAGCGACAGCGGACGCTGGAAGATCGGGCTGGCCCAGCTGTTGTCGATGATGGTCAGAACGCCATGCTGCCGGGCGATCTGGGCGAGGGCCCCGACATCATGGGCTTCCATGATCCAGCTTGTCGGGCTCTCCATGTAGAAGAGCTTTGCGCCGGGCAGGGCCTTTGCAACCGCCTCTTCGTCGCGGCCATCGACATAGTCGACCTGCACCTGCATGCGTTTCAGGATAGTGCCGAAAAGCCGGAACGCATCCGGATAGACATGGCGCACGGCGACAATGCGGTCGCCTGGCTTGACGAAGGCCAGCACGCTTGAAGAGATCGCCGCCATACCGCTGGCAAAGCCGAGCGCATCTTCGCCGCCTTCAAGTTTTGCCAGCATTTCTTCAAATGCGCGCACGGTCGGGTTGAGGCCGCGCGTGTAGATGGGCCGAACCTTTTCGCCCCGATAGGAGGCGACCATGTCGTCATAGCTTGGGAAGGTGAAAAGCGAAGTCTGCACGATGGGCGGAACCACGGCGTCGAAAGCATTGCCTTCATCATGGGCGACTGTAAGCGCTGCGAAATCCAGCGGGTCCATCCCGTCAGTCATTTGGACATTTCCTTGATGTCTTCCTCGACAATGTCGAGGATTTTGAGTGTTTCCTGCCGCGCGGTTTCAGGGTCCTGAGCCACGATGGCGTTGAAGAGGGTGCGGTGGAACGGAAAGGTCCGCCGCGCGAAGTCTACCCGCTCGAACGGATGATCCCAGAAACGCAGGAAGGCTTCGCGCATCTGTTCGAGCAATTGCCTGAAAAGCGGGTTGTGGGTCGCGTCGTAAATGGCGAGATGGAACGCCAGATCCTCGGGTCCGGACGTGCCTTCCGCGATGTGAACGCGCTCCATCTCATCGAGATTGCGCTCGATGACCACGAGGTCCTCAGCCGTGCGTTTGCGGGCAGCGACCATGCTGGCCTCGGCTTCGATGCCACGGCGCACTTCAAGCGATTGCAGCAATGCATCGCGCAACTGCGCAGGATCGAATGAAAGCGGCATATGGATGGTTGCAGCCGAAATCGGCTTGAGCAGATAGGTGCCGCTACCCTTGCGGGCTTCGATCACCCCGAGGGCCTGAAAGTGGCGGATTGCTTCACGAATGGTGGAGCGGCCGACAGCGAGCGCCGTCATCAGTTCGCGTTCTGCGGGAAGGCGGTCTCCGGCCTGCAGCTGCGCGGTCGCAATGTAATTGGCGAGTGCGTCCGTCACCTGCCGGGCGCGATCCATCGGCGGTAGCGGCGCGATCTGCAACAGCCTGCGATCTTTCATTCTGCCTCCATTTTCCGGACTGCCCCAGACATTCGCAGCGCAATCCGTCCAGACCCGTTCCCTTATTGGTTTTAAAATTGGTCTGACATCATAGTAATATCGGCAGGAAATTTGCGGCTGTCAAGGATGGTTTATTCGCAAGTGAATAGACTGTTCGCATGCGCATGCTTTTCCGATTGCGCTTCGACAAGCTTGCTCCTATCAATCGCTGGAAGAGGCAGCGCATCCCAAAAAGTGCGAAGCGGTTTTTGGATAAGATGCGGTGAAAGAGGAAGCGCATCCCAAAAAGTGCGAAGCGGTTTTTGGATAAGATGCGGTGAAAGAGGAAGCGCATCCCAAAAAGTGCGAGCGGTTTTTGGATCACGAGGCGCTGAACAAGGAGTGCGGCGTTCGTCGCCGTTGTTGAGGAGATATCCATGCATTTGAAGGCATCCGAAAAGCGAACGCTTGGCCGTACCGGTTTGACTGTGACGGCGCTTGGTCTGGGAACTGCACCTCTGGGTGGGCTTTATGCGCCCGTTTCCCGCTCTGACGCCGACGCTTTGCTGGAAGCCGGTTGGAATAGCGGCATCCGTTATTATGACAGTGCGCCGATGTATGGCTATGGCCGCAGCGAGCACATTCTCGGCGATATGCTGCGTGAAAAGAGCGAGCGCGCCGTTGTTTCAACCAAGGTCGGGCGCCTAATGGCCAACGAGCGTGCGGGCCGCACATTGCCGCCTGCGCTGCCGAAAAATCCGTTCGATTCCGGCTGGCACAATGGCCTCAATTTTCGTGAGGTCTTTGATTACAGCTATGATGGCATCATGCGGAGCTTCGATGACAGCCAGCAGCGTCTCGGCTTTCCTGAAATCGATCTGCTCTATGTCCATGATATTGGCCGTGTGACCCACGGCGACCGGCAAGAAATCCACTGGAACGCGCTTACCAAGGGCGGCGGTTTCCGCGCGCTCACCGAATTGCGCGAGGCGGGAAATATCAAGGGCTTCGGTCTTGGTGTAAACGAATGGCAGATCATTCGCGATGCGCTTGAAGAGGCTGATCTCGACTGCTCGCTTTTGGCTGGCCGCTATTCGCTGCTCGATCAGGTGTCCGAAAAGGAATTCCTGCCATTGGCGCAGAAGCGGGGCATGGCTCTGGTGATTGCCGGTGTGTTCAATTCCGGTATTCTCGCGGCACCGCGTGGCGGCGAACAGAAGTTCGACTATGCCGATGCCCCTGCCGAAATCATCGCGCGCACCAATCGCCTGCACGATATTTGCGACGAGTATCATGTACCGCTCGCCGCCGCCGCCATGCAGTTCCCGATGAGACATGAGGCCGTCAGCTCCATTCTGATCGGTGTCCGCTCGCCGGAACAGATCAGGCAGAACGTGGTCTGGTTCGAGCAGTCGATCCCCGAGGAATTCTGGACGACGCTTCGCTCGGAAGGTCTCATTTCGTAATCATGACATCCAGAATTCTCTGTGTCGGTGCCCTTACCATGGACACCATCTTGCGCCTTGATGCGCTTCCTCATGCGGCAGGCAAATATCTGCCGCGCGAGGCCGTCGAAATAGCAGCCGGCATGGCTTCGAGCGCAGCCGCGGCGATTGCCCGGCTTGGCGGCGATGTGGCGCTCTGGGCTTCTGCGGGGATTGATCCCGTTGGGGATCGTGCCGTCGCGGAGCTTCAGGCCGAAGGCATCGACTGTGCCTATATCCGGCGGCTGGAAGACGCCCGCACCGCATTTTCGTCAATCCTCGTTGATGCGAGCGGCGAACGCATCATCGTGCCTTTCTATGATCGCAGGCTTGCAAGCCCGTCCGACGTGGTGCCGCCCATTGCAGCGGGAGCCTATGCCGCCGTGATGACCGATGTCCGCTGGCCATGGGCTGCTGAGACCGCGCTGCGTGCCGCGCGCGATGCCGGTATTCCGGCCATACTGGACGCGGATACCGCGCCCGTCGAATTGCTCGAAACGCTGCTGCCGCTTGCAACCCATATCGTTGCATCGGAACCCGCTGCAATCAGCGTCGCGGGCACGACGGATTTGCGTGAATGTGTCCGCATTTTAGCTAATCGCCATGATGTGTTCACAGCGGTCACCGCCGGAGCGGAAGGCTGCTATTGGAGCGAAGGCGCGGGCAAACCGGTTTCTCACGTGCCCGGTTTCAAGGTCGATGCAGTGGATACGCTGGCCGCAGGCGACGTGTTCCATGGCGCTTTTGCATGGGGTCTGGTGGAAGGCAAACCGATGACCGACATCATTCGCTTTGCCAATGCGGCTGCGGCGATCAAATGCGCGCGCTTCGGCGGGCGGGCCGGTTCGCCGCGCCCACAGGAAGTGCTTTCCTTCATCGAAACCGGGATTGTTCCAACCCGATAAGTTGACCGTCTTCAGACGTCGCCCCTCGTCTTCGAGACGCTGTTTTTCAACAGCTCCTCAGGATGAGGAAGGAGATGTCAGCGCGCTGAACTGGCTCGCGTTTCAGGTAATTTGCTTTCTCTCCCATCCTCCGAAAATCATGCAATTACGCACTGAACCCGAATTGACTCTTTACTAACATGTTAGTATGTGCCAGCTTAAAGTTCAAATTTGGGAGGAGCCAGTCTTGGCACATAATCATTCCGGGCAGGAGCGTTTCGGTCTCTCTGCAGCGCTCACCACGCCATTCGACGCAGATGGCAAGATCGATGTCAGCCGTGCGCTGAAGCATGCACGCGCGCGGCTCGATAATGGCTGCTCGAGCGTGACCCTGTTTGGCACCACCGGCGAAGGGGCGTCGATTGCCGATGCCGAGCGCGCCGCTCTTCTGGATGCATTTGTGGTAGGCGGTCTTCCGGCCTCCAGCATGGTCGTGGGCGTGATGGAAAATTCGGTTGCCGACGCTGTCCTCCAGGCTGGCGACGCGCTGCGCCGCGGCTGCAAGGCCATTCTCCTCGCACCGCCTTCCTATTTCAAGAACCTCTCCGATGAGGGCCTGTTCAACTGGTTCTCGTCCGTCGTCAAAGGTTTGGGTGAAGATGCGCGCGGCATCATTCTCTACAATATCCCGTCGGTTACAGCGGTCGAGCTTTCGGTCGATCTCATCAGCCGCCTGCGTGCAGCTTTTGGTGACATCATCATTGGCGTGAAGGATTCTTCCGGCAATTGGGCCTATACCGAAAAACTGCTAGCTGCGCATAAGGACATCGCGATCCTGATCGGCGACGAGCGCGACCTTGCAGCCGGTGTGCGCCTTGGCGGGCAGGGCGCGATTTCCGGCATGGCCAATCTGTTCCCCGACCGTCTTCTGCGCATGATCAATGACGGACAGGACGATGCCGAACTGGTGGCCGCAGTACAGCAATTGCTGAACTATCCGGTAACGCCAGCGGTCAAGGCCATGGTGGCGCGCCATACGGGTGACAAGGAATGGCGGCGTGTGCGTGCGCCCCTGATTTCACTCAATGATGCGGACTGCGATGCAATTGGTAGTGTATTCGACCGTTTGCATATGGCAAAAGCGGCCTGAAGGCGGCATAAGCCTGAAAGGATAGAGGGGGAACGGATTTGGCGGAAGATCACAACGAACCGGTAAAATTGCGGGACAAGGCTTATCAGAGCTTCACCCAGCATTTGCTGGCGCGTGATTTTCATCCGGGCCAGTTCGTTTCGCAGCGCCAGCTCGTCACCATGACGGGCTTGCCGCTGGGCGCTATCCGCGAGCTTATCCCGCGCCTTGAAGCGGAAGGCCTTATCAAGACCGTGCCGCAGCGCGGGCTTCAGATCGCGCATATCGATCTCAATCTGATCCGCGAAGCGTTCCAGTTCCGCCTCTTTATCGAGAAGGAGTCGGTAGCGATTTTCTGCCAATCAGCGTCCGACGAATTGCTGCGCGCATTGCGTGCGGAACATGAGGAAACTCTGGAACGCGCGATGGCGGAAGGTGAAACACCGGAACTGGAGGCGCGGGCGCAGACTATCGACTGGAGCCTGCACGATACGATTGTCGGCTCGCTCGATAATGAAATCATCTGGCGCGCCTATCAGACCAACACGATCAAGATGCGCCTGATCAATCAGGAACGTTTCCGCATCACCGGTCGCGTCATTCCGGTCATGCAGGAGCATCTGGCCGTCCTCGCTGCAATCGAAACACGCGATCCGCAGACAGCCATGGATGCCATTGCCGTTCACATCAACAATGCACGGAAACTGGCTTTGCAGATTTAACGACCAGAGCCCGGGCAAGAGGAGTTGCCGGGCCGACGGAAATTTGGGGAGGAGCATGCAATGAATCTATTACGTCCAACACGTCGCCAGTTCCTGGCGGGCTCGGCGGCAATCGCTGCATCGGGCATGACGGGCATCAGCCCGTCTTTCGCCCAGTCGAAAGTCGACTGGAAGAAGTTTGCCGGTACCACGCTGGAAGTGAACCTCATCAAGAGCCCGCGCGGTGAAATCCTTCAGAAATACCAGAAGGAATTCGAGGAGCTGACCGGCATCAAGGTGCATTCCGAACAGATGCCCGAACAGCAGCAGCGCCAGAAGGCGGTGATCGAGCTGACGTCCGGTCGCCCGAGCTTCGACGTCATCCATATCAGCTATCACGTCCAGAAGCGCCAGTTCGAAAAGGGCGGCTGGCTTGCCGACCTGAACCCGTTCCTGAAGGATCCGACGCTGACGGATGCATCGCTCACGGAAGATGATTTCGCAAGTGCCGGTCTGACCTTCGCCAAGGACGCCAATGGCCGTTTCGGCGCGCTGCCATTCTCGGTCGATTACTGGATCATCTACTGGAACAAGGAACTCTTTGCCGCCAAGGGCATCGAATTTCCGAAGACCTTCGAAGAGCTGGTCGCCGCCGCCGAAGCGCTCACCGATCCATCGACCAACACCTATGGTTTCGTCGCGCGCGGCATGAAGAATGCCAATGCGCCGGTCTATACCAGCCTCCTGCTCGGCTATGGCAAGCAGTCGGTTGACGCCGATGGCAACCTCCAGACGGATTCGGCTGAAGGCATCGAAGCCGCAAAGCTCTATCAGCGCCTGATGACCAAATCGGCACCTCCCGGCGTTGCGGGCTTCAACTGGGCAGAATGCCAGTCGAACTTCCTGCAGGGTCGCGTCGGCATGTGGCTTGACGGTATCGGTTTTGCCCCGCCGCTCGAAGACCCGAACAAGTCGCGCGTCGTCGGCAAGGTCGGCTATGGCGTCATGCCGGCAGGCCCGAATGCGCAGGCAGCACCGACGACCGGCGACGGCATCGGCGTGACCGAAGCCTCCAAGAACAAGGAAGCCGCATATCTCTACTGCCAGTGGGCCATTTCCAAGGAAATGGGCGCTCGCCTGTTGCAGTCGGGGTCGGGGGTTCCGTTCCGCAAGTCGGTCATCGATGATGAAGCCGTGCGCAAGGGCGTCACCATGCCGGAAGGCTGGGTGGAAGCCCTGTCGAAGTCAGCCCCGATCAGCCAGCTCTGCCTGCCGGTCATCGTGCCTGTCACGGAATTCCGCGACATTATCGGTGTTGGCCTCACCAATCTGCTGAACGGCGCCGACGCGGAAGCTGAAATGAAACGCGCGACGGAAGAATTCCGTCCGGTCCTCGCACGGAGCGAAGGGAAATGACATCTGCCGCCCCGACAGGAGCAAAAACGGGAGTTGCTGCGGCAGCTTCCCCCACCAAGACTGGCAAGAGCCGCTTGCGGCCAAGCTACTGGCCGTTTGTTCTTCCAGCCTTGATCACCGTCGGGGCGGTGATCGTCTTCCCATGGGTGTTTACGCTCTGGATGAGTACCAACCAGTGGCAACTGGGCGGCGAGCAGAGCTTTGTCGGCTTCGACAATTATCTGCGTCTTGCCGCCGATATGCGCTTCTGGGAATCCATGTGGCATACCGTTGTCTATACGGTTCTGTCGGTCGTGGCTCCGATGGTCCTGGGCACGATCGCAGCGCTGGTCTTTGACAGCAAGCTGCCGATGCGCGGGCTCCTGCGCGGCATCTTCGTCATGCCGATGATGGCCACACCGGTTGCCGTCGCTCTGGTCTGGACGATGATGTATCACCCGCAGCTCGGCGTTCTGAACTATCTTCTGTCGCTGGTCGGCATTCCGCCCCAGGAGTGGATATTCAACCAGAACACGGTCATCCCCTCGCTGGTGGCTGTTGAAACTTGGCAGTGGACGCCGCTTGTCATGCTGATCGTGCTCGGTGGCCTTGCTTCCATGCCGCGCGATCCCTTTGAAAGCGCGGAAATCGATGGCGCCAATGGCTGGCAGAAATTCCGCTACATCACCCTTCCGATGATCCTGCCCTTCATCATGGTGGCTGTCATCATCCGCTCGATCGATGCGCTGAAAAGCTTCGACATCATCTATGCGATGACGCAGGGCGGTCCGGGAACCGCGTCGGAAACCATCAATATCTATCTCTATAATGTGGCGTTCTCCTATTACGACATAGGCTATGCATCGGCGATTGCCGTGGTGTTCTTCATTGTCATTATTGCCATGTCGCTGGTCCTTCTGGCTCTTCGTCAGCGGACCAAGTGGAACGCCTGAGGACCGACCATGGCACGCAAATCAATTCTTTCGAAGCTTGGCACGGCACTTCTGGTCTTCATCATCGTGTCGCCTGCGATCTTCTTCTTCGTGTGGATGCTGTCGCTTTCGCTGAAATATGAAATCGACAATGGCGCTTATCCGCCGATCCTGATCCCGGAGCGTTTCGCCTGGTCGAACTATACCGAGATTTTCGCGGCGAACGACTTTCTGCTCTATTTCTGGAACAGCCTTATTGTGACCGGCATGGCGACCTTGCTTGCGCTGCTGGTCGGTGTTCCGGCGGGATATGGCATTGCGCGGCTCAAGGCGCATAAATCGGCGATCGTCATCATGATTGCCCGCATGACGCCGGGCCTGTCCTACCTGATCCCGCTGTTCCTTCTGTTCCAGACGCTCGGTCTGCTCGGCACGCTCTGGCCGCAGATCATCATCCATCTGGTCGTCACCGTTCCAATCGTGATCTGGATCATGATCGGCTATTTCGAGACGACACCGATGGAACTGGAAGAAGCAGCCATTATCGACGGTGCTTCCTCGTGGCAGGTGTTCATGAAAGTCGCCCTGCCGATTGCCAAGCCCGGCATCGTGGTTTCGCTCATCCTGGCGGTGATCTTCTCGTGGAACAATTTCGTCTTCGGCATCGTGCTCGCAAGCCGCGAGACACGTACCCTGCCGGTCGCGGTTTATAACATGCTGTCCTTTGAACAGGTCAGCTGGGGTCCGCTTGCAGCCGCCGCCCTCGTGGTCACATTGCCGGTCCTGCTGCTAACCGTTTTCGCACAGCGCCAGATCGTTGCAGGTCTGACCGCAGGCGCCGTCAAATAAGAGTCGAGGTTCAAGATGGCATCTGTATCCATCCGAAATGCAATCAAGAAATATGGCAATGTCGGCGTGTTGCATGGCGTGTCAGTGGACATTCAGGACGGTGAATTCGTCGTGCTGGTCGGCCCGTCGGGCTGCGGAAAATCGACGCTTCTGCGCATGATCGCAGGGCTTGAGGAAATCAGCGACGGCGAAATCGCCATCGGTCCGCGCGTCGTCAACGACCTGCGCGCCAAGGAACGCGATATCGCCATGGTGTTCCAGAATTATGCGCTCTATCCGCATATGACGGTGGCCGACAATATGGGCTTCGCGCTCATGCTGAAGAATGCACCGAAGGAAGAACGCGACAGCCGTGTGGCGCGCGCCGCTGAAATCCTCGGGCTCAACAAGCTGCTCGACCGTTTTCCGCGCCAGCTTTCCGGCGGCCAGCGCCAGCGCGTGGCCATGGGCCGTGCGATTGTTCGCGACCCGCAAGTGTTCCTGTTCGATGAGCCGCTGTCCAATCTCGATGCTAAACTTCGCGTGCAGATGCGCGGTGAAATCAAGGGCCTGCATCAGCGCCTGAAGACCACCACGATCTACGTGACCCACGATCAGATCGAAGCGATGACCATGGCGGACAAGATCGTCGTCATGCGCGATGGTCTGGTGGAGCAGATCGGCGCACCGCTCGATCTTTATGACCGTCCGGCCAATCTGTTTGTCGCGGGCTTCATAGGGTCTCCATCGATGAACTTCGTCAACGGCAAGATCGAGGAAGGCTCGTTTGTGGCCGATGGCGGCTTCCGTATGCCGCTTCCTGAAGGCGATTATGCAAGCCTTTCGGGCAAGGCCGTTTATGGCATGCGCCCCGAGCATATGAAGATCGCCGATAAGGGCGTGCCGGTCACGGTCGAAATCGTCGAGCCGACCGGCTCGGAAATCATGGTGATGGGCAAGCTCGGCGACCAGCCGGTTACCTGCCTGTTCCGCGAGCGGCTGACGGTGCGCCCCGGCGATGTGCTGACCATTGCCATCGACCCGGCCACGAGCCATGTGTTCGAGCCTGAAAAGGGAATGCGCGTCAGCAGCTAAAAACCAAATATCAAAATGAAAACGCCGGGCTTTTGCCCGGCGTTTTGTTTTATTCCGCAGCCTCTTTCACCGCCATCGGGTTATTGGGATGGGTCGTCCAGTTGGCATATTGCGCCGGGATCGGCGCCTTGGTGCGCGGATCGAAACCGCCGATCTGCTCCATCGTGATGCAGTCCTCGACCGGGCAGACATTGACGCAAAGATTGCAGCCAACGCATTCCTCGTCGATCACCTCAAAGTGGCGCGCGCCATTGACCAGATTGGTGATTGCCTGGTGCGAGGTGTCCTCGCAGGCAATATGGCAACGCCCGCATTTGATGCAGAGATCCTGATTGATCCGCGCCTTGGTGACGTAGTTGAGGTTGAGATATTGCCAGTCGCTGACGTGGCCAACGGCCATGCCGCGGAAATCATCCAGAGACTGATAACCCTTGCTGTCCATCCAGTCGGAAAGACCGTCGATCATTTCCTGAACGACCTTGAAACCATAGGTCATCGCAGCCGTGCAGACCTGCACCGTGCCGCAGCCGAGCGCGATGAATTCTGCCGCATCGCGCCAGGTGGTGATGCCGCCGATGCCTGAAATCGGCAGACCGCGCGTTTCAGGATCGCGTGCGATTTCCGCCACCATATTGAGCGCAATCGGCTTGACCGCAGGGCCGCAATAGCCGCCGTGGCTGCCGCGACCATCAATGGACGGGACCGGCGACATGCTGTCCAGATCGACCGACACGATGGAATTGATCGTGTTGATCAGCGACACCGCATCGGTCCCCGCCGCATGGGCGCCACGAGCAGGCTTGCGAATATCGGTGATGTTCGGCGTCAGCTTGGTGATCACCGGCATCCGGCTATACTGCTTGCACCATTTGACGACCATGGCGACATATTCCGGCACCTGGCCGACAGCCGCACCCATGCCGCGTTCGCTCATGCCGTGCGGACAGCCGAAGTTCAGCTCGATGCCGTCAGCGCCGGTTTCTTCCACCAGAGGCAGGATGGCCTTCCATGCTTCTTCCTCGCATGGCACCATGATCGAAGCGATCAATGCGCGGTCGGGCCAGCGCATCTTCACTTCCTTCATTTCACGCAGATTGACTTCGAGCGGCCTGTCGGTAATCAGCTCGATATTGTTAAGACCGAGCAGGCGCCGGTCGGCACCATGGATCGCGCCATAGCGCGGCCCATTGACATTGACCACCGGTGGGCCTTCCGCGCCAAGCGTCTTCCAGACCACGCCGCCCCAGCCAGCCTTGAACGCGCGCTCGACATTATAGGCTTTGTCGGTCGGCGGGGCAGAAGCCAGCCAGAAGGGATTGGGAGACTTGATGCCGAGGAAATTCGTTGAAAGATCAGCCATTTTCTATCTCCTCAGCCCTGTTCCTGGCTCAGATGAACGCCGCGGTCCCGCACAGCCGATGCCGGGGCATGGAGCGCGCCTCCTGAAAGCACTGCATCGGCAAAGCCTTCGATTGCCTGGGGGCGTTTGATCAGCGTTGCATGGATCGATTCAGCGGCGACCTTGCCATCTTCCACCGATGCGACGGTCAGGTCCTTGCCGCCTGCGACGCAATCACCGCCTGCCCATATGCCCTCGACCGACGTGCGACGTTCGTCGTCCACGCTGATCCGTCCCCTGGATAGCCCGATGCCCGAACCCGCCAGCGGTTCCGGTTCGAACTTCTGGCCGATAGCCTTGAAGACCTGATCGGCTTCAAGAATGAGATATTCCCCGGTGCCGGAAAGCCTGCCGTCTTCGATAGCGGTATATTCAAACACCACGGCATTGACAGTGCCGTCTTCGTTCCGTTCAAGCGCGTGGGGTTGCAGCCAGTGGCGGATGACCACGCCGTGAATCTGTGCCAGTTCCTGTTCATAGGCGCTGGCATTCATGTTCTCCTGACCGCGGCGATAGACGATGGTTACGTTTTCAGCACCGAGCTTCTTGGTCTGGATCGCTACGTCCACTGCGGTCATGCCACCGCCGATGACCACCACGTTGCGGCCGACGGGCAGGGATGACAGGTCTTTTGCCTGGCGCAGATTGGCGATGTAGTCGACCGCATCGATAACGTTTGGCGCGTCTTCGCCCAAAAGGCCCAGATCATTGACGCCCGGCATGCCCATTCCGAGGAAGACCGCGTCATAGCCGGCTTTCAGCGCCTCGATAGTGATGTCCTGACCGAGCGTCTGGTTATATTCGACATTGATCGCACCGATCTTGAGCACGAATTCGAGTTCGCGCTGTGCGAAATTATTGACCGTCTTGTAGGCCGCGATACCATATTCGTTGAGGCCGCCGCCTTTGGGCCGGGCTTCGAAGATGGTCACCTTATGGCCATGCATGGCAAGGCGATGGGCAGCGGAGATACCTGCCGGACCCGCGCCAACCACGGCAATGTGCTTGTCGGTTTCAGGCGCGCGCTTGAATGGATGATTGCCGGTTTCCATCAGAACGTCGGTGGCATAGCGCTGCAATTCACCGATCTTGACCGGCTTGCCTTCCGAAATTTCGCGAACGCACACTTCTTCGCAGAGTGTTTCTGTCGGGCAAACGCGTGCACACATGCCGCCCAGAATGTTTTCCGAAAGGATGGTCTTCGCAGCCCCAACCGGATTGCCCGCATTGATCTGTCGAATGAACATCGGAATATCGATGCCCGTCGGGCAGGCATTCATGCACGGAGCGTCGTAGCAGAAATAGCAGCGATCGGACTCAACCAGGGCTTCGTGCTTGGTAAGCGGTGGATGCAGATCGTCGAAAACATGCGCATAGTCGGCCTTGTCAAGCCTCGCCCCACGGATGTCAGGCCCGTTTGCGTGTCCCGGATTATCAATTGCATCAATAGGCGAATTCTCTGCTGATCTCATCGACCGCATCTCCCATTTTTGCTTGTTCAGGCGCGGGTTCCCTTTGCGCGCCGCAACTATGTACCGGGCTGCGATCTTTGCCGCCGCATGATGCCCGTTAAGGACAGGATGACAGATTTTCTCGGAAGGTCAAATTTTTTATCATCTGGTCAATTTATGGAAATGGGCGCGTTCATGAAGAAGGCCCGGCTTTGGAAGCACGGGCCTTCAAATGTTCAGCAGAACTGCGGGATCACAACGGATCGGACTTGAGGCCGTTTCTTGCCTCTATCGCGCTTGTCGGCTCAGGGAGAATTTCCGTCTCCTTGGGAAGTGCAGGGCGGGAGCTTAGCACCAGGGCGCAACCACTGATAATGACGGCGGCACCGACGAACTGGATCAGGGAAAGCTGCTCCTTCAGGAAGACGGCGCCTACCAGAACCGCGATGACCGTCACGACGAACTCGACGCTGATGGCCTTCGTCGGCCCGACACTTCCGACCAGCTTGAAATAGAGCACATAGGTGAGGGCGCTCATCACGCAGGCCGAGATGAGCAGATATCCAAAATCAGCCAACCCCGGCAGGGCTGGCACAGGCACAGCGAAGATGAGCGGCAAGGAGAGGATGCCGCCAAAAACGAATGCGCCGATGGTGGTTTCCCACGAACCGGTGCCGGAAAGGCGGCGGCTGGCATAGTTGCTGCCGAAAGCTGCGGAAAAGCAGGAGAAAAGTACGGCGACACAGCCCATGATGAAGGCGGGCGTGACGGCAACAGCCGGGAAACCAACCAAGAGCACGATGCCGGTAACGCCAAGCAGCAGCCCGACAAGCCCGCGCGACGTAATGCGCTCAAGCCCCCAGAGCTGGCTGATGATCATCGAGAAGAGCGGAATGGAGGCCACGCAGATCGCGGCCATCGCCGTTCCGATCAGCGGGGTCCCATAAGAAAGGCCGATCAGCTGGCCCCGCAACCGTGGTTGCGCCAACCACGGCAAAAGGTTTCCAGCCAGCATGAAAATCCAGCCTGCGGCCGGAGAGTTTCGCAATTGCAAAGAGCGTTCCGGCCGCAATGAAGGAGCGGAAAGCCACCGCGCCGACCCAGCCAAAGGCTTCTACGACGCGCAAGACCACGAGGAATGATAATCCCCATGCTACGGAAAGAAAAACATAGGTCGCGATATCTCTGGGTTTCATGCCAGCGGACTTTCAGGAAGTATTCGAAACTTTGAATACTTGGTTGCTAAGGAAGATCGTTACAGCTTTACAAGAGTGAAGCCTGATCAGGTCGTTTTTGCGGCGGCGTTGGACGCCGCTTCTGCGATATTGGCGAAGAAGCGGTCTGCGATCTTGCGTGCGACCGAACCGAGCAGTTTCGTGCCTATCTGCGCTACCTTGCCGCCCGCATCGCCACGTATGGCATAGGACAGAATAGTATCCTCGCCATCTTCATCCAGGCGCACGTCGGTCGCCCCATGCGCAAACCCGGCTATGGAACCTTCACCGTGGCCGGAGATCGTATAGGAGATCGGCGGTTTCATATTCGACAATTCCAGAATCCCGTGAAAGCGGACCTTCAGGATTCCGAAACTCACCTTGAGCGCAGCCCGTATTTCCGTGTCCGAAATTCGCTCGATATCTTCACAGCCCGGAATGCAGGATTTCAGCGTCTCAATGTCGTTCAGCGCATCCCAGACTGCTTGTCTGGGTGCCGCTATCCGCTCTTCTCCAGTCAGGTCCATGGTTCACTCCTGGATGGATCACCCTAAATTGATCAATATGGTGTATATGACACCCTGTCCAAATTGGAAGTTCGGTAATTTAGTTGCCGCAAATCCTCTCTAAAGCGCTTAATGTCCGCAATTAAATCGATTTGATTCGGGAGTAGCATCATGGCAAGAGACGCGACGAAGCTTGAAGCAACGGTCGCAAAGCTGAAAAAGCATTGGGCAGATTCGGCTCCGCAGGACATGCGGGCAGCGTTCAAATCGGACCCGGGTCGGTTCGAGCGGTATTCGTTGTCCCTGGATGACCTTCTGTTCGACTGGTCGAAATGCCGGGTCAACGACGAAACGATCGGGCTCCTCAAGGAGCTGGCCGGTGCTGCCGATGTTGAAGGCCGTCGCGCGGCGATGTTTGCAGGCGAGCATATCAACAATACCGAGGATCGTGCCGTTCTCCACGTCGCGCTGCGCGATACTTCCTCGAAGGAAGTGCTCGTCGACGGACACAATGTCCTGCCGGACGTGAAGGAAGTGCTGGACCGTATGGCGGCATTTTCGGATGGCATCCGGTCGGGCGCTATCAAGGGCGCAACCGGCAAGAAGATCACCGATATAGTCAATATCGGCATTGGCGGCTCCGATCTCGGTCCCGTCATGGCGACGCTCGCGCTTTCTCCCTATCATGATGGCCCGCGCGCGCATTTCGTCTCCAATATCGACGGCGCTCATATTGCCGATACGCTCGGCATCCTTGATCCCGCGACGACGCTCGTCATTATCGCTTCCAAGACGTTCACGACCATCGAAACCATGACCAATGCGCAGACCGCGCGCAAATGGATAGCCGATGCGCTTGGCGAAGCAGCCGTGGGGGCCCATTTCGCGGCAGTCTCGACGGCGCTGGACAAGGTAGCCGCCTTTGGCATAGCCGAAGATCGAGTTTTCGGTTTCTGGGACTGGGTCGGCGGACGATATTCGGTGTGGTCGGCCATCGGCCTGCCGGTCATGATCGCGATTGGACCGGACAACTTCCGCAAGTTTCTGGCAGGCGCACATTCGATGGATGTGCATTTCCGCGATGCGCCGCTGGAAAAGAACCTGCCCATGTGGCTGGGCCTCATCGGCTACTGGCACCGTGCCATCTGCGGCTATGGCAGCCGTGCGATCATTCCCTACGATCAGCGTCTGGCCCGCCTGCCTGCCTATCTGCAGCAGCTGGATATGGAATCGAATGGCAAGAGCGTCACGGTCGATGGGACGCCGGTTTCCGGCCCGACCGGCCCGGTCGTATGGGGCGAGCCCGGTACCAACGGCCAGCACGCCTTCTTCCAGCTTCTGCATCAGGGTACCGACACCATCCCGCTTGAATTCATCGTTGCGGCGAAGGGTCATGAAAAGCACCTTGACCACCAGCATGAAATGCTGCTCGCAAACTGCCTTGCGCAGTCGGAAGCCTTGATGAAGGGCCGCACGCTGGACGAAGCGCGGGCGCAGTTGAAGGCGAAGAACCTTGCCGAAAGCGAAGTGGAACGCATTGCGCCGCATCGCGTCTTCTCGGGCAACCGTCCTTCGTTGACGCTGGTTCACGACAAGCTTGACCCGTTCGCTTTCGGGCGTCTGGTCGCGCTCTATGAGCATCGTGTTTTCGTCGAGGCGCAGATTTTCGGCATCAACGCTTTCGATCAATGGGGCGTCGAGCTTGGCAAGGAACTTGCCACCGAACTCTTGCCGGTTGTCTCGGGCGAGCAAACCAGCGATGGTCGCGACGCTTCCACGCAAGGGCTTGTCGCCCATCTGCATGCGCGAAGGAAAGCTTGACGGCATTCTCTGCACAATTAGAAATGAAAGAGAGCCGGGTTTGTAATCCGGCTCTCTTCATGAGGAATAGAATGGGACATGAAATGAAAACCGAGATTGTGAAATTTGCCGGCGATGTACCGGGAAATGCCATCGAGTTGCGCGTGCTGCGCTTTGCCGGCAAGGACAGCGATGCGCCTTCCGCCTATTTGCAATCGTCGCTTCACGGTGCCGAACTTCCGGGGCAGGCGGCTCTTCATTTCCTGGTTCCGATGTTGAAGAAAGCGGCCGAGGAAGGGCGCGTTCTCGGCAATATCACCGTTGTTCCGCAGGCAAATCCGATCGGCTCCAACCAGTGGCAGGCCCATCAGCATCTCGGTCGCTTCGAAACCTTTTCGCTGACCAATTTCAACCGCGCCTTCCCGCTGCTGCCGGATTTCAATACGTCTGAACTGCCGGAGCCGGATGCGCCGATCTCACTGGCACAGCGCCTGAAGGCGACGCTTTTGAAGCTGGCTCTGCCGAACGACATCGTTCTCGATCTGCATTGCGACGATGAGAGCGAAAACTACGTCTACATCGCTGAAGAATTTGCCGAGGACATGAAAGATCTGGCCATTGCGCTCAATTCGACGGCGATCCTCGCATGGGATACGACCGCCGACGCAGCTTTTGAGGAAGCCTGCGCGCATCCTGTCCTGCAATTGCCAGCGGACAAGCGCAACATGAAGCGCCGCGCGGTGACGACAGTCGAATTTCGCGGCTTGAGCGATGTTTACCCCGATATGGGCAAGGGCGACGCCGAGGGCTTGTATAAATTCCTCGTACATCGCGGTGTCGTTCGCGACGACAATGTGAAGCTTGAAACCGAATATAAGGGGCTTGTCACGCCGCTCTCGCATGTCGAGATGCTGCGGGCGCCGGAGGGCGGCATGGTGCTCTATCATGTAGCGCCCGGCGACGAAGTCAAAGCAGGCGCGAAGCTCGTGACGGTGGTTACGAAACCGGGTGAACCTGAAGGCGACATTACGCTCACGGCACCGCAGGACGGGCGCATTTTGACGCGTCGTTCGCTGCGCTATGTGCGCCGTGGCGATGATCTTCTCAAATTGCTGGGGGTGAAGCCTTCTGCCGTCAAGAAGCGTGCCGGTGCGCTTGAAGCATGAGCGAAAAGCTTTCCGAAGAACGCATCAGATCAATCCGTGCCGTCCTCTTCGACAAGGACGGTACCTTGATCGACTTTGACCGGACCTGGTTTTCAATCTCCTGGCAGCTTGCGCAGCGGGCTGCAAAGGGGGACGACCTGCGGGCCCGCGCATTGCTCGATGCCGGGGGCTATGACTGGCTGACCGAGCGTTTCCGGGCCAATTCAGTCATCGCGGCCGGTACGGTCGAAGACATTGTTTCGCTTTGGCACCCTGATGTGGTGTCCGAGCAATCGCGCGAGCTTATCGAAGAATATGACGCTTACTGCGTCACCGAAGGCGCACGTTCTGCTGTGGCCGTAGAAGCTTTGCATGAAACGCTCGAAACGCTTCGCACCATGGGTTTCCGGCTTGGCATTGCTACTAACGATTCCGAGGCTGGCGCGCACGCCACGGCCAAAGCGCTGGGTATCGACGGTTTTTTCGACGTCGTGATCGGCTACAACACGGCGGCGCGTCCAAAACCCTATCCCGATCCCCTGCTTTATTTTGCAGAAAAGCTGGGGCTTGCTCCGCATGAGATTGCCATGGTCGGCGACAATCTTCACGACCTGGAGACAGCCCACGCAGCCGGTGCGGGACTGGCAGTCGGCGTTCTATCGGGCAACAGTCCTCGCGAAGCATTGGAACCCCACGCCGATATCGTGCTGGATAGCGTGGCCGGCCTGCCCGAATTGCTGAAACGTTAAGTCGACGCTTCCATTCAACGGATTGAATGGAAGCGTCACCACAATTCATTCTTGCTGCTCTTGCGGCGGAATTGGCATGGAGTAGCATGGCAGGACGTTTAACGTTCGCGGCGAGCTATACCCATGATTCTGATCGGCCAGTATGATTCTCCTTTTGTGCGGCGTGTCGCTATCGCCATGCGGCTTTACGGCCTGCCATTTGAACACAAACCATGGTCGACGTTCGGTGATCGTGACAGGCTTGCGGAATTCAATCCGCTGAGCCGCGTGCCGACGCTTGTACTGGATGATGGCGAGGTCGCGATCGAAAGCGCGGCGATACTCGACTATCTCGATGAGATCGCCGACGGCAAACCTCCGTTGATCGCGCCAAAAGGTGCCGAGCGTCGTCAGGCATTGAAGATATGCGCGCTTTCTACCGGTCTTGCCGATAAAGCCGTAAGCCTGCTCTATGAAGGTTTGCTGCGAAGCGAAAAATCAAATGTTTGGGTAGAGCGTTGCGAAACACAGATCGCCCGGGTGCTGGATGTGCTGGAGAACGATTTTTCAGAACGAAAATCACCATATTGGTTCGGAGATGATATCGGGCATGCCGATATTGCTGCGACCTGTGCACTGCGCTTTCTTCGTGAAGCCCATCCACATCTCTTCGATGAGCAGAAATACCCCTCATTGGCTGGTCTGGCCGCTCGATGCGAAGCGCTGGCACCGTTTCAGGAGATCGTGCAGCCCTTGGCGCCACCCTCTGCCTGATGCTGTCTGAAACAAATGCGGCCGGATGAAAGTCCGGCCACATTTGTTTTCAAGTTTTACCGTTCTCAGTCACGAAGTTCGCGGCGCAAGATCTTGCCGACATTGCTTTTCGGCAGGCTTTCGCGGAACTCGACTTCGCGCGGGCGCTTGTAATTGGTAAGGCGCTCGGCGCAATAGGCTTTGACTTCGTCTTCAGTGAGGTTGAGATCGCTGCGCACGACGAACAGTTTCACGACTTCGCCGGAATGTTCGTTCGGTATGCCAATGGCAGCCGATTCCACGATGCCGGGATGACCTGCGGCCACTTCCTCGATTTCGTTCGGATAAACATTGAAGCCGGAAACAAGGATCATGTCCTTCTTGCGGTCGACGATTTTGGTATAGCCCCGCTCGTCCATGAAACCCATGTCGCCGGTCCGGAAAAATCCGTCGGGCATGATTGCGCGCTTGGTTTCGTCCGGGCGGTTCCAGTATCCCGTCATCACCTGTGGTCCGCGCACGCAGATTTCGCCGACCTCACCGAGAGCGAGGTCGTTTCCATCATCATCGCGGATCGCAACATCGGTTGACGGCATCGGCAGGCCGATGGTTCCTGAGAACTCGGTTGCATCCAGCGCGTTGGCGCAGGCGACGGGCGAAGTCTCGGAAAGACCATATCCTTCGGTGATGTGACAACCGGTCATTTTCTGCCAGCGTTCGGCCACAGGACGTTGTACAGCCATTCCGCCGCCGAGAGTGAGAATAAGAGGTTTGAAATCCAGGGTCTGGAAATCTGGATTATTCATGAGGCCATTGAAAAGAGTGTTGAGGCCCGGGAAGATATGGAACGGGGATTTCCTCAGTTCCTTGACGAAGCCAGCAATATCGCGCGGATTGGGAATGAGGATATTTCGCGCACCAAGCTTGATGCCGATCATGGCATTCACAGTAAGCGCGAAGATGTGATAGAGCGGCAGCGCACACACGAAATTCAGCGCCTTCGGCTTGCCCTTGTTGCGGAAGGCAACCTCCATCCAGGTATGCATCTGCTCCACATTCGCAAGGATGTTGCTATGGGTCAGCATCGCGCCTTTCGAGATGCCGGTCGTGCCTCCGGTATATTGCAGGAAGGCGAGGTCGGAACCCTGTACCGGAACCGGGTTGAAGGATAGGGCGCGACCCTGAGCCAATGCGTCCTTGAAACGGACATGCCCCGGAATGGTCCATGCCGGCACCATTTTCTTCACGCGGCGCACGACCAGATTGATGATGTGGCCCTTGAACCCATGCATGTCGCCCATGGACGCGACGATTATGTTGGGAACGTTGATCGAATTGAGGGTCTTTTCAACCGTCGATGCAAAATTTTCCAAAACTATCAATGCTTTGGCGCCGGAGTCCTTCAACTGATGTTCCAGTTCACGCGGCGTATATAGCGGATTGACGTTCACGACGACGAAACCTGCGCGGAGAATAGCCGTGAAGGCAATCGGATAATGCAGGATATTTGGCATCATCACCGCAACGCGGTCGCCCTTCACGAGACCGCGCGACTGGAGAAAAGCAGCCAGCGCACGCGAATATTCATCGAGTTCCTTGTAGGACAGATCCTTGCCCATGCAGGTGAAGGCCGGGCTGGAGGCGAATTGCCGGCAAGATGCCAGAATCATATCGCCGATGGAAGTCGCCGTGCTCAGATCGATCTCGTGCGGAACGCCAGCCGGATATGATTTGAACCAGATCTTTTCCTGCGTCGGCGCGCCATTGGCTGGCGATCCCGCGGTCATGGATTCAACTACGGATGCACTTTGCCCAGTCGTCTTTTTCGCCATTTCTTCTCCCCGGATCGCTCCGTCCTAAATTGGGCCGCATGTGCGCCCGCCGTCTCCCAAGCCATCCGCCCCCCGGAAGGCTTCCTCATTGGTAAATGTGGTCGAGTTTTAATTTCTTCGCAAGAGTTACATTGACGTAAGCGTAAATTATAAAAGAGTCGAGCGTCTCTCCCAATTTTGCGGTTTGACAATCACGATTGGTTGAAACCGGCCATCGTGAAAATAGCCTGTCCGGCGGGGCAGGCATATCGAAATCGGGCCCGACAACTATGTTTGATGAGCTTCGAATGCCGGATTTCTAAGAGATTGAACGAGTATCGAGATTGCCCTGCCGCCATAGGTGACAAGATCATAGTTCCGGTCGCCTCGCAACCATTCGTTGAGAAGGCCGCTTAGAAGGGACAGCAGGATCGGTGCCGCCGTGTCTGCGGTCCATTCCTTTGAAAGCTCCCCGCGTCTTGCAGCCACGTCCAGCAATCCTGCGAACAGGGAGAGGACGTTGGCGCGCGCTTCGCGAAGGCGATCTTCAAGCGGGGCCATTTCGCCGACGAATTCGCATCGCTGGTTGATAATGATGAAAATGTTCTGCTGACGCTCGTTGTTCGAGAAAAGCTGCAGCGCCTGAATGATCGACTGCTCGAGCACATGCATCGGATTGGGGTGGTTGACGGCCGCAGCCTGCAGCATGATTTCTTCTTGCGGAAACCGGACATTGCCGATGATGGTGCGAAGAATCTCCACCTTGTCGCGGAAGTGGAAATAAATCGCACCCCGCGTCACTCCGGCATGACAGGCAATTTCCATCAGTGTAGATTGGTTGACACCACGCTCGAGGAAAACCTGCTCGGCAGCCACCAGAATGGCTTCCCGGGTTTCGGCTGCCTCGGCTTTCGTTCTTCGCATGATTTCTCTCGGGTGAATGCAGTCTGATGGCTTAGTTCGCCACTTGAATCCGGGTAACTCATTCGTGATCTGTAATATTGAGCGATTGACTATAACACGGTAGATCGTATTTACAAACACTCGTGTATGTTAAATTGGCAGCACCGCGCGACAGCAAGGGCACTCCCACCATGACTTTGAACCGTTCCATTCGGCTTTTTGCGGCAGGGGCCGCTTTTCTTGTCTTTGCGGGGCAACCCGTTCTGGCGCAGGCACCCCGGCGGCGCAACGCCGCCACCGCCACAGGTATCTGTTACCGTGGTCGAGCCGCATGATGTACCTGTCACCTACGAATATGCGGCGCGTATCAGTGCCTATCGCGACGTTCAGGTGCGTGCGCGTGTCGGCGGGATATTGCTTCACCGCAATTTCATCGAAGGCACGGAAGTCAAGGCTGGCGACGTGCTGTTCGAAATAGACCCGGCACCTTACCAGGCGGAGCTTGAAAAGGCTCAGGCACAGGTGGCACAGGCCGAGGCGCAGTATCAGCAATCCATCCGCGACGCGGAGCGCGCAGAACAGCTGGTCCAGCAGAAGGTGCAGAGCACTGCCGTTCGTGATTCGGCTTTCGCGACGCGCGACCTGAACAAGGCGTCTGTCGCCGCAGCCAAGGCGCAGCTGCGCACGGCTGAACTCAATCTGAGCTATACCAAGGTGACGGCGCCCATCAGCGGCATCACCAGCCTCGAACAGGTCAATGAGGGCAGCCTTATCGGTACGGATGCGTCTTCCAGCCTTCTGACCTCGATTACCCAGCTCGACCCGGTCTATGTGAACTTCTCCTTCACGGACACGGAAGCCGCTGAAATCGACCGTTTGCGCGCCGAGCGCGGTGCGACGGGCGAAGATGCCGACCGTCTCAAGATCAAGGTTCTGTTCGGGGACGGGCAGGCTTATGACCACGAAGGAACGATCGATTTCACCTCTTCGTCGCTCGATACGGAAACGGGTACGCTCGGTGCCCGCGCGGTCGTCGAGAATCCCAAGCGTCGCCTGATCCCGGGTCAGTTCGTTCGCGCTGTCATTCTTGGCATCCAGGTCAAGGATGCGATCACCATCCCGAAGGCCGCATTGCTTCAGGGGCCGCAAACGCAGTTCGTTTACGTGGTCAACAAGGACAATATCGTCGAAGTCCGGCCGATTACCGTTGCTCGCGAACTGAGCGACGCCTGGCTGGTTTCCGAAGGTCTCAACGCAGGTGACCGCGTCATTAGCGAAGGGCTTATCAAGGCAGCCCCGGGCAAGCCCGTTAATCCGGTCGACGCAGCTACCGAAGCAGGCAACAGCACATCGCCGGACAAGGCGGGTGCCGAAGCTGGCAAAGAACAGGCGGCAGGCAAGCAATGAACAGATTTTTCGTCGACCGCCCCGTTTTCGCGGCGGTCATCTCCATTGTGCTCGTGCTGGCAGGCCTGATCTGTATCCGGATTCTGCCGATTGCACAGTATCCCGAACTGACGCCGCCGCAGGTCGTCGTCAGCGCGACCTATCCCGGCGCCAGCGCCGAAACGGTCGCGCAGACCGTTGCCGCGCCGTTGGAACAGCAGATCAACGGCGTCGAGAACATGCTCTATATGCAGTCCTCGAGCCTTGGCAGCGGCACGATGCAGCTGACCGTGACCTTTGCTCTGGGCACCGACCCGGATCAGGCCACGATCAACGTCAACAACCGCGTGCAGCGTGCGACTTCCTCGCTTCCGCAGGAAGTGCAGCGTCTTGGCGTCACGGTGGACAAGCGTTCCACCACAATTCTGGGCATGGTCGCCATGTTCTCCGACAGCGATCGCTACGATCGCACCTATGTCGGCAACTATGCGCTTCTCAATGTGGTTGACGATCTCAAGCGTCTTCAGGGCGTTGGCGACGTGCAGCTTCTCGGCAACATCGATTATTCG